>JAEZVB010000072.1 GCA_023443285.1 Bacillota bacterium
CAGGTAATAGTGTACAAGTGTCGCCGTTTCTTGCGGCGATGCAGTTACGATTAGGTCTTGGCCAGGTTCAAAGAGCTGCCTGACTGCCGGTGTATCATTGGTAAGTAAAAAACCGCCTGAACCGAGAATTTCATATACTCGCTGGGTAAGCTGCGTCTGGTGATTTTGTAAACCGATGACAATGGTTGCCGAACTATATATTTTGTTGGCTTCGGTATAAGGCAGGTAACCGTGCAGCCAATCTATGGGAATGTCACTTAAGCCGCCGCTCATTTTGTCCCACTGCTTTCCCCAAACATCAATACGCAGTTTCGCCTTAAGTAAAGGATAAATAAGATTTTGCATGGACTGTAGCCGGTAATGGTGGGGATAGCGTTCGGTAAGTAGGGGATAGGCATTAGCCACAAGTGCAATGTTACTGCGGTATTGCGGCATAATGTCAGTTGCATAATGGACTTTTTCATGAAAGCCAAAGTCCAAATGAGCTGCACTAATTTGCTGCTGTCGATAAAATGCAATTGATGAAGGGCATATTGTGAAGACAAAATCCGGCTCTACTTTTTGAATATAAGGTAAGGAAAATACTTTTGTATGTGTTGGGTCTTCTGTTGCCCAGTAAATATGCGGAATGCCGGAAGCCTTAACGTATTTCCTGATTAAGGCTTGTTTCTTACCGGTATTCTCGGGAGTCCAGCTCATGGTAAAGATCAGGTCAGGACAAAAATTACTAATCAACCGGGGAATATTTTCGGCAGTTAACGATCCGGAGATTTTGACCTGATGTCCGGCATCAATAAAGCCGTTAGGAAGGCCATGAACCCACATCGGATGACTTTCTAAAAACAAAATACGCACAGGAGTGGCCTCCTCGCATGTTATCAACTATCATCTAGCAGTTCAGTCACGGTAACTAACTGATATCCCTGCTGCTGGAGAAACGGTATTATCTGGTCTGTAGCACTGGCGGTGTTGGGGCCAGTTAAATGCATTAAAACAATAGCCCCATTGTGGGCTTTACTGGCAATGCGGCCTAAAATTTCTGCCGCCGTTAGCTCTTTCCAGTCAAGCGTATCCAAACTCCAATAGATGGTGTATTTAGGGAGAATTCAGTTTAGATGAAGCCTGCGAAGCAGTGATTATACCCTCGTTCTGCAAAACTTTCAGTATATACGCAGCTCTGCTGCCGTAGGAATGTCGCTTTACGGAGCGTTGCCCTTGGCGGCGGATTTTTTCGCGTTCTATGGGATGATTGAGGTAGTAATGTACTAGGCTGACCGTTTCTGACGGCGATGCAGTTACAACCAGGTCTTTGCTTGGTTCAAACAATTGCCTGACTGCAGGCGTATCATTGGTAAGCAAAAAACCGCCTGAAGCTAAAATTTCATATACCCGCTGGGTGAGCTGTGACGGATGATTTTGCAGGCCGAGGATAATTTTGGCCGAGCTATAAACCTTATTGGCCTCCGTATACGGCAAAGAACCGTGCAGCCAATCGATAGGAATGTCGCCTAATCGTTCGCCCATTTTATCCCAGCCGCCTCCCCAAAAATCAATCCGCAGTTTTTGCTGCAGTAATGGATGAATAAGGGCGTTAATGGATTGCAGCCGGTAATGATAGGGTTTATGCGCAGCAAGCGCAGGATACGCATTGGCAACAGTGGCAATATCACTGCGGTACTTCTCTTCCATATCAGTAGGATAATGAACTTTTGCATGAAACCCAAAATCCAAATAGGCCGCTTTTATGCCGTGGCGGCGATAATTATCAATTGCAGCGGGACAAATTGTGAAAACAAAAGCCGGTTGTGTTTTAGTAATATAAGATAGAGCAAAAAACTGACCGTTTGGTGAATCCTCCGTTGCCCAGTAAATGTGTGGAATGTTCGAAGCTTTGACGTGTTCACCGATCCATGTTGCCCTGAACCCAACAGTTTCAGCAGTCCAGCCAATTGTTATCATAAGTTCGGGGCAAAATTCGGCGAGCATTTGTGGAATATTTTTTGCGGTTAATGGTCCGGAAACTTTAACTTGATGCCCGTTATCAAGAAAGCCGTTGGGAAGGCCGTGTATCCATACGGGGGAGCTTTGCATAAACAGAATACGCATAAACAAGTACCTCCTCAATGTGAACAAATAATTTTTTGTTCATGCAAAACCTGTAGCATATAGGCGGCGCGCTGCCGGTAAGTATGATGACAAACTGCCTGTTGCCCAGCTTTACTGATTTGTTTACGCTTTTCAGGATGGTGTAAATAGTATTCGACTAACTGCAAAGTTTGTTCCGGCGACGCGGTTGTAACAATATCCGGCGAAATTTTGCGTACCGCAGGCGTATCCATGGTAAGAAGAAATCCGGCTGAACCCAAAACCTCAAAGGTGCGCTGCGACACAATATGTTGATAATTTTGTAGTCCAAGCACTATGCCGGCAGAACTATAGATTTGATTTGTATGCACATAAGGCATAAAGCCATGTAACTGGCTTTTAGAAATAGTAAGTCCGTAAGCGGACAGTTTATCCCAATCGTGTCCCCAGAAATTAATGCGGACATTATTTTTTAACAAAGGTGTAATTAACGTGTTAATGGCTGTGTGACGGTAATGGTTAGGCTGTGTTCCCAGGACATGAGGATAGGCATTGGCGACAACGACAATTGAATTACTGAAATCGGCTAAGGCCGGGTCATACTTATGAATATGGGGATTGAAGCCAAACTCCATATGAGCGGCGTTAATTCCCTTTTGTCGGTAAAGGTCTACTGTTTTAGGGCAAAGGCTAAAAACGAAATCCGGCTGCATCGCGGTAATTAACGGTAAAGAGAATTTTTTCGTAAAAGCAGGGTCTTCAATCGCCCAATACACCAGCGGAATACCTGTTTCTTGTATCGCCTGGCGAATCCATTTTGGCTTTTTTTCCATGTTTTCATATCCCCAGCCAATCGAAACGGCAAAGTCAGGATTGAATTTTACAATTAATTGTGCAATATTTTCTTTGCTCAAAGGCCCGGAGATCGAAACTTCATGTCCGAGGTCGACAAGACCCTGGGGTAACGTGTAAGGCCATATTTTGCCGCTTTCCAGAAAGAGAATACGCATTTTTGACGCTCCTTCCGGGTTTCTAACTACACCATATGTTAGTTTGGGAAAAATAGTTCTGTTTTCAGTTACAACCTGAGGAACTTTTATTGAGACCAAAAAGGCTTTGCGAGGATTCTTTCGCAAAGCCTTTTTATAGGGAAAAGCTAGATAAATGGCGTTTTTAGGTGCTAAATAAACCGCGGGAAACAATCATTTAGGCGATACTCAAATCTTCCTTCAAAGCCTCAAGCACTTCCGATGCAGTTGTAGAAACCCGGAAAACCCGGTTGAAACCCATTTCTCCGAACCGACGTTCAATCTCAGGCCAATTCTTATCAAGCTCAAGCGGAGCGGCAACTGTACCACCCGCATAGAGGATGATATCTTTTAAGCCGGCTTCAATGCATTTTCCTCTAAAGCCTTCGCAGTCTAGGAGACCCATTCCGTACATTGAAGAAACAAGAATAGCATCAGCATTGATTTCTATTGCGGCATTGATAAATTCCTGTTGTGGAACGACAGCACCCAGGAAAGCAACGGCAAAGCCCGCATCTTTAAAAGTCTTTTGCAGAACCCAACCACCGATCATATGTGCATCGGCGCCGATGGTGCCGATAACTACACTTTTATTAACCTTTCTCTTTTCCATTTCTTCCTCCTAATTGCTTGTAAATTTTTACCCTAACAGAAAGTATAACTTTCTTAAAAACAGGATAAGAAGAGCATCGACTTCCACCTTTGCCAAAGGCTCGGTGCAAACCGTGTTTTCTTTATTTTCATATGTGTTTATATGAAAATTCATCTAACTACTTCGCAATCCTAGAAGCAAATTGCAAATCCTGCACCACCATGTCAAAGCTCAGCTCCCGGTCTTCCTTTTTGGCTCTTTCTGCAAGTTTTGCTTTGTGATATTCTTTAACTTCCGGTGGCAAGGGAATATCGCCGGTATTGAAGTATCTCACGGCGTTTTCTGCGTCGCGCATGACCATGACATTTCCCTTGTTGTATTTCCAGGGGGTAAGCATGGTATCGACCCAGCCGGCCTCGACGCCTCTGCACATGCCGACTGCCATATCGCCGTCGCCTGCCTCCAGGCATTTCTCCATGATTGCTCTTACTTCCGCTTCAATCATTGCCTCTTCCAGCTTTAACGCCTCATTATCTTGAATTTTCTGGGTACCCATCAGAGTAATGAGGTGCCGTGCAATTCTTACCGACTTAGCCATGCTCTCCTTAGTCGGGGTTGCAAATGCTTCGTCCTGACACTTCAGGATAACTCCGGTAGCACCGCACATTATTGGGATGATAGCATTCCAGGCGATCATGGCATTGGCTTCTTCCTCACGTGGAGGCCAAGCGCCCAAGAAGGGGAAACCGCCTGTAAAGAATTCCACATCGTAGCCAAAGCGTTTGCAGTATTCGTTACTGAGTTTTTCTGTGACTCTGATCATGGCAATATCCTGAATCAGATTCATATTTTGTCCAAGCTCCAGGAATTGATATTTTACTCCTTGCTCGGCAGCCAGCAAAGATTCGGAGACATTTACGAAGCACCGATAGCCTGCACTGTCATAGCCAGAGAGGTTGCTGGGGTTCCACGGGCATATAGGAACGCCATTTTCTGTGTATATACCGGCAAGGCGCGCTTCGTACTGGTTTAATCTGATTTCTTCTTCCAAAGGTATGTTTTTACAATGCGCTATTACTTCCTGAAGTGACCTGACAAAACAAGAGTTCCAACCGGCCGCCAGGGCAATCTCAGCAGCCAGTCGTCCGTCTTCGTCGGTTGAATTGAAGCTGAGAGGCACTTTGGTTGATTTCATAATTCTACGCGCTTCTTCGACTCCGAAATTCACTATAGGCCAGCCGTTGAGCATTGACATACCCTCTTTTTTACTACGCTCGATGCCGCCCTGAGCACTCTTAAAATCTAATTTCCTAGTGTAAGAGTCAGAGTAGATAAGCCACGCGCCATTAGGGGCTAAATCCGAATTGGCCTCAACATGTTCTAACCCTTCAATTGTATATTCGGTGAGGGCTCGTCCAAACTGAGGTATAAGAATATGTGTTCCTTTTTCCTTAGCTTCTTTCAGCTTCATTGCAAAGTTTTTGCCCTTTGATAACTCTTTCGCAATCTCAATACATTCGCTTAGATTCTCGACGCCTTTCCCCGTTTCCCACATGGGAAGGACTTCTTCTTTCCGAATCTTAAAAAATTCTTCATCAGTCAGCCTTTTGTTTTTGATTGCCATTTTCTCATCTCTCCTTATGTACCAATATGCGTTAGTCCCAGACGGTCACCGCATTAATAATCTCCTTTACGTTTTCATCACTCAGCCACCCTTCTCATAATTTATTAGAGTGCAGTTGGCTTTAAATATTTTTTGGCTATCCGCAGCGCTTGTTCCGGATATTTCTCAGCTAATAATCCAACCCCGTACAAAATATAGCTACTATCCAGGTAGGCGCTGGGAGCTTGCGGTTTCAAGCTCCACGGCGTCTCTGCACTGAATAGTGCCGAACGCAATACTCTTTCCGGATTTAGGCCATACTTAAAGATACCGCCAGTTCCAATGATGTTTTCTGTTTTTAGGAAGTTTTTTCCGTATTGAACAACGACTTCCCCCACAACTGTCCATTCTTTTTTTACAGTTCCGGCATGGCGCTGGACTGCCATTGAAGTTGCGAAGCCGGCTAAAGTGATATCTAAGTTGAATTCAACATCACTAGCAGGAACATAGCCAACATTATTGGATACTTCGCTGATATATTTTTCAATATCTATTGGTTCGTCATCAGGAAAGGGCATAAGTGCGTTTAATTGTGTTAAAAACCGCTCATTGCCAATATGATCATAAATAGTTGGTGCGTTATATCTTATTCCCAAATCTCCCTCGACTGTTCGCTTTACCCTTGTTTCCGGCAACCCTTTAAAAATCGCCTGATAGGTTACGGGCGAATTGTCAATCACAGAATGAATATTAGTAGTAGCTCCACCAACCTCAACAACAATCACGCTGCCTATTCCAGGTTCATTTTTGGTTCCGTCAGCAAGCAGGGTTGCTGCTTGAAGCGTTGCCTTAGGAGTTGGTATGATAACATCACCAATCAGGTGCTGGGCTTTATCCAGTCCTTTGGCTTTAGTGATGTGATCGATAAAAATTTCACGAATCTTCTTTTGCGCAGGCTCTACATTCAAGGTATCAAGACTTGGTAAAACGTTCGCAGCCGAATAGAGTTTCTTGCCTGCTTCCTCCAAAATAGTGAGCACTTGGTTTGTAGCAGCACGATTGCCGGCAACTAATATCGGAGCTTTAATATTGGATTCAGCCAGTAGCTTTGCGTTATGCACAATTACATTTTGATCTCCGCCGTCAGTTCCTCCGCACAAAAGGATCATGTCACATTTGGCACTCTCGATTTCGTGAACGATTTGCTTATTGATCTCAAAACCGTAGGAACAGGTAACTTTTGCTCCGGCACCTAACGCTGCTCGGCGGGCGGCTTCTAATGTCAGTTCAGGGACAAGTCCGATAGCGGCCATTTTTAAACCGCCGGCGGCGCTGCTGCTGGCGTAGGTAGCTTGAATTTGGTTGTCGTCTATTCCAAAGGTTTTGAATAAATTTGCCAGGGCATTGTTGAGTCCGATGGTAACGTCGGTACTTACCGTTGTAGGCGCCTGTGCTCTACCGATAATAATTTCTTTTTCAATATCGGCGGCAATTACTTTTGTATATGTGCTTCCAAAATCGATTAACAGATGTACACCCATTTTGCATCCATCCATTTCTAGTAGACAATAGTCGAGGCTGACCCCGTATTTTGAGCAAGCTAAGATTCGTCAAACGTTTTGGATAGCGGACGAGTCTTAGGTTCCCCCAAGAGACTACAAGCTTGTCTCTCTTGATAAAAGCTACGCGCCCAACAATGCTACTTCCGCTTGTTCACTTTCAGTCAATACCTTAAAAATATCGATGGCAATAATAAGCCGCTCATCTACCCGGCAAATTCCGAGGATAAAGTTGGATTTTACTCCGCCGGCAATTGTCGGCGCAGCTTTGATATTTTCCGCGGAAATCTGAACAATTTCCAAAACATCGTCAACAATAATACCGCATTTTTGGTTATTCATGTTTACTACGACAATCCGTGTAGTGTCTTTGGCTGTGGTTGTACCTAATTGGAAACGTTTCTTAAAGTCGAGTATCGGGATGACCTCGCTGCGCAGATTCATGATTCCATCGATAAAATCCGGCATGCCGGGTAGTTTTATTACGTTTCCTGGCCGCGTAATTTCGTGCACCTGGTTAATGGGAATACCGTATTCATACGCCTTATCATTTGCTTCCAGCACATACACGACAAGGTTCAAGCTTTCCTTGGCCATGTTTCTTGATCCTCCTTTTACAGGTTAGCTGCCGTTTCTGTGAGTTTATTAGCTAAGCAGGTCATTTCTTCAATTGTCGCGTTCACTTCCTGGACAGCGGCTGAAGTTTCTTCCGTTACAGCTAGAGTCGACTGTGATGCATCGGCTGTCGTATTCATTGATTTTTCAATTTGTTGGGTAAGTTCTTTAATTTGTATAACTGTTTTTTTCGATTCCTCCGACAGCTTGCGTATCTCCTCAGCCACAACGCCAAACCCCCGGCCGGCTTCACCTACTCTGGCCGCCTCGATGGCCGCATTGAGGCCGAGCATCTTGGTTTCATCTGCAATTTCTTTAATAAATCCCATAACATTATTGATGCTTTCCAACTGCTCTTTTACTTTCCCGATTTCTTCATGTAAGTTGCTTTGGCTGCCGCTAACATCATTAGTAGCAGCTGTGATTTGCTGAATAGAGGCCGACACGCCGGTCAATCCCTGATCCAGGGAACTAGCGATTGTTTTAAGGTCTTTTGCCAGTTGGCGGGGCAATGCCACTGTCAGCCCTCCAAGTATAGCCCCGGTATTTTCGTCAAAGAATGGCGCTGTTGTGGAAAGAACCGGAACTCCGAATACGGATTCGTCAACCTCTTGGGTGACGATCTCTTTTTGTTTAAACACTAGTTCCGCACTGCTTCCGTCCCTGACTGGGGAATCTGCCTGAATACCTGGTATATCAAATTTTTTTGATCCCTGACGCTTTAAAAATTTCTCTTTGGTAGAAAGACCCAGGAAACCACCTTCCGGCAACATGTCGGCTAATACGGGAGCAAAAATATCAAAAGACTGAACAATTTTATGCTCACGGGGAGAACCCATTGCCCATACTCCGATAATTTCACTGTCGGTATCGTTCCATACAGGTCCGCCAATGGCACATACCCGCTTGCCATAAACCTGCCGCGGTATTTCAATCGTCATGGTACGACCGGCCTGAATGATTTTGGCAGCTAAACCATCTTTGCTAAATTGGTTGCCTACATCAAGTCCGGGGAAGTCGAAGTTTTCAGTATGCTTGAAAGTCACCTCCGTCAAATCAGTTGCAAAGAAGACTGCCCCATCCTCGAAGGCGGGCATAACAATCGGAAAAAATGATTTAATAAACTCTAATTCTTTTGCGTGGACATGTAAATCTTTAAGTTCCATTTCATTCAACCCTTCTTAAATTAATTGTTTATATGCTTATGCCAAAAGGTTACTTATGTTTCTAGCTCTTCTTTGTATCACCCTTCCGCAAATTTATTTACCTCTTAGCAATGTAGCGTACTTGACAGCTTATAATACAATCCGTAATTCGGAAAAATTATAGAAATAGTTTACTAAATTTACATAAATTATATCTTATTTATTATAATTCACTTTTTTTAAATAATTTCCCTTCCAATAAAAGTGATAAATTATTATTATAATTTATGATTTGGATTTAAAGACCTTGGATTTAAAGAAGGGTTTACTGCCAAGTCGTCCCCCTGCTTCCCGGATGGAGCGGATACTTTTGCTTGCACAACTATAAATAAAAGCGATATAATTTTTCGGCAGGTTTATATTTCCAAATTCCGCTTTCTGAGCGAAACCTTTTATTTACATAGAAAAAATGAACACACAGGTAAAGCGAAATAGCGAATAGGATGTTACTTCAAAATGGGAGTGATCTTAGTGGCCAAACTTGAGAGTACCCCGGGTATTGATTTTGAACAACAAAATGGAAAAAAATTAAAACGGAGTCTGCAAGCCCGGCATATGTATATGATTGCCATCGGCGGTGCTATTGGTACCGGCTTGTTTGTGGCCAGCGGTGCTTCCATCAGTACGGCAGGCCCCGGCGGTGCGCTATTGGCGTATGCAATTATCGGTGTTATGGTGTACTTTCTGATGACCAGCTTAGGTGAAATGGCTACCTATTTACCGATAGCCGGCTCTTTTGAAACCTATGCCGGGCGGTTTGTTGACCCGGCCTTTGGTTTTGCTATTGGCTGGAATTACTGGCTAAACTGGGCTACCACCTTGGCTGCCGAACTGGTGGCTGCGGCTATCTTGGTAAAGTTCTGGTTCCCGGATACGCCTGCTATTCTATGGTCTGCGATATTCCTTGCAGGCTTAATAACGTTGAATTTACTGTCGACGCGAGTTTATGGAGAAAGTGAATATTGGTTTGCCGGCATTAAGGTTAGTGCCGTAATTATTTTTCTTTTTGCCGGTGTGTTGCTGATTTTTGGCCTCTTGGGCGGAAATTCTCCTGGCTTTACTAACTGGACTATCGGGGAAGCGCCTTTTGTCGGCGGCATCGGCGCAGTTATCGGCATTTTTATGATTGCCGGATTCTCTTTTCAAGGGACTGAATTGGTAGGCATAGCCGCCGGTGAATGCGAGGAGCCCGAAAAGAATGTTCCTCAAGCAATTAACAAGGTGTTTTGGCGAATTCTTATATTTTATATTGGTGCTATGACGGTCGTAGGTTTTATCTTGCCTTATACAGATCCCAACCTGTTGAAAAGCGGTATAGAAGACGTGGCCGTCAGTCCCTTTACTTTGGTATTCGAACGGGCGGGTTTGACAATTGCCGCTTCGCTAATGAATGCCGTAATCCTTACTGCGGTATTATCGGCGGCTAATTCCGGTATTTACGCTTCGTCCCGCATGCTCTACGCTATGGCCAAAGAGGGCAAAGCGCCGGCCTTCTTTGCCGAGCTCAGCAGTCGCCATGTTCCCCGCAACGCCGTGCTGTTTACTGCCTCCATCGGCATGCTGGCATTTCTGACTTCATTGGTCGGTGAGGGAACCGCGTATACCTGGCTGATTAATATTACCGGTGTCATTGGGTTTATTGCCTGGCTGGGCATCGCCATCAGCCACTATCGTTTTCGTCGGGCCTATGTTGTGCAGGGACGGGACTTAAAGGAACTCAAATACCGGGCGATGTGGTTCCCGTTTGGCCCTATATTTGCGGTTATTCTCTGTACGATCGTAATTGCCGGTCAAAACTACGGAGCATTTATTGGTGATACCATCAAATGGTATGATGTTGCGGTCGCCTATATCGGGATACCGGTCTTTTTAGCTTTCTATTTGGGTTATAAATTTACCAATAATACTAAACTTGTTCCCCTTAAAGAAATGGATCTTAGTAATGATTCTAATTTTCATCAATAGCACGCTTGAGCAGTAGTTGCTCTGGTAGAACATTTAAAAATCAACTGTTTCATCCAAGAATATATCAGTAATTATGTAAGGGTTTGTTGCATAGATTTGATTTGTGCAATAAGCCCTTTATCTTTTTAATATAATGAGAAATAGCGCGGGTTACTGGCATAATCAAAGTATAATTTTTGAGGAATAGCACAAGAGATGAAGCGCAGGAACCGTCCCGGAGCTTCCGGCCGTCTACATTCTGGTGGACGGCTTTTTTGTTTGTTTCGCGGGTATAATATACATAGCTTTTCGGAGAAGTGGGGAGCCAAGGATGGCCAATTATTTATCCAATGCGGAACTTGTAATTATTGAGAAGAGATAGCCTGTCAAAAGAAAGAGGGAATCCAAGTGCTGCTAATTTCGGCTTTTAGAATTTGCCTGCTTCTTATATTTTTAATAGCTGTCATGAGACTAGGGGATTGGAAAAACTGGCAAAAGTACTATTCAACAGTCTTATTTGTAATTATTGCAAATCTACTTGTCAGTTTTTTAACCTATCATCATGTCCTTTGGTACTACAATCCGGACATTCTTGTAAAGACCTCATCGACAGTCGAATTACTTAACAGTTTTTTCATGTTACCGGTGTCTACTTTTATCTATCTTTCAAAATATCCGACCGGCAATAAACTTTATCAATATGGCTATGTAGTATTGTGGGTCTGTATTTATGTAGGGTTAGAATTTATTGATCATTATGTAGTTAAGGGTATTTCTTATGGTAATGGCTGGTCGGCCTCTGCATCAGCAATATTTGATATTGCGATATTTTCTATTATACGTTTGCATTATTTGAGACCATTGTGGGCTTGGGGAGCTAGTTTACTAGTACTTACTTTCATTCTGATATTGTTTGATTTTATCTCAGGCGAGTTTAAATAATCCCTAAATATTTGATGATTTCTTAAAAGCAAAAATGTGGCATATTTTGTCGAATTGATATATAATTAATCGTATCATTATTGTGTAAATATACGAGGTGCTAGTAATGGATGAAAAAGAAAATGACAGTATTAATTTGACAGACAAAGAATTAGGAGATATCTTAGCTAACTTACCAAATATCTTAAGGGAATTAGAAGAATGGCAAATTAATACAAGCAATAAAATTGCGTTAAATAGCCCGGCTTAGTGCTGGGTTATTTTTTAGTCCAAACAATACAGTATGATGGGCTGGCAAAATTGTACCCATAGCAAAACAGGACTTTCGGCTCAGGTATTTTTTGCATTTGTATGCTATATTTTGTATGAGGTGAAATCATGCAAACGACAATAAATAATATTTTAGTGAAGTATGATGAACAATTACAACCTGAAGAACTTAATTTATATGTTGAAGATGAATTAAAACACTGGAGTAAAAAGTATCCTAGTAAGGAAATCGCTTATATCTCTGTTAACATTGACGGCGACGAGGTTATTATAAAAACAGTTGAACGTTCGCCGATTACACGATTAAGAAGAATTAGTGGTTATCTTAGTGAAATTGATAGGTTTAATGACGCTAAACAAGCAGAGCTACAGGATAGGGTAGCACACGCATAGAAAAAGACAATATTATCAGGATATTAAAATAAGCAAACTCAAGGATAAGCTTTGCGATCGCAGCCTTTCTATCAGCGAAGCATTTTCTGCTTGTGGTGTGGATTACAACGGGAATTTTGCCAGAGTATTTAAGGAAAAAGTCGGGATGACACCTTCGCAATATCGCAAGATGATCGGAGAAAAATAAATGGAGACTCTAGTCATCAAATAAAAGCGCAGATGGAAAACTTCCTATGCCCTTGGGGGACATACGGGAGTTTTCTTTTTTCTTGAGCAATATTTGTACTAAAAAAGCAATTTTTAGGTAGATGATTTCCTCGATTTTAGCTATTATGGAAATGATAGACATTAAAAACCGAGCGCTGCTAGTGAAAGGTATGCTGTAAGAGCCAATTAGCGTGAGAACTAAGGGGGACTTTATGAAACGAGGCTATTTGTTTGTGGCTATTATGCTGCTAAGGGAGTGCTGATTGCTGCGCCAGGACAAGGCTATTTTGGTAAAGAGATTATAGTGACAATCCCGTATCAGGAAAAGCTTTCGTTTGCAGACTTGGAGGGAAGTAAAATATATGGAAATAAAATGCACAAACTGTACTATTGATATGAAGAAGGCGGCCGTAAGTGCATCTGGTGGCTACGTTTTAGTAGAGGAAAAAAAGGCTTCAATGCTAAAGTTTGTGGCTTAGATACCTATGTTTGCCCGAAATGTGGAAAGATTGAATTATTTGCAGAAAAACCAGAGATATTTGACAAATAATAGAAATTTTCGCGATGCTGTGGTATAGTTAAATATTGTAAGATATACTTGCGATTAATTTTTGTTTAAAGTTAATCGGGAAAGGAGGATGTAGATATGATTAATTTAAAAAATGTACATTGTTTATGGAGGAGCCTTCCTCTGTAACAGATGGAGGAAAAATGATTAAGCAGAATTTATCAATTGAGAACATACCTGCCGTTCTTTGGGGTGAAAAAAACACTAAAATAATGGTGGCTGTTCACGGAAATATGTCGAACAAAACGGATGTGCCGATTGCTATGCTTGCGGAGGAGGCAATTCCGCTAGGATATCAGGTGTTGAGCTTTGATTTGCCGCAACATGGAGATAGAATAGCAGAACCAACGATATGCAAGGTTCAAAATTGTGTCCATGATCTTTGTAAAATCATGGATTTTGCCACAAGGCGCTCCAATAAGATTAGCTTGTTTGCTTGCAGTATGGGTGCATATTTTAGTTTGCTTGCCTATAAGGAGGTTTCTATACACCAAAGTTTGTTTTTATCGCCCATTGTCGACATGAGCCGTATTATTGACAATATGATGACATGGTTTCATGTAAGTAAAGAGCAATTAAAGGCTGAGCAGGAAATCCCAACCCCTATTGGTCAAACTTTATATTGGGATTATTATTGTTACGTCAAAGAAAATCCTATTGTCTGTTGGGAGAGTCCTACGGCCATCCTTTATGGAAAAGAAGATAATCTTTGCGAATTTGATGTTGTATCTTCTTTTGCAAACAAATTTGAGTGCAGCTTGGAAGTAATGGATAATGGTGAACATTACTTCCATACACCAGAACAGTTGAACTTTTTTAGACAATGGCTGAAAAAATATCTTAAATAAATAGTTATAGCAAGCGAAAAAGAAGCTATCAAAAACCAAAGATAAGAAACGTAGGCATTAACACTTGCAGACTGACAGTAGTTTGAACTATTGTCAGTCTTTTTGTTTGGTAAACAAAGCCTGTCGCTCGGAAGATACAGATTACGTAACACAAAGCTAGTTAACAGAATACAATACAACAGGAGGCGATATTGTGGATGATAACCTAAAGGAAGAGATTAAAAATATTGTTAAGGAAGAAATTGCGGCTGCCGGGTCAAAAATTGACGACAAAGTTGAAGAAACGGCCACAAAATATCATGTGCCCAAATGGGTAGTTTGGCTTTCCGGTGCTGTAGTAGTTGGATTAGTTATAAAACTAATATTCTAAGGCGGCCTAAAGGCCGCTTGTACATAAAAAAGTACTTGCCTATGACAAGTTACTTTAGGATAGTCTGGCTAAACGTGGAATATATAGGGGCAGTTGCAGGTAGTTTATTATAAATATGCTATAATAAGCATAGGAAATTCAAATTGTGGAGGTAATTCTCATGAGCATTGAGTCAGCAAAGGCATTTATTGAAAGAATGAAAACAGATGAGGAGTTTGCCAAAAAAGCTACTGAGTGCAGAGATAAAAAGGCTTGGCAGACCTTGGCGAAAGAAGCAGGTTTTGATTTTACGATTGATGATATTACGGTCGAGGATATGAATGAAGCCCTCAAGGGAACTAAGTAATGTAGCAAAATTTTTACATATAAGCAGGATATTGGAGATTTATGTATAATATATTTAGTAAGAATAGAATAATGGGCAAACCTTCTTAAAGGAAGGGACGCAAAGCCATGGGTCTAAAGATTTAAATAATCTATGATAGCCAGGTTGCATATAAAAAGCAATCAGGCTATTTTTATTTTCTAGGGAAAGAGGGACAAAAAATTGAAAAACAAATGTTCGTGCGGAAGCAAGCTTTTTGAAAATGTTGATGTGACACCGACTGGGGTTAGGGAAAAAAGATTTTTTACAAGATGTAGGCAATGTGGTTTAGTTATAGCTGTTCATGGGTGCGGGTTACATAGTCAAGGTCATCTGCTATTGTCTCAATGGTTACATGCTGTTTGTCGGATGCCCGCCAAATTTAGTCATGCAGTGTCACTGCTCTCTGGTTGGCATAGGAGGCAGAATACGGAACAACGGTGTTTATAATAAAAAAACCTGCTTAATTAAGCAGGTTTTTTTTTACCCTAACAGAAAGTATAACTTTCTTAAAAACAGGATAAGGGCAACATCGACTTCCACCTTCGCCAAAGGCTCGGCGCAAGCCGTGTTTTCTTTATAGCAGAGCGGCTAGATTCACTTCCCTAGTACGGAAAGTGCTAGTATATAGCAAACTAGCACCGCTGTCGCAAAACACATTCCAAGAATAACTGGAGCAGCGCGGTAGAGAAAGAGCATTGTATCTAGGGAGTTTTCAATGGTATTGAAGAAAGAAGGCCTCATTGGAATCCCTCCTTGATATAATACTTGTACTATTAGTTTAGCAAATAATTGTTGCAATGTATATCTATTTCTCCGCTTTGAATCAGTTGCATGGAAGAAGAACGGCGCAGGTACAAATATTTTAGAGAACTTCGCAGGTATCAGCAAAAATATGTAGAAATTAAATGTTGGTAATATTATTATATTTTGTTCAATTTTAACAATTAAAGGCGGGAGAGCTGCCTTTTTGTATAAATTAAGTTCAAAATGATAAGGAAAAGAGGGACGATGATGAAAAGAGTTTTTCCGAAAAGTTCATGCCTCTTTACTCTTGGTATTGTATTATTCTGTTTTACTCTATTAGTATCAGGTTGCGCTGACTTGCAAGAAATTAGCGCCTTATCCGCCACTGCCACAGCAACTTTGCAAAATACCACATATATAACCGATTATGCAAGTTCATTTGAGCGTCAAAAGGAATTAGGAAATGACAAGATTAGTGAACAGATGATCACCAACGCTAAAGACCATACTACTAAGATGCTGGCGTTTTACAAGGGAGCAGCTTTGTATACAAATATATTAGGAAAACTGTCGACGGACGATATTATTTCTTATCAAACCGAGCTTAAAAATCTACAAACTCAAGTAAATACCCTTGGAAGAGATGAAAAAATTTCGGATAAACAAATTGATGCAGTCAGACTAATCGCCAAAATTATGACTGACAATTACCGGCAAAAAGAATTGAAAACTATGATTGAGAATTCGGATCAACCGTTTGGTGAACTAATTGATACACTTATAGGCTTTAATGATACGTATATAGTTGTTCTTGAAAATGAATTGGGAACTTTAAAAGACCGGTATGAGTTAGCAGATAATGGAGATGATTCAAGTATTGTCAAAAAAATGAATATCTTATTGACAGACAACTACCTTGCCAAAAAGAATGAAGTAGAAACAAAAATTAAATCTGTTCAAGCATATAATCATAGTCTTGAAGTGATTAAAAATGCGCATCAGGAATTATATAAAAACAGAAATGATTTTTCCGTAGAGAAATTACGTTATACATTAAATCGGTATAATACGGAACTTGCTCAGGTTTACTCTGAATTAATGGCAAAGAAATAAAGTGGGGTGACAAGGATGCCAACAAATTACGGTATTCAAATAGCTCAAAAATTTGTAGATCTGGCTAATGCTATAAAAACACCTGATAATGCAACCGACGCGGAAAAGCTACAAATCAAGAATTACAAAAACCAATTACGCGCGCAAGCTTTGCAAGCATGTAATGATACAGTCGCTGACCTTATAAAAACCGGTCAGCTTAGTGTTGATAATTTGCAGACACAGACTAAAAAGGCGGAGCAAGCTCTGAATAAGATTAATGATGTAAAGGAAACGATTTCACTATTAACAACGTTAGCACTTTTAGCTCAACAAATACAAACAGGGGATCTTGACGGCATAAATACCTCCTTGCAGAGTATTGCTGACTTAACTAAATAACTGCGTGTCTTAAAAACAGGTTATGCCTGTTTTTTTTTCTGCATCACTGGCAACAAATATATAAAAAATTCTTGCCAACTAAAGAAGAATTTGTTATACTAATAATAGTTATTAATAAGAAACTATTATCCGGAGGAGAGGTTCTAATGAAAAAATTTGTATGTACGATATGTGGTTATGTTCATGAAGGTGACTCAGCTCCAGATGCATGTCCGCAATGTAAAGCGCCTGCTGCTAAATTTATTGAACAAGTTGCCGGATTAGCTTGGGCTGATGAGCATCGGATCGGTGTTGCCGCTAACGTTGACCCTGAAATTATTGAAGGGCTAAAGATGAACTTTACCGGAGAATGTACTGAAGTTGGAATGTACTTAGCTATGAGTCGGCAAGCAGACAGAGAAGGTTATCCGGAAGTAGCCGAAGCCTATAAACGGATTGCTTTTGAAGAGGCAGAGCATGCTGCCAAGTTTGCTGAGTTACTTGGTGAAGTTGTATTTGCTTCTACTAAAAAGAACCTGGAATTGCGCGTAGATGCTGAGCATGGCGCTTGCCAGGGGAAATTGGATCTTGCCAAAAAGGCTAAGCAACTCAATTTAGATGCCATTCATGATACCGTTCATGAAATGTGCAAGGATGAAGCCCGTCATGGTGCTGCCTTTAAAGGACTTCTCAACAGATACTTTGGTAAATAAGTTTGCTTATAAAAATACCCACCAATCATTGCGAATTTTCGCTAATGCTTGGTGGGTATTTTAGTCTAATTGTTATAATTTGTTGATAAGTTTTTGAATCAAAGGATACTCGTAAGGTTGGCCGTCGATGGCTTTTATCGCCGCCATGATGGAGGTTATGAACAGAAGTAGGCAGAGAATTGCTAGTATGGGTAATAGTAGCAGTCCAATAAGTACAAAGCTTAATAGACCGGTAATTGCCGAAAGAACCGAAATGGCAAGATGAGCTACCAAAGCCTGTTTAGCGTGTTCGCGGATAAACGGGTCATCCTTTTTTACTAAAAAAATGATTAGCGGAGCAATAATAAATCCTAGGCCACCTAGCAAATACGCCAGGTGCGCGAGTACAGCTAATATCTTTTGCTCTCCCGTGATATTCATCAAGAAATGCCTCCCTTTTGCAGATTGGTATATTATATTATATCAAATAGCCAAGCTAGAGTGCACTTATTTCGGATTCTTCAGGCGGTGGCTTCCTGCTCATAGAAAAAATGGGATGTTGGGGAGATTTGATGTATTGTGAGGAAGAGCAATTTGGATAGTTATATTTAGGCGAACTATTGGAAATGGTATTACACTGAGGTGATTATCATAGCTCGAACAGTGGTACTGGATTTTGATGGTGTAATTCATAGCTATACCAGCGGATGGAAGGGGGTAACTGTAATTCCCGATCCGCCGGTTGCTGGGATCAAAGAAGCTATAGTAGACATTCGTAAACTGTATAAGGTTGTTGTTGTTTCGACTCGTTGCTTTCAGGAGGGCGGCCTTGAGGCTGTTAAGGAGTGGTTAGCAAAGTATGATATTACTGTTGATGAGGTGCTTGCCCATAAGCCACCGGCGATTGTATATGTGGATGACAGGGCACTAACCTTTGATGGAAATGCCAAAGAATTGCTGCATAAAATCAAGACATTTAGAACCTGGCAGAAACGATAATAGAGGCGGCTAGTCTGCCGCCTCCTCTTCGAAAAACTGTTCAAATGCTTCACGGTGTTTATGTTCATTGGTCATAGCTTCAGAAATTATGGATTTGTTGATTTGCTCGCGCGATAATGCATTATCGCCGGCACTCATGGCATATTCACTTGCATAGGATTCCATTTGAGACTTTTTCCGCATGCTATCACCTCCAAGTTTATTGTTCCCGTATGAAATTTTATATACGTCAGGTCAAATATGGAAGGTAAAGTGAGAATTGAATTCTTTTCTTTGCAAATTACGTTGATGTTTTTTCAGTTACATTCTATACTATAGATAATACCTCTTAGAAAAGGTGGTATGGCCATGCGCGCATTAGTTGTTGACGATTCCAAAGTCAGCCGGGAGTTCATTATCTCGCATTTGCATGAGCTGGGAATCATAATGATCGAGGAAGCCGAAGATGGATTTGATGCTATCAATAAAATCAAAAAGCTTTCACCAGGTACGAAGTATGACATTATTACGTTAGATGTCGTTATGCCGAAAAAGGATGGCTTGGAGGCACTCAAGGATATTAAACTGCTGTCTCCCAACTCCAAAATCATCATCTGCAGTTCAAATAATGATGTTTATACAGTAAAGGTAGCGCTGGGCTTTGGGGTTGATGGTTTTGTCGTAAAGCCATTTTCCCGGCAAAAGTTTTTAGAAGTGCTTTGGCGTAGTTTAAAAATGGAGAAAAAGTAAGAGAAACAAAACTAACCATCGCCATAACAATGCGATGGTTATATATTTGCTTTTCTACTAAAGGCGGAGGAAAATCCACTGAATAAATCGCATTTTGAGGGAGAGGTGGTGTAACCATGGGATTAATAAACAAATATGTCGATCTAGTTTTTATTGTAATAGCACTACTGTATGGCTTAGCGCGGGATCCGCAAACAACTTGGTCAATTTTTGATACAGCTCTTATTATTATGCTGTTGGTGGTGGCGGCTAACCGGCTTCGAAAGATGTTTAAGTCGAAATAGCAAAGCCGGCTGTGTAAGCAGAGATTTATATTGACAAAAGAGCACCGGTAAGTAATAATAACAGCATACCGACTGGTAGGTATGCTGTTAGCAGGGGGAGTAATGAGATGACTAAAGCAAATATAATCATTGCAGCTTTGCGGCTGTTTGTGACGCGAGGCTATAATTCGGTTTCTCTTATTGATGTTGCCAATGAGATTGGCATTACCAAGGGGGGGATCTATCATTACTTTTCCAGTAAGGATGCTTTACTGCAGGTAGGTATGCACTATCTGCTTGAACGTCTTGAAGGGAAGTATACTGAGTTGTTGAGTGATAAACATAGTATTCGGGAAGTGCTTAGTGAGTTGCTAGTAGAGAAAACGCTAGAAAAGCATGCGAAAGACTTGTTAGGGATAGAAGGTGAGTGCCGCGTTGATTGTGCTCATTTTGTTATTGAGATCATGAGTAAATTTCCTGATATTCAAGAGAGAATGGAACAAGGGCGTGTGTCAATCTGTGAAGTTTTTGCCAGGAAAATCGAGGTAGCTATAGAGCAGGGAGAAGTAAAGCGCGATCTTGACAGCTATGCCCTGGCAGCTGCTATTATGGCTGTGGCCAGCGGTCAAGTGTCACTGGGGCGCTCCTTTCAGTCGCCTGAGATGCGCTCGCGAATGCTGGAGAGCGTCTGGCGATTAATGGCTGTATAGGATCTTTATAATTTTTGATTAGAAGGCTTGGCCTTGATATTGCTAAAGGGCGTGTAGCTAATTCAAATGGGTGTTTTTTTAACTAGGACATACCGACTGGTAGGTATGTCCAATACGCGTTCAGTCCAATTTTGAATGGAGGTTACTTGATGAATAGGATGAAACCAAAGTATTGGATAGTTCCGGTGATACTAGTGATTGCCGTTACGCTAGCAGTTCGCAGTGGTGTATTTGCTTTTGGCAAAAATGAAGCAAAGGCAGTTGACATTGGACTTAGCGTGAAAGTTGTGGAAGCTGAGTATGTAGATGCTGTACCCAGCCTGTTGTTTAATGGCTCTGTGGAAGGTAAAACCGCGGCAACGGTGAGTGCTAAAATTGCCGGCAGGATTGAACAAGTCCTGGTGGAAGAAGGACAAGCCGTTAAGGCTGGTGATCCGTTGATTAAGTTAGAGGCTGTTGAGTTGGCAAACTCGGCCAGACAGGCTGGTGATGCCGTAGGCAAGGCACAGATAAATTATGAATTGGCGCTGAATGATTACAATCGTTACCAGCGGCTGTTTGATAAAGGGGCTATTTCCGAGCAGCAGTTAGATAATATCAGAGCCAAATTAAAAACAGCACAAGCTGATGTTTCAAGCGCAAAAGCTACTCAAAGCAGCGCCGAGCAGCAATATGGTTATGGGATAATCAGCGCACCTGTCGATGGTGTGGTTGCCAACAAAAATGCTACTATCGGCCAGGTGGTATCCCCCGGAGCCGCGCTAATGGTAGTGCAAGACATTGACCAAGTTTATGCTGTGGTTAATGTTGAGCAAAAAGATCTGGGGCGTGTGAAGGTTGGACAAAAAGCCAATATTACGGTGGATGCCTACCCAGATAAGGTCTTTGCTGGTACGGTCGATATTATGAATCCGGAGGCAGGTTCGGCCAGTCGGATGTTTAAGACCAGGATTAAAATTGACAATGCCGGTGCCGAATTAAAACCAGGCATGTTTGCCAAGGTAGAGCTGACAACAGGCGATAGTGTACCAGTGCTTACCGTTTGGCAATCGGCTGTTGTGCAGAAACAGGGCTTATATTATGTGTTTACCGCCGAAAACGGTAAAGCCGTCCGCCGACAAATCGAGATTGGCGAAGTAACAGGCAGCACAATTGTAGTTAAAAGTGGTTTAGAGCCTGGTGCTCAGGTCATTGTAACAAGTACCAACCGCATTAAGGATGGAGACGCAATTCGCGTAATATCATAGATTAGAGGAAAAAGACATGAAGCTTACAGAGATTAGCGTAAAGCGCCCGGTCTTTGCTACGGTGATGATTTTGGCGCTGGTAGTGTTAGGCTTGGTTAGCTATATGTCCCTGCCTGTGGATCAATATCCAAACGTCGAAATGCCTGTTGTTGCCGTAACTGTTCAATATCCCGGCGCAGCGCCGGAACAAGTAGAATCCAAGGTTACACAAGAGATAGAAGAAGCAGTTAGTGAGGTCGCAGGTGTCGATCATGTAACGTCAACGGTAAGCGAAGGAGTTTCCACAACAGTTATTCAATTTACTATGGAGACAAATGCCGATGCTGCCGCACAAAATGTCCGTGATAAACTGGGCAGGGTACAGGCTAATCTGCCAGAAGGCGCAAAAGCACCGATTATCGCCCGCTTTGACCCTTCAGACACTCCCATTATTTCAATTGCTTTAACCGGTGATGCAACTCAGCGGGAATTAACAGTGTTAGCTGAAGATGTAATAACCAAACGCTTCAAGGCTATCAACGGGGTTGCTTCTGTAGATGTCAAAGGCAGCCTGGATCGCGAGATTCAAATTAGGTTAGACAGCAATCAGATGTCAGCCTATAGCCTTACTATACCGGAAGTCCTCAATAGCTTGCGCAATGAGAATATCGATTCTCCTGGCGGTAAAGTTACTGATGGTCACCGGGAGACCGACCTCAGGGCGGTAGGCAGTATCACAGCAACTAATCAGTTTCTTACCATTGCTGTCGGTCAGCGCGACGGGGTGCCGGTGTATGTAAAAAATATTGCTACAATTAAGGATACAACCGAAGAGCTGGCGATGATTACCAAGATCAATGACAAATCGGCACTTGGTATTGATATTATGAAGCAGTCTGGGAGCAATACGGTACAAGTAGTTGATAATATAAAAAAACAGTTGGCAAGTATTAAGAAGGAACTGCCGCCAGGTATTGATTTGGTCGTGGTTCGAGATAACTCTAAAACCATAAAAGAATCAGTAGAAGATGTTGAGTTTAATCTTGTGGTGGGTGGTATGTTAGCCATTGCCATTGTATTTTTGTTCTTAGGCAACTGGCGAAGCACTATCATTAGCGGTATTGCTATTCCGGTTTCGGTTATTGCTGCTTTTCTGGTAATGAAGGTGCTTAACTTTACCCTCAACACCATGTCGCTCTTGGCTTTATCGCTGGCAGTTGGACTCTTAATTGACGATGCCATTGTGGTTATCGAAAATATCGTGCGCCATTTAGAAATGGGCAAAGACAAGGTAAGCGCCGCACTGGAGGGGACTTCAGAGATAGGTCTTGCCGTTATGGCAACTACCTTTAGTCTTGTTGCCGTATTCTTGCCGGTAGGCATGATGAGTGGTATTGTTGGTCAGTTTTTTAAAGAGTTTGGCATTACCGTCGCGGCCAGTGTGCTGGTATCTTTGTTTGTGGCTTTTACGCTGACCCCCATGCTTTCGGCTAAATACCTTAAGCATATGGAAATCAAGGATAACAGTAAACTGGGTAGAGTCTGGCATAAATGGAATAGCAAGTTTGATGAGATAACTGCCAGGTACGGTGAATTTTTGCGCCAGGCTCTGGGGCAGCGTCGCAAAGTCATGTTGGTAGCAACCGCCTTGTTCATCGGTAGTTTAACTCTCTTGCCGCTCTTAGGTGCCACGTTTATACCTGATGCCGATAATGGGGAATTTACCGTGACGGCTGTCGTCGATCCCGGGATGAGTGTAAGTGCAGCGGGAGAGCTGGCAGACAGTATGATCCAAATCATTCGCGAACTGCCGGAAGTTACGCAAACCTACAGTGTGGTAACTGCCGGCAAGATAAACATCCTGACAGAACTAACGCCCAAAAAGCAGCGTAATCGAAGTGATCAGGCAATTATAACAGAACTTCGTGACGAACTCCGCGATATTGCCGGTGTGGAAATTAGTATATCCAAAGCTTCAGGCATGTCAAACAGCAAACCGGTATCGCTGGTTGTTCAGGGGGCTTCGCTGGAAACCTTGGTGGAAGTTGCTGATCAGGTAGAACAAGTTGTTGCCAGTATACCTGGCGCTGTTGAAGTGTCATCTAGTTATGAGGATGGTAATCCTGACGCCCAGCTTGTGGTCAACCATGACCGGGCGGCAGATCTGGGCATTTCGACAGCAAGTATTGCTGATGCATTGCAAACCATGTTCAACGGTAAAGTTGTTACCCAATACAAAGAAGGCGACAATTCTTATGATGTCAGGGTTATTTTAAACCCGGATGAGCGTCGGAGTCTGGCTGATGTCAATAAGGTGTATTTGTCTGGGACGGTTCGGGATAAAGGCGGGCAAATGGTGATGGTTCCACTATCGCAAGTTACCGATACCATATATGCAACCAGCCCGGCACAAATAAAACGCTATGATAACCAGCAGCAAATTACCATTTCAGCTAACTTAAACGGGATTACACTGGGAGAGTTTAATACTGCATTTAAGCAAAAAATAGCTGCCGTAACTATGCCAGAGGGGTATAAATTTGTGGCTACCGGGCAAACGCAGTCTATGAATGATGCATTTAGCAGCATGGTAATAGCTCTATCTATGGCAGTATTGTTTATCTTCTTTGTATTAGCCGCTCAGTTTGAAAGCTATCTGGATCCCCTTGCTATTATGCTGGCGTTGCCACTGGCGATCATTGGCGCAATAGTCGGTCTGCTGCTGATGGGCAGCCAGCTTAGCATCATGTCCTTAATTGGCATTATTATGCTGATGGGTCTGGTAACCAAGAATGCCATCTTGCTTGTTGATTTTGCCAAGCAGCGTCGCGCCCAGGGTATCGACCGCAACAAGGCATTGGTCGAGGCTGCGACGCAGCGGATGCGCCCGATTATCATGACTACAGCTGCTATGATTGTCGGCATGATTCCGCTGGCTTTAGGGATCGGACCTGGTGCCGAAGCCCGGGCGCCGATGGCTCACGCCATTATTGGCGGGTTGGTTACGTCGACGATTCTCACCTTGGTTGTGGTGCCTGTTGTGTATTCCTTGTTTGACGATATTCAAAACGGGACATTTAGTATAAAAAGGGTATTCAAGAAAGCATAGCTTTTATTTGGGGAATAGAGTAAGTGTGTTTAGAAAATTTTGGAGGAGGCCGCCGTTTTGGCGGCCTCCTCCAGTTGGCTATAACAGCATAAAATTTTCCTGCAAACAAAATAGTTGAAACAGCAATTTTTTAC
This sequence comes from Bacillota bacterium, assembly GCA_023443285.1. Taxonomy (GTDB): domain Bacteria; phylum Bacillota; class Negativicutes; order Sporomusales; family Sporomusaceae; genus Sporomusa. The sequence continues at coordinate 24,676 of JAEZVB010000072.1, forward strand.
CTGTGTCCAAGGAGTCTTGCAAGCCATTTTCTTCAAGATTGTGAGCAACAACACGTAAATGATAGTGCGGCTATGAGGGGAGAATCCAGTATTGCCCAGAGAGTAGTCATGACAGTTAATAGGCACAAAACAAGCGAAAAACGGACTTTATGTGCGATTAGAAAAGCAGTATGATTGATTCAGTTAGTAAATGCATAAGGCCGAATTCCTGTTTGGAAGCGGAGGAACCACTATTTGGGGTTAATTTTGCCATTATGGCAAAAGGGATGTTTTTTCTCTTGTCATCCTACCCGACAGCTAACTTCGTAGGCTAAAAAAGAGGTCGAAAGACCGAGAGGTCTTTTTTTTATTTGTTTTTTTAAAAGTTAATAGGAAACTGGAGGCGCTACTGCTACTATGATGCGCATACTTCGCCGAGTTCTTATCGGCAAGCCACTTCACAATAGGGAATTGGCTCATGAAAAACTTCCTAAATGGAAGGCCTTATCTATTTTTTCCTCAGATGCTTTGTCGTCTGTGGCCTATGGCCCAGAACAGATTATGCTTGCTTTGGTCGCGGTTCCCAGCCTTGTAGCCTATGGGTTTATGGGGCCTGTAGCCATAGGTATTCTGCTATTGCTGGCCATTGTAGTATTATCCTATGTTCAGGTTGCCAAAGCCAATCCCGAGGGTGGCGGTGCCTATACTGTTGCCAAGAAGAATTTGGGCACAATGCCGGCATTGGTGGCGGCAGCTTCCGTTTTTGCCGATTATGTATTAACGGCGGCAGTGAGTGTGTCGGCAGGTACTGCTGCTATTGTTTCGGCTTTTCCTGCATTGGCCGGACGGGAAGTGCCAATTGATGTATTTGTGCTTTTTGTTATCTTAATGCTGGTAAATTTGCGGGGAGTACGGGAATCCTCCAATGCCTTCGTGGTACCTACCTACGCCTTTTTGGCAGGAATTATGGTTTTAATTTTAACAGGCATCTGGAAGGCGTTTACTGCTGATCCCTATCTGTTGCCCCCGGAGTCGTTGGCCCGTCAACAACTGGACTGGGCCATGTTATTTGTAATTCTACGAGCCTTTGCCAATGGTTGTAGTTCAATGACCGGTGTGGAAGCTATTGCTGATAGTGTTCCCATGTTTAAGCAGCCGGAAGCACGCAATGCGGCAGTTACTACTTATTGGATGGCAGGAATCCTGAGCTTTATGTTCTTGGGTATTTCTTTCCTGATCATGCATTATCACCTTTCACCTATTGCAGAGGTAACGGCTATGTCACAATTGGCGGAGGGGATTTTTGGGCGTTCGGTTATCTATTACTATATTCAAATTACTACCATGTTAGTGTTATATCTGGCAGGCAATACGGCCTATAACGGCTTGCCGGTGCTGTTATCAGTTGTGGCCAAAGATGGATATATGCCGCGATATTTAGCGACACGCGGTGAGCGGCTAACATTTTCCAATGGTATTATCTTACTTACTGTTGCGGCGGCTTTGCTCATTGTAATGTTCGGAGGAAATACCGAGCACCTCATTTCGCTGTATGCCATCGGTGTATTTATTTCCTTTACCATCGCTCAGTCCAGTATGGTTGTTCACTGGAAGCGGGAGCGCGGCAAGGGCTGGCAGCTGCGGGCTTTGCTAAACGGTATTGGCGCAACTACCACCGGGTTGGTTGTGCTCATTATTACGATAACAAAATTCCTTTATGGTGCCTGGATTATTTTGCTGTTTATTCCTATTATGATCTATATTTTTAAAGCGATCAGAAAACACTATAACACTATGGCCGAGCAACTGCACCTGCCGGAAGAATGCTATGAAAAAGGTGCGGCCACCTTCCCGGATGGTAAACATATTGTGATTGTCCCTGTATCGACACCCACTCGCGTGGTTTATGAAACCATTAAGTATGCCAAGATGATCGGGGATAATATTCTGGCTGTTCACATTTCCGACAATGAAGAAACAACGAAAAAGGTTTTGGAAAAATGGAAACTATGGGATCCTGGCGTAGAATTAATAGTTATCCGCTCGCCTTACCGCTTATTAATGCGGCCACTTCTTCATTTTATCGAGAAAAAAGAGCGGGAAAAGGGTCCGGACGATTATATTACTGTCATTATTCCTGAGTTTGAGACTAGGAAATCATGGCACAGGTTATTACATAACCAGACAGGCTGGTTTTTACGCAATACCCTTATTTGGCGCGAAAATGTTATTGTAACCACTATGCCCTACCATTTAAAACAGTAGCAACAGGCCTGTCGGACGTAAACCCGGCAGGCCTTTAATATATGGCAACACTTTTAATCAGCAACAACTTGACAAGCCTGTAGCAACTAGTTATAATAAAGCAGTGCTAGGGAATGTTGGCCGATATCGTGTACTTACTGTACCGTATGTTAACAATTACCGGTTGCATCAAAGCGTAAAACAAGATATAATAGTATTCTGTTGAGAGCACTTGGAGAGATGTCCGAGCGGTTGAAGGAGCACGCCTGGAAAGCGTGTGTAGGGGAAACTCTACCGAGGGTTCGAATCCCTCTCTCTCCGCCATTAAAGCAAGAACGAAGCCGGTTACGGCTTTTTGTTTTCTAGGACGGGCTATAGTAGTGCCGGGTCTTGCGCAATAGGAACTCATGAACCGCGTCAGGTCCGGAAGGAAGCAGCGCTAAGTGAGCCCTCTTATGTGCCGCAAGGGTGCCTAGTATCTGCTATGGTCCGTCGTGGGAAACAATAAGAACGGTAAATTTGGATAATTATTTAGTGAAGGCAACCAGATGTGGTTGCTTTTTTATTTGTGTAGCCAGATAAAACAAACTGTGAGTGCTATTTTTACATTTTCTACATGGTTCGACAAAAGGACAATTATAATAGATAAAGAATAATATAAGTAGGGAATTGCTAAACAGGGAGGCTGCTATGAAGCGGACGAAAACAACGCAGTTGTTTACCTGGATTATAGGGTTAAGTTTATTGGCCTTTACTGCATTTAATTCTATAAATTATTATTTATTGTCTAAGGATTATTATGAGCGGATTACAACAGAAAACCGCATACATACCGAAACCGTAGCTTTTGGCGTGTCCTCTTTTTTCGAAACCATATACTGTATTGTTGGTGAAATGACCGACATTTTGGAAGCTAGCGATATGGATGCTGAGCAACAACAGCGGTTTATTGAGGAAAAGTATTCACAGTACGGTTTTTTTGACAATATAGTTCTCCAGCGTGTTCCAGATGGTGTGCAGACTGCTCGGGTTAAAGGCAAATTGGATGCGCAGCCGGAACGCTGGTGGTTTCGGAAAATCATCGAGGGAAAAGGCTCGTTTATTAGTCCTGCCTTTTATTCCTTCGGCTTTGACAACAATGTGCCGGTTATTACGAATGCTGTTTGTTTTCCGGTGATGCAAGGCGATACCCTGGTCGCTGTATTGGCCGGTTTTTTGCGGACTGATGAGCTGCAAGAACGGGTTGGTCGCTATTACCGAGGTGATGATCGCTATACATATATACTGGATGAATATGGTAATGTCATTGTTAACCCTGAGGGGGATGCTAACAAAGAAATCGTTAATTATAAAACGGCTATAAAGGAACTAATGGTTCAGGGCGCGGATGGCAGGCATTTGCTTGCTGGTTCGAATTTTCAATTAGAATATCAGGAGATAGAAATACCAACCGGATTTCGCAGTGCTGTTACACAAGCGGTAAGCGGATTTTCCGGTGTGACTGAATATAAGGATGCGCAAGGCAATGAATTTATTTGCAGCTATGTGCCGGTGAGGATGCCCGGGTATTCGGCGTCGTGGGCGGCGGTTACGGTGCAAAGTAAAGATAAGGCCATGGCTACACTTCGGGAAGCTGCTCTTATTAATGGGCTACTTTCCTTTGCTATATTTGCCGGTTTAGCAATGTTGCTGCTAAGGCAGAGCCGGGAAGTAGATCTGGGAGTCCGTAAGCTGGCTGAGAATAATACCGCACTTGAGGAAGAAGTGATCGAACGAACACGGGTAGAGGGTGAGCTAACCGCGGCCAACGAAGAATTGACAGCCATGAATGAAGAGTTGATAGCAGTTTCCGATCAACTGCAAATTACTAACGAACAAATCACCCGGGAGATGGAAGGCCGTCAGGTTGTGGAGGAAAAACTGCGTCTGAGAGAGTGGCAATACCGGGCTATTGTACAATTATTGGCAGACACCCAGGCCGAACTTGATACCAAAATGCAAACAATATTGGATAGTATCTTGCAACTGGCAAGTGCTGAGGATGGCTTTATTGTTATCATGGAAAATGAATCTGCCATGGTTCGGTATGCGCGAGGAAGGCAATCTTTGTTGGTAGACAAAGAGATGAATCTGGAAGAAGGCCTTTTACCGGAGATTCTGCAAACACGTCGCTTGCGGTATGTTAGCGATTACCAAAGCTTTCCTAACCGCAAGCAGGGAGAGATGTGGGAGGATATAAGTACGGTTGTTATGGTTCCCCTCAGGGATAAGGAAAAAGTTATAGGATGTTTGGCGATTGCTTGGTCGGGAGATATTCATCAGATGGCAGAAGACGAATTGCACCTGTTGCAACAATATGCCGACCTTGCTTCGCTTGCGCTGCAGGAAGCCTGCTATCGCCAGGAATTGCGTCAGGAATTAGTAGAGCGCAAGCTGCTGCATGAAAAGATCAGTCATATGGCTTTTCATGATGCGCTGACAGGTTTGCCTAATCGGGCATGTCTTATGAGCCGCTTGGAAACCGAATTATTGGGAGATGAGCAAGCTAGCCCTGCTGGTGTTTTGTTATTTATTGACTTGGATGATTTGAAAGGCATCAATGATAACTTTGGCCATTCTGCCGGTGATCAGGTCATTATCGGTACCGGCAAACAAATTCAGGAAGCGTTAGGTCAGGATGTGTTTGTTGCCAGACTTAGTGGTGACAAATTTATTGTTTTGTTGCCCGAATACCGCGAGATTCCTATTATCGAACAAATGGCAGACAAGTTAATACGTCACTTGTGCAGGGATTATTTTATTGGCGAAATTACGCTGCGTTTATCGACAAGCATTGGTATTGTAAGGTATCCAGAGGACGGTAGAACGGTAGAAGAACTACTGAAAAAAGTAGATATGGCTATGTATGCGGCCAAAGCAGCAGGTAGGAATTGCTGGCGATTCTTTGAGCCAGCTTTGTTGCAGGAAGCGCAAGAAAAGCTGCTATTAACCAATAGTTTGCGCAGTGCTTTGAAAAATCAGGAGTTGTCACTGGTGTATCAGCCACAGGTGGAAATTTCCAGTGGAAATGTGGTTGGTTTTGAAGTACTGTTGCGCTGGAATAGTCCAGAGCATGGTTTTGTTTCGCCGGCGCGATTTATTCCGCTTGCCGAAGAAAGCCGGTTGATTTTCCCTATCGGGGAATGGGTTTTGGAGCAAGCCTGTGGGTTTATCCAAAAGCTTTCCCGGTTAGGGTATCCGAATTTGCGGGTAGCGGTTAATGTTTCGACAAAACAATTGGCAGATAACAATCTGGTCAAAATTGTTGACAGACTAATTGCAACTACCGGCATTAATCCGACGCAGTTGGAACTGGAGATTACCGAGAGTGCGTTATTAACCTCGCTAGAAGATGGCGTCAGCAAATTGCGGCAGATCGAGCAGTTAGGTGTCAGGATAGCCTTGGATGATTTTGGTACAGGATATTCTTCCCTAACTTATTTGCGGCTGTTCCCGGTGGAGACGTTAAAAATTGATAAATCGTTTATTGATTCTATTCCTGGGACTGAAGCTGTCTTGGTCAAGTTGCTTGTAAAATTTGCCCAGGATCTCAAGATGACGGTGGTGGCTGAAGGGGTCGAAACACAGGAGCAGTTTGACTATTTGGCAGCCTGCGGCTGCAATAATATTCAAGGGTATTTACTGAGTCAGCCGGTACCGGAGCAAGAGGCATTGAAGTTTTTAAGTACTGTCAATGGGCGAGAGCGTACGAGGGGGGGAAGACCGTGAATAAGGCTGTGAAGTGCAGGGCAATATGGAGTGTAATTGTCTTAGTGATGTGCGGGGTGCTTGCCGGTTGTGCGGTTGGTACCGGCGGCGGTAGTTTACAGTCTTCTTCCAAAGTAATACTCAAGCTTGGAACTGAAACAGCCGCCAGTTCGCCTGAAACCAGAGGTGCACAGAAATTGGCTGACTTAGTCAAGGAAAACTCTCGCGGAACAATGGAGATTGAGGTTTATGAAAATGCCAGACTTGGCACAATGCGAGAACGGAACGAAGGTATGCGGCTGGGGAAGGTTGACATGGGAACCTCGTCTGTCGGCTTTCTGGCTAATTATGAACCAATTGTCGGCATATTTGATCTCCCTTATCTTTATACGGATAAAGCGCATGAGATGCGGGTTTTTGACGGAGAAATCGGCCGGGAAATTGATCGAGAATTGCAGGAGCATGGACTGCGTGTTTTGTGCTATTTTGATGCCGGAGCACGGCATATTACCAATAACCTTAAACCGATAAAAAATCTCGATGATTTAAAAGGTATGCGAATTCGTGTGCCACAGAGCGAGGCTAGTGTTGAGGGTTTTAAGATGCTTGGTGCAACACCTACTCCCATGCCGTTTGGGGAAGTGTATCTGGGACTGAGCAAAAATGTGGTAGCTGGGCAGGAAAATCCGATCTCGCTGGTACTACATAATAAATTTTATGAAGTACAGAAATACTTGTCCTTAACAAATCATCAGTTGTTTATTCAGGTTCTGACAATTAGCGAAAAATCTTGGAAAAAGCTATCAGCAGAGCAGCAAAGGATACTGCTTGCAGCTGCGAAGGAAGCACAGGTGTATCAAAGGGACCTTGCGGCCCGCGAAGAGGTTGAAGTGCTTGCGGTGCTTCAGGAAAAAGGGCTTCAGATCAATGAGGTTGTCAACTCGGGCGAGTTTGCCGCCAAAGCAAAACCCTTGCAGGAACTCTACATCAAGCGGTTAGGACAACCAGCCAGAGAACTGTTTGAAAAAATTGATGCGCTGCGTTGACGAATGAGCCCGTTTCAGCTAGCTGAAACGGGCTTGGTAGTTGATGAGGGAGTAAAGTAAAATAAAATAGCTAAATTCTTTGCGTTTGGACAAATTATTTATGCGAAAAAGGGAAATATTTTAGTGGTGTTGAATATTAATCAACTAGCGTTAGCTGGATTTTTAGCAAGGTAGGGGGTGTGACAATGGCCTATGTAGCTTTATATCGAAAATGGCGGCCGCAGGATTTTGACAACTTGGTCGGGCAGGAACATATCAGTATTACGCTGAAAAATGCTATTACTACCGGCAAAATTGCTCACGCCTATTTATTTGCCGGGCCGCGTGGAACTGGTAAAACCAGTACTGCCAAAATATTAGCCAAAGCGCTCAACTGTCAAGAGGGGCCTACAGTCACTCCTTGCAACCATTGTGACAATTGTGATAAAATTACCGCTGGTACATCTATGGATGTTTTTGAGATTGATGCTGCTTCCAACCGGGGCATTGATGAGATCCGTGAGCTTAGGGAAACTGTTAAATTTACACCGGTAGACGGACGCTATAAGGTGTATATCATTGATGAAGTGCATATGCTGACAACAGAAGCTTTTAATGCACTCTTAAAGACCTTGGAGGAACCACCAGCTCATGTGGTTTTTGTACTGGCAACTACCGAGCCGCATAAGATTCCGGCGACCATACATTCGCGTTGCCAGCGTTATGATTTCCGGCGGATTAGTGTCAAGGAGATCGAACAACGCTTAGCCAGTGTAGCTGACCAGAGTAATGTCAAGGTTGCTCCGGAAGCACTGCGATTGATTGCGGTGCAAGCGGACGGTGGTATGCGCGATGCTCTTAGTATCTTGGATCAATGCGCCACCTTAGATGAAGCCGATATAATAACTGCCGAACATGTGCGGCAATTGTTAGGGATGATTGGTCATGAATGGGTATGGCAACTGACTGACGCCATGGCCGGACGGGATGCTCACAAGGTATTACTAAAGCTGGATGAACTTATTCAATTGGGGAAAGATATCAGGCAATTGCTGCTGGAACTGGCATTACACACCCGCAGTCTCATGCTGTATAAAGCCGCCCCCGACATAGATACGATTGAAGTATATAGTGAGGATAAGGCGGTGCTTGCCGCGCAGAGTGCCAAGTTTAGCCATCAAGAGTTGGTACATATGCTGGAAGTGCTGCATCATGCTGCTAATGAAATCAAGTGGGCGGCTGAGCCTCGCATTGCCGTTGAGATGGCGCTAATTACCTTGTGTCACAGAGCCGCAGGCAATGATGTAGCGGCTTTGCTTGAACGGGTTGAGGCACTTGAGAAAAAGCTGGCTAACCACCAGCCGGTATTATCTCACCAGCCTCAGGTACAGCCTGATAAATCGCCGCTACATAAGAATACTTCGCAACCGCACCATGAGCAGCAATCAGTGCTCCACGCAACTGCCAAACGCTCCACTCCTCAACAAGTTGTCGCGGCTGGGTCAGAACCAATAGCGTCTGCTGTTGATGCAGGCAATCTGCGCGAGGTTTGGGCGGCCGTGTTAAAAGAGCTATTATCCAGTGGTAAACGGTCAGTACATGCTTGCGTTATGCAAGGACAATTAACGGCGCTTACCGACACACAAGCTATGGTTCGTTTTACAGCCACTTTTCCGAAAGAGCGCACAGAGAAAGATGATTATCGGGCTATTGTCGAAAAAACACTGGAACAAGTCGCTGGACATCAGGTAAAACTTATTTGTTCGCTAGGGGTCGATATACCAGCGGCAAAACCAGCTGCTCCGTCAGTACCGGCTCCACCGGCACCTGATACACTGACTGAGGCTGAACGTAATGATCCAACGCTTAAGCAGGCGCAGGCAATGTTTGGTGGCAAAGTTATTAAAATAGAGGAATAAATTATTTAGGAGGCTGACACATGTTTGGAAATATGGGAAATATGGCAGGAATGATGAAAAAGGTTCAAAAACTTCAGGCCGATATGGCCAAAGTGCAAGAAGAACTGAAAGCACGCACTCTTGAGGTATCTACCGGGGGCGGTGCAGTAAAAGTAGTTGTGAATGGTGAAAAGAAGATTCTGTCCATAAAAATTGCACCTTCTGCAGTTGATCCTGAAGACGTGGAGATGCTGGAGGATCTGGTCGCTGCTGCTGTCAATGAAGCCATGAGTAAAGTGGATGATATGATGTCTCAGGAAATGGGCAAGTTGACCGGTGGGTTGAATCTGCCCCCAGGAATGTTTTAATCCATGAGTTATATTGCGCCGATTGCCCGGCTGGTTGAGCAATTTCGCCGTCTGCCGGGCATTGGGCCGAAATCTGCGGTTCGCCTTGCTTATCATGTTCTTAAGCTGGATAAGAGTCAGGCTGCAGCACTGGCGCAAGCCATTGTTGACGCTAAAGAACGAGTGAGTTATTGTTCGGTTTGTTTTGATTTAACCGACACCGATCCTTGCCAACTATGCCGGTCTGAGGAACGGGATCGTTCGGTGGTGTGTGTAGTCGAGGATCCTAAAGATGTGACAGCCATGGAGCGTACCCGCGAATTCAAAGGGTTATACCATGTACTGCACGGCTCTTTATCACCTCTCGAGGGAATTGGACCGGATGATCTGAAAGTGAAAGAATTGTTAGACCGGGTTGGCGAAGGCCTGCAAGAGGTCATCATGGCAACTAACCCTAATGTGGAAGGCGAGGCTACGGCGATGTATATTGCCAAGCTCTTAAAGCCGTTAGGAGTAACGGTTACCCGCATCGCTCACGGTTTACCTATGGGCGGCGATTTGGAATATGCGGATGAAGTGACGCTATCTAAGGCACTGGAGAATCGCCGGGAGATGTAGCATGTTTTATTCTGCCTGTTTATGGGAATACTCTAAACAGGGGGAGATATGCATGAAAACAGCACTAATTAAATTTTTTAGTGGCCAGCTGCCGAAGAAACCACCTGTAACCACATACCATCCGCTCAAGGAACAACTAGAGCAAGCAAGGCACGAATGGCTTAGTGCCCAGAATTATTATGACAATGTATCTGACGCTGATTTAGTTGATTATGCGGCCTATCACATTCAGGCTGCCGAAAAAAAGTATACATATCTGCTAAAACGAGCTCGCCATGAAGGGCTTCATTCATCACCATTTGAGTAGCAAATTTAAAATACCGGATTTTGTCCGGTATTTTTTCATTATTTTGGACTTGCCAACATATATTGTGATAAGTAAGTTGAAAAGGCATTATTATGTTGGAGGAATATACATGGGCGTATGGCGAAGATTAATAAAGTTATGGGGTGCTGATCAATGTAATGGCAAAAGTAATAGCAACATGGCTGATATAATCGACCAAGCTAGGTTGGAATGGTTAGCTGCGCAAAACTATTATCGAACAGTAACTGATCCTGATTTAATTGACTATTCCATTTTCCTGATTAAAGCATATGAACGCAGATATATGTATTTACTCAAAAAGGCAAGGCAAGAAGGTTTTAGGCACCCGGGTGGCATCGGTACGTCTGAGATTATTGATGCAGGGACTATACGTCAGATATTTTAGCGTGGTAAAATGAAGGGAAAAGGTTGGGCCAAAGGAGAGGAAGTAATAAAATGGGATTTTTACCGGCTATAGAATTGAATGTTATTATTGCCTACGCATTTGGAATTATTTTGATTTATCTTATTGGGCGTATGTTGACAATGCCGATAAGACTTGTCTTTAAGTTGATATACAATGGCATAGTGGGCGGAATCATGCTATGGATTGTAAATTTTGTCGGAGCTTATTTTAGTTTTACCATCGGCATTAATCCGATTACTGCATTGATTGCCGGCTTTTTGGGGATACCGGGAGTTATTTTACTGATTTTGTTTAAACTATTTATAAACTAAGAAAGACTTGGCCTAAGCCAAGTCTTTCTTAGTTTATAGTACGAGTACAGCAAGGAGTGTATGATACTTGGATGACGAAAAAGCGGCAGAGCAAAAACCGCCAATTATCGAAGCTTATGTTGGTGAATATGCCAGTGGTAAGAGTGAAAATGCGGTTAACCGGGCGATCGCATTAAAAAACCAAGGATTGCCGGTGACTATTGTTGACCTGGATACTGTAGAACCGTGTTACACACTCAGGCCCATCAAGCAGGAACTGGAGAAGATCGGTATTGATGTGGTTGCCTGGGAAACGCGGGAAACCATTGGTTTGGGTGAGGCCGGCAATGTTATGAAAGCCTCGATGCGCTGGGTGCTGCGGCGTAAAGGCAATATCATCATGGATGTTGGCTATGGTGTCCATGGAGCCAAAGTATTTAATCTGGTCGAAGGTGCGTTTGACAATCCTTATTTACAAATCATTGCAGTCCTCAACATGTCGCGACCGTTTACCTCCACTGTAGATAACATTCTGGAATATGTCGCAACCCTGGGACGGGTAGATGCCGTACTTAACAATACCCATTTGGCAGAGGAGACTACCGTTGCCGTTGTGGAGCGTGGCGCGGTGGGAGTGACTGAGGCTGCAAAAGTCATTGGCATACCGGTTGTAGCTACTGCTGCAGTCACGGAAATTGCCGAAAAAATAGGATCGACAGATTGTATGGGCAATCCGGTATGGAAACTTGAGCGCCATATGCCGCGTACCTTTTGGTAGTAAAAGTAACAGAAAACAGCCAACCGCAATCACGGCTGGCTGTTTGAACCCGATACTACTGGATATACCGACGGGCACCTATATAACGATCAGTATAATAATCTTCAGACAGGGAATTAATTGTGACTTTTTGGGCGGCAGAGCTGGCATGGATAAACTTTCCATCTCCCATATAGAAGCCTACATGGGAAGCGCCAGGTTTATAAGTTGTAAAGAATACTAAGTCGCCGGTTTTTAAGTCATTTTTATTGATGGACATACCTGTGCCATACTGTTCGGCAGCCGTCCGGGGAATAGTAATGCCGCTTTCTCTCATTACATATTGTGTATAGCCTGAGCAGTCCCAGCCGTCTGGAGTAGTGCCGCCCCATACATAGGGTACCCCCATATACTTTTGGGCATTTTTTATGATTTCAGCAGCTTTTGGGTTGGTGGTCTCGCCTGCCTTTGGGTTAAACGCAGCTCCCAGCACCGAGGACATATCAGATGAACTGTTACTACTCGATGTACCAAGAACCTTGCCAAGTAAAAGAGCCAGCAAAATGTTTATTAAACCGCTGGAATTGCCGTTATTTTGGGAAGAAGATCCCGTAATATCTGAAAGTGAGATCGCCTGTGCAGGCGCTGCCGGAATAAAGAGCGTGGTAAAAACGGCCACAAGCAGTACGAAAGCAATGTGATGAGTATAGCGTTTCATAGACGCCCTCCTATCGTAGAGTATATTTTTGTGAGATACCCATAAATAATAACATGTAATATTAGTTATGTAAACAATATAAATTTGCCATATAGAAAGACCTTATCGCACGGTAGCGCCAAAAGGCTATCCACGATAAGGTCTTTAGAACAGAAACAAGGTAGTTGGAATTGGTTGGTAATAAGAATCAGTTTTTACTCATAAAGACTTCAATACCAACCGCGCGGTTGAGGAGTTGGTGGCAACTGGAATATTGTGAACATCGCAGAGTCTAAGCAGCGCGGTAATGTCCGGTTCGTGTGGTTGAGCAGTCAACGGGTCGCGCAAAAAGATAACGACATCAACTTTCTGGCAGGCAATTTTAGAACCTATTTGTTGATCGCCGCCAAGGGGGCCGGAAAGATATGTGGTAACAGCCAGCCCCACTTTGTCTTTAATGAGTTTTCCTGTAGTCGCGGTAGCGATTAGGTCATATTGCGAAAGGACTTCTTTGTGTTCTAGGACAAAGGTAAGCATTTCCTCTTTTTTGTGATCATGGGCAATGAGAGCTATGGTTTTCATAGGTTCACCTCAATTTAAATAGTGGATAGTATTATGATACCATAAAATGATACAGTATAAATATGGGAGCAAATATTTCTTGACTTTATCGCATTCAGCTGGTAATATAATCCACGAAATACAGTATACAAAAAGATAATTGATTCTATTTTTGCAAGTGGAAGTGCGTCTAGGGTTCCGGCAGTCAGACTGCGACTGGTCCAAGCGGCGCAAGGCCCGGATGGGTCACACCGTGGGTGCAAAAAACCCTAGCGGAAAGTTCCTGCCAAGGAATTTTTGCGGGGTTTTTCTTATTTTTTTCTTATTATTAAGAGAGGAGTCGAGATATGAATACATACTGGAACAAACCAGCGGAAACAATGGAGCGGGAGGAAATGACCACCCTGCAGGCTGGTCGCCTTAAAGAAATTGTCGCTAGGTTGTATCGGCAACAGCCGTTTTATCGTTCCAAGATGCAGGAACAGGGTCTATTACCGGAAGATATTGTTACATTAGAGGACATTCAAAAATTGCCGTTTGTTTACAAACAAGATATGCGTGATAATTATCCCTATGGTTTGTTTGCCGCGCCTATGTCTGAGATTGTCAGGGTGCATGCTTCCAGCGGGACTACCGGCAGGCCAACCGTTGTTGGCTATACCAAAAGAGATATTGGTATTTGGTCGGAAGTAGCAGCCCGCTCGCTGGTAGCGGCTGGTTTGAGCAGGCAGTCCTGTATTCAGATAGCCTATGGCTATGGCCTATTTACCGGTGGACTAGGTATTCACTATGGCGCCGAGCTATTGGGGGCTTCGGTAATTCCCATATCCAGCGGCAATACAGCCAGGCAAATTATGTTAATGAAGGACTTTGGCACTACGGCGCTTGCTTGTACACCCTCTTATGCGCTATATATTGCCGAGACCATGCGTGAAATGGGTATTGATCCCCGGGAAACCTCCCTTAGAACGGGGATTTTTGGGGCTGAGCCCTGGACTGAACGGATGCGTAAGGAGATTGAAGCGCAGCTTGGTATCAAGGCAATGGATATCTATGGTTTAAGTGAGATAATCGGGCCGGGTGTAGCGATTGAGTGTTCAGTTCAAGATGGCCTGCACATCAGCGAAGACCATTTTTATCCGGAAATTATTAATCCGGTAACAGGGGAAGTGCTGCCTGATGGCGAAAAGGGAGAATTAGTGCTCACTACTCTTACTAAAGAAGGCATGCCGATGATTCGCTACCGGACACGCGACCTTTCGGTATTGTATCGGGAAAAGTGTGCTTGTGGCCGGACACTGGTTAGAATGAGCAAGGTACTAGGACGCAGCGATGATATGCTGATTATCCGCGGTGTTAACGTATTCCCATCCCAGGTGGAGAATATACTGCTTGGTATTAGCAACACTACACCCCATTATCAGCTCATTGTTGAACGTAAAGATAATATGGATCATCTAACTGTGCTTGTGGAATTGACAGAAGAGATGTTCACAGATGAAGTACGTGGTCTGGAAGCATTAGAAGCCAAAATTAAAGGCGAACTCTCTAGTGTGCTTAGTGTGTCGGCCGCTGTCCGGCTTGTTGGCCCTAAAACCATTGAGCGGAGCGAAGGCAAAGCCAAACGGGTCATTGATAAACGGGAATTGTAATTAGTCAATAAACAAATATGGGAGGTACAGCATGATTATTAATCAATTGTCGGTGTTTGTTGAAAACCAGCCTGGCAAGCTGGCCGAAGTATTAGGGGTACTTCATTCGCACGGAGTTAATATTCGGGCTATGTCGGTTGCCGATACGGCTGATTTTGGTATTTTACGGATTGTTGTTAATGAACCTGAGAAGGTTCAGCAGATATTGCGCGGCGCTGGTTTTACTGTTAGGATTACGCCGGTGGTTTGTATTATGTTGAGTGACCAGCCGGGCGGCTTGTTTGAGCATGTCAACAAATTGAGTTCAGCTGGAATAAATATTGAATATATCTATGCTTTTGCTGCTAACGCAACCGAGAAAAATGCCCGGGTTGTGCTCAAGGTTGATAATTTGTCTTTGGCTGAACGCCTAATTAGCGGTAAAGGGGAAACCGCTGATGCTTACCAGGAGGACGCTGGTTCTACTCCTAATTTCTACTGGTAAATAATGCTTTGTTCCACATAGTAAAATATTTTGTATACCTGTAAAGACCTGTGTCTAAGACGCAGGTCTTTTGTTACTCTATGACGAACAGGTAACTAGCTGTCTGCCGACTTTACTACGCATACAGCCGGGGGGAGGAAACAGATTTGCCACAGATAATAACACTTGGCGAGAGTATGGTAATGATGGTGGCTGACCAAAGTGATTCGCTGCAGTTTGTCACCAGTTATACGAGGAAAATTGCCGGGGCAGAGTCCAATGTTGCTATTGGTTTGGCCAGGCTTGGCCATGATGTGGGTTGGATTAGCGCCATCGGAGATGATCCATTTGGCACCTATATTCGCAACACGATTCGCGGTGAAGGTGTGGACACTTCGCAGGTTCAAATTCTTGAAGACTATCCGACAGGCATGTTGGTGAAAGAACGTAATGAAATTGGTGATCCCAAAGTATTTTATTACCGGCGGGGATCGGCGGCAAGCCACATAACTTCAGACATGCTATCTGAAGGCTATTTTGCCGACGCCAAAATTCTGCATATTACCGGTATTTTTCCGGCGCTTAGCGATAATTGTCGCGAGACGTTGCTGCGGGCGGCAGAACTTGCTAAAGATAAAGGGGCGTTGATTACGTTTGACCCCAATATCAGGCTGAAGTTATGGGATAAGGAACAAGCCAGGACTACCCTGCTCAAGCTGGCCGGTCTGTCTGACCTTATTATGCCTGGACGAAAGGAAGCCGAGATTTTAATTGGGACAGGTGACTGGGACAAAGTAAAAGAGTATTTCCATAACCTGGGCAACCGTTATATTGTTATGAAAGATGGCCCTGAGGGTGCTTTTTACTCGCACCAGGAAGGCAATGAGGTTGTCGAAGCCGGGTATGCCAAAGGTTTCCCGGTAAGGCGGGTGGTAGATACGGTGGGTGCCGGGGACGGTTTTGCTGTAGGGATTTTGTCAGCTCTTATGGAGGAACTTAGTTTAAAACAAGCGGTTACCCGGGGCAATGCCATTGGTTCTCTGGCTGTTACTGTTCAAGGTGATGTAGAAGGCTATCCTACCAGGCGTCAGCTGGAAGAATATTTGGAGGAGTCTTGATATAAATTTTTCTCCAAAAAAAACATGTTGACAAAAGACAATAGTCCTGGCATAATGTATACAAAATTACATGTTGCGTAAGGAAGTGCGTCTAGGGTTCCGCTGGTTGACAGGTCTGGGCCGAGCGACGCAGAGCATAGGGGATTTTACCTATGTTACACCGTGAGTAGAAAAGGCTCTGCGGAAAGTTTCTTACTTTTTTGAAGAAGCTTTCTGTCAGGGTATTTTTGTAATCATTTTGCAACATACTAAAGAGCATACTAAATAAAGCAATGATTGGGAGCAAGGCCTAACATCCTGCCCAGAGAACCGGTGGTTGGTGCGAACCGGTGCAGGGGTAAGCTCTACTCGCCCAGGAGCTCTTTGTTCGACTGCCTGTTGTGATATTCATAGAGGCACTAGACAATAGCGGTGCCGGCCGTTATCCGGTAAGTCGTGAGAAAACTCATGATGTAATGAGCCCAAAGTAGGGTGGTACCGCGCGTATAGAGCGCCCCTATGGTCAGATGTAGAGTCTGCCATAGGGGCTTTTTTACATTTAGCGGTGCAAACGAATAGTAAAGGAGAGTAAATATGGAGGTGGAAATTGTGCAGTCTAATGTTCTTTCGGTGCTAGTACACAATCAGCCAGGGGTGTTGGTCCGAGTCGCAGGGATGTTTTCCCGCCGGGGATTTAATATTGACAGTTTGACAGTAGGTGTTACGCAAGACCCTGGATTTTCCCGGATAACAGTAGCCGTTCGCGGCAACCAGGCCTTCATTGACCAAGTGAAAAAGCAGATTGAAAAGCTGGTAGAAGTAGTAGCTGTGCAGATTCTGCCACTCGATCATTCGGTGGTGCGAGGTATGGCGCTGCTAAAAGTCAAGGCTGGCGACAACCGTTCCGAAATACTAAAACTGGCTGAGGTTTTTCGGGCCAATGTTGTGGATATCTCAGGCAGCACGGTTACCATGGAGGTAACCGGTGAGGACAGCAAGATAAGTGCCTTAACAGAATTATTAATACCCTACGGACTTCTGGAAACCATCCAAACCGGCCTTGTAGCGCTGGAGCGGGGTGAAAATACAATTTATGAACATGAGGAGAGAGATAATTATGAGCAAAATGTATTATGAACAAGACGCGCGTTGGGAACTGATCCAAGGAAAAACGGTAGCCATTATCGGTTATGGCAGCCAAGGTCATGCTCACGCTTTAAACTTGAAAGAAAGTGGTATAAAAGTTGTTGTTGGTCTGCATGAAGGCAGCAAATCGGCAGCCAAAGCCCGGGAAGACGGCCTGACTGTTACCAGTGTTGCTGAGGCGGCAAAAGCTGCCGACATTACCATGATTCTTATCCCGGATGAAAAACAAGGAAAAGTATATGCAGAAGAAATTGCTCCTAACCTGAAACCGGGTTCGGCACTGGCTTTTGCTCATGGTTTTAACATTCATTTCAGCCAAATCGTACCACCTGCGAATGTGGATGTATTTATGGTTGCACCGAAAGGCCCTGGCCATTTAGTGCGTCGGGTATTTACCGAAGGCAAAGGTGTACCTTGTCTGATGGCTGTATATCAAGACTTTAGCGGCAGCACTCAGGATCTGGCTCTGGCCTATGCCAAAGGCATTGGCGGTGCCCGCGCCGGCGTACTTGTTACTACCTTCAAGGATGAAACCGAATCTGACCTCTTTGGTGAGCAGGCTGTATTATGCGGCGGCGTAACTGAACTAATTAAAGCAGGTTTTGATACACTTGTAGGCGCTGGCTACGAGCCGGAAATTGCGTACTTTGAGTGCATGCATGAGATGAAGCTTATTGTTGACCTCATGTATGAAGGCGGCATGGCTCAAATGCGGTATTCCATCAGTGACACTGCCGAATATGGCGATTATGTAACCGGCCCGAGGATTGTCACCGAAGAAACCCGCGCCGAAATGAGAAGAGTGTTAGCCGAGATTCAAAATGGCACTTTCGCACGCAATTGGATCCTGGAAAATCAGGCTAACCGTCCTAATTTCCTTGCTAAACGCCGTCAAGAGTCCGAGCACAAAATTGAAGTTGTCGGTAAAGAACTGCGCAGCATGATGTCCTGGATAAAGAAATAAGCAGTAAAAATTTAATGAAAGCGAGGTAATGACATGGAAGCTCGAAAAATTCAAATATTCGACACTACTCTCCGCGATGGCGAGCAAACGCCTGGAGTAAGCCTGCAAACAGAAGAAAAGGTGGAAATTGCTCTAGCACTCGCAAAGCTACAGGTTGACGTCATTGAAGCCGGGTTTCCGGTTGCCTCGCCTGGTGATTTCGAGGCTGTGAGCCAAATTGCCGCCAGAGTAAAAGGCCCGATTATTGCGGCTTTGGCTCGTGCTAATGAAAAAGACATTGAAACCGCCTATAAGGCTGTAAAAAAGGCGGAAAGACCACGTATACACACGTTTATCGCTACCAGTGATATTCATCTTGAGCATAAGCTCAAGATGACCCGTGAGGAGCTACTGGATCGAGCCGAAAAGGCTGTCCGTTATGCCAAAAGCCTGGTAAACGATGTTGAATTTTCGGCAGAGGATGCTTCTCGCTCTGACTGGGATTTCTTATGCCAGGTCTACGAGCGGGCAATTGCTGCCGGCGCCAATGTTATCAATGTGCCTGACACGGTTGGTTATACCACACCACAGGAATTTGGTGCACTCATTACTTATATTCGCGAGCATGTGCCTAATATTAATGACGCTGTCATCAGCGTGCATTGTCATGATGATTTGGGGATGGCTGTGGCTAACACGCTGGCAGCGATTGCTGCCGGTGCCGGGCAAGCAGAATGCACCATTAACGGTTTGGGAGAACGGGCCGGTAATGCCGCTATGGAAGAGCTGGTTATG
Source organism: Bacillota bacterium (assembly GCA_023443285.1). Taxonomy (GTDB): domain Bacteria; phylum Bacillota; class Negativicutes; order Sporomusales; family Sporomusaceae; genus Sporomusa. The sequence goes on from JAEZVB010000072.1 coordinate 43,669, forward strand.
GCATTGCAAACTCGTCATGAATATTACCACGCGATAACCAATATTAGTACTAAGCAAATTTACCGGACTTCGCGCTTAGTCAGTACCCTAACTGGTATTGCCGTACCGCCGAATAAAGCGGTAGTGGGCGACAATGCTTTTGCTCACGAATCAGGTATTCATCAGCATGGGGTGCTCAATAATCCGTTGACTTATGAGATTATGAGTCCCGAGTCGGTAGGCATCAGCCGTAATGCCATTGTGCTTGGCAAGCATTCTGGGCGTCATGCTTTCGAAGAGCGCCTCAAGCATCTGGGTTATGAGCTTGATTCGGATACCATCAATACCCTGTTTGCCAAGTTTAAAGAATTGGCCGATCGAAAGAAAATGGTATTTGACCGGGATATTGAAGCGCTCATTGTGGAAAAGGCAACAGTGCGGCCGGAATGGTATACGCTTACGTATCATCATGTGGCAAGTGGCAACAACATATTGGCTACGGCCTCCGTTCAGCTGAGGACAAGTGCCGGTATAGCGGAAGCTGCTGGCTGCGGTACCGGCCCGGTAGACGCTGTATTTAAGGCTATCGAGCAGGCTGTAGGATTTCCAGTGGGTCTTAAGGATTATCATCTGAAAGCAGTTACGGCTGGCGAAGATGCGCTGGGCGAAGCCACTACCTGGATTGAACGGGACGGCAGAGTCTTTAGTGGGCGAGGATTGGCTATTGATGTAATTGAAGCAAGTGCTAAAGCTTATGTCAACGCAATTAACAAAATGCTGGCTGTTTGCGGGTTTCCCGCAGTGGAAGAAGCAGCAGGGAGGTAATTCATCATGGCTAGACCAATGACTATGACAGAGAAAATCTTTGCCGCACATGCCGGTTTGACTGAGGTTCAGCCTGGGCAGCTTATCAAAGCCAAGCTGGATCTGGTGCTAGGTAATGATATCACGGCGCCACCGGCCATCAAAGAATTTGAACAAATCAGCGACAAGGTTTTTGATAAAGATAAAATTGTACTGGTTCCTGACCATTTTACCCCGAATAAAGATATAAAATCGGCTGAGATGGCCAAAACTATGCGGGAGTTTGCCAGAAAACACAATATAACCCATTACTTCGAAGTCGGGCGCATGGGGATTGAACATGTGCTATTGCCGGAACAGGGCTTAGTGGCACCTGGCGAAGTGATTATTGGCGCCGATTCTCATACCTGTACTTATGGCGCTGTGGGGGCATTTGCCACTGGTGTTGGCTCTACCGACATGGCCTGCGCGATGGCAACAGGCGAAACCTGGTTTAAGATTCCGGCCAGTATCAAGGTGGAACTAACTGGCAAATTACCCAAGTGGGTATGCGGTAAGGATGTAATCCTAAAACTTATTGGCATGATCGGTGTTGACGGAGCACGTTACCAGTCTCTGGAGTTTGCCGGATCGGGGGTAGCTGAGCTTACCATGACTGACAGGCTGACAATCTCTAATATGGCGATTGAAGCCGGTGCTAAAAACGGTATTTTCCCGGTAGACAGCGTTACGGAGCAATATTTAGCCGGTCGGGTCAAAAAAGCATACAAAGCCGTGGCTGCCGATCTGGATGCTGAGTATGTAAGAACAGTTACGATTAATTTGTCAGAGCTTACACCAGTTGTGGCGCTGCCACATTTGCCGGAAAACGTGCGCCCGGTTAGGGAAATTGCACCTACCCCGATTAACCAAGTTATTATCGGCTCCTGCACCAATGGCCGGATTGAGGATTTGGCACAGGCGGCCGCCATACTGAAGGGCAAACAGGTGCATCAGGATGTCAGGGCTATTATTATTCCTGGCAGTCAGGCTGTCTATCTGGAAGCCATAAAATTAGGCTATGTAGAAATTTTTGTGAGCGCCGGTGCGGTTGTCAGTACCCCGACCTGTGGCCCCTGCTTGGGCGGACATATGGGCATAATGGCTAAGGGCGAACGGGCGGTGGCAACGACCAACCGTAATTTCCGCGGACGTATGGGTCATGTTGACAGCGAGGTATTTCTAGCCAGTCCGGCAGTAGCAGCGGCAAGTGCAGTACTCGGCCGAATTGCCGGTCCTGAGGAGGTAGTAGCATGAGGTTTACCGGAAAAGTATGGCGCTATGGCGATAATGTAGATACAGATGTCATTATTCCTGCCCGGTACCTAAATACCGCCAATATGAAAGAACTGGCCGCGCATGCCATGGAGGACATTGATCCGACCTTTGCCGGGCAGGTGAATGCTGGCGATATTATTGTGGCTGGTAAAAACTTTGGTTGCGGCTCATCACGGGAACATGCACCAGGGGCGCTCAAAGCTGCCGGTGTTGCCTGTGTCGTTGCCGAAAGTTTTGCCCGGATATTTTACCGCAATGCCATTAATATTGGTTTGCCGCTTATCGAGCTGGGTGAGGGCGAGATCAATATTAAGGCCGGTGATACTCTGGCAGTGGATTTGGCTGCCGGTCAGGCCGAAAATCTGGCGTCAGGCGAAAAATTTGCGATACCGGCGCTGCCTGGTTTTATCCAGGATATTGCGCAGGCCGGCGGTTTGGTTTCTTATACGCAGCAGTTGCTGACAAAGGAGAAATAGTGATATTAAAGATGAGATTGCTTCATATGCTTCTTGATAATGAAGCAATCTCTTTTCCCCAGTAGTGGGTAGGAGGTAACAATGAGTAGCAAGCATATTGTAGTTATTCCCGGTGATGGCATTGGTGCCGAAATTACTGCAGAAGCCCTGCGAGTGTCGCAGGCGGCAGCAGAGAAATGTGGTTTTAGTTTTACTCATGAAATTAAGCAGGCTGGTGGGGCGGCCATTGATGCCTATGGGGTACCGCTGCCTGAAGATACGATAGAAGCTTGTAAAAAAGCTGATGGTGTGCTGTTAGGTGCTGTCGGCGGACCGAAATGGGATCATATTGCGCCTGAGTTAAGAGCAGAGAAAGCAATTTTAGGGTTGCGAAAAACCTTGGGGCTATATGCCAATTTGCGGCCAATCAAGGTTTTCCCGGCACTGGCTAGCCAGTCGCCGCTCAAGATCGAGATAGTCAGTGCTGTGGATATTTTGATTGTGCGGGAACTCAATGGCGGTATTTATTATGGCGATCGCCAGGAAGCACTAACTATTCAGGGGATTGAACAAGCTTGGGACAAGGAGGGCTATAGCCGTCCGGAGATAGAGCGTATTGTGCGTTTGGCTTGCCGGAGTGCCATCGGCCGCAGAGGCAAAGTTACGTCAGTTGATAAAGCCAATGTACTCGCTACTTCTCGTTTATGGCGCAAAGTGGCTGCTGAAGTGGCAGCAGATTTTGTGCAAGTGGAAATGAGCCATATGTATGTCGATAATTGTGCTATGCAGCTTGTGCTCAATCCAGGCAGCTTTGACGTACTTGTTACCGGCAATTTGTTTGGTGACATTTTAAGTGATGAAGCAGCCGTGCTGTCCGGCTCGATTGGCCTGTTGCCATCAGCCAGTCTGGGTGACGGTACCGGATTGTATGAGCCAATTCATGGATCGGCACCTGATATTGCCGGCCAGGGACTGGCCAATCCGCTTGGGACTATTTTGTCGGCTGCCATGATGTTTAGGTATTCATTAGGCAGCGAAAAAGTAGCCGCTATGATCGAAGCTGCAGTTGATCAAGTATTGTCGGATGGGTATCGCACTGCTGATATTTATCAACAAGGGTTAACCAAGGTTTCCACCGAAGAAATGGGTCAACAAGTTATTAATCGGTTGAAGTGAGGTGTACAGCTATGCTCATGACAGGTGCACAAGCTATTGTTGCTTCCCTTATTAAAGAAGGGGTAGACACGGTATTCGGGTATCCAGGTGGTACAATATTGCCACTATTTGATGCTCTATGTGGCTCACCTGTGCGCCATGTGCTGACCGTGCATGAGCAGGGTGCTGCGCATGCTGCCGATGGCTATGCCAGAGCAAGCGGACGGGTAGGCGTATGTATTGCAACCTCTGGGCCGGGAGCTACCAATCTGGTTACCGGACTAGCCACTGCTTTTATGGACTCTATCCCTGTGGTAGCTATTACCGGTCAGGTACAGACAACGCTGATTGGCCGGGATGCTTTTCAGGAGATTGATATTACCGGCATTACCATGCCGATTACCAAGCATAATTTTTTAGTCAAAGATATTAGCAAATTACCGGAAACTCTTTGGCGGGCTTTCAATATAGCCCGGTCAGGACGGCCTGGGCCGGTGCTTGTGGATATTCCGCGCGATGTGCAAGCCCAAAAATATGATTTTACTGATATTGAGGCTGTATTTTCCCGCTCAACCCTTGTCAGGCAGTCACCTGATTTGCCTGAGTTAATCAAGAAAGCAGCGCACGCTATCAGTGCTGCTAAGCGACCGGCCATTATTGCGGGCGGCGGCTGTATTAATGCCAATGCTGGAGAAGCGCTCACCCGATTTGCCGAAGAGTGTCATTTGCCAGTGGTTACAACCTTGATGGGTATTGGTGCAATCCCCGGTGGACATGACAACCTTTTAGGCATGACCGGGCTGCATGGCCTCAAAGCCGCCAACCATGTGATTTATGAATCCGATGTACTGATTGTTACCGGCAGCCGGTTCAATGACAGAGTAACAGGGGATCGCGCCAGCTACGCTACAGGTAAGACCATTATTCATATTGACATTGACCCGGCAGAGGTGCATAAAAATGTGGATGCCTCGGTGCCGCTTGTTGGTGAAATGAATATGATTTTGCGGGAACTGCTAAATGCGGTGAACCCTGGGGACTTGTCTGAATGGTGGGCAACCATCCGTCAGTGGCAACAAGAATATGAAACCGAGATTGCTGATGATGTGCTTTCTGCTCCGGTGGTTATGCGTGAACTTAACCGGCAAATTGCAGATCAGGATGTAATCTTTGTTACCGATGTCGGCCAGCACCAGATGTGGGCGGCTCAGCATCTGGAAGTAAGAAGTCCGCGCTGCTTTTTATCGTCCGGCGGTCTTGGAGCCATGGGGTTTGGGCTGCCTGCCGCGCTGGGCGCACAACTGGCCATGCCGGAAAAGCGGGTAATTCATATTGTGGGTGACGGCGGCCTGAAAATGACCGGCTGTGAGCTTTATACCATATCGGCGGAACAGCAGCCTGTTATTTCTATTGTAATTAATAATAACAGTCTAGGCATGGTCAGACAATTACAGCATTGCTTCTTCGAAAAACGCTATGCCAACTCTCTGTTGCCTGTGCCGATGGACTTTAAGGCGTTTGCCAGTGCTTTTAATATTCCGGCAGCTGTAACCAACACGCCGGCCGAATTTAGCGAAGCATTTGCCGCTGCCTGGCAGCGAAAAGGGCCTGGGCTTATTG
>JAEZVB010000073.1 GCA_023443285.1 Bacillota bacterium
ACACGATACGTTTGGCTTCCGCACAGATTATCAGATAGTAACTATGAAACAAATGAAAAAAATTTTTAAAGATACCTTATAAGACAAAACATTACTCACTTTTTCGCAAATACCAAAAAGCCTATCAACCCTTATTTTTCAAGGATTGATAGGCTCTTTATTCCTTAGCAACTGTCAAAGATGAGAGTTTGTCAATCAGGTTTCCACAACAATGAAAACATCTCTGGATTCATGGCAGTAGCTGCTTCTAGTGTTAGCGTTCTGGCCGTTTCCAATTCCAGCCGCTTAAGCTCACCCTGTCGCTGCAGAAAGTCCGCTATCTGGGGATGAACCTGAAGCAACAGGCTTCCCCCTGGTCGGGAGCGTTTGTTTAATTTCCTTAATTCCCGCTTAATATCAATAACTACGGTTTCCGGTGATTTTATCCGTCCTTTTCCCATACAGTATGGGCAGGGACTATAGAGCATGCCATTAAGATTCTGTCTGGCCTTTTTTCGCGTCATTTCCACTAATCCCAGACTGGTAATGCCCAACACATTAGATTTTGTACGGTCTTGTTTTAACGCCATTTCCAGTCCGTCCAGTACTGCTGAGCGCTGCTGCGCCTTATCCATATCAATGAAATCAATAATAATAATCCCGCCAATATCTCGCAGCCTAAGCTGTCTGGCAATTTCGGCAGTTGCCTCCAGATTAGTCTGAAATACCGTCTCTGACAGATTAGTATTACCGACATATTTGCCGGTATTAACATCAATAACAGTCATGGCCTCTGTGTGGTCAATAACCAAATAGCCACCACAGTTTAGGTCAACCCGCCGGTCACGCAGACTTTGTAAGCTGTTATCAAGATTAAACCGTCTGAATACGTCGCCTTCTTGCGCAGTTGGCTCATACAAGCTAACACACTCCATCAATTCTGGCGATATATAACGCAGTAAATCAACAACCCGATTATACGCCTCCTGACTATCAATAACAAACTCAGTCACATCACTGGTAAGATAATCACGGACAATCCGCACAACAAGATCAGCATCCTTATAAATAAGTGCCGGCGCATTAATCCTTTTGGCTCTGGCACTCATAGTTGACCACATGTTTGTTAGATAAGCCAGGTCTTTCATTAAATCGTCCTGACTCTTACCTTGGGCTACTGTTCTAACAATAACCCCCATACCTTCTGGCCGAATTTTTTCCACAAGCTGCCGTAAACGCTCCCGCTCTTGTTCATCTTCAATGCGGCGTGATATGCCAATATAATCCACGGTCGGCATCAGCACAATGTATCTTCCAGGCAGTGTCAGGCTAAGCGTGGCTCTTGGCCCCTTGTCACCCATCGCATCCTTGGCAACCTGTATCAATACATCTTGGCCAATCGTCAAATGCCTGGCAGCTGCCTGCCGACCAGCATCGCCCATATATAAAAAAGCGTTTTTGTCCCGTCCTATATCGACAAACGCAGCTTGCATACCAGGCAGAACATTTTTTACTCTGCCTTTATAAATGTTGCCAACCAAATGCCCACTCTCGCTGCGCTCTACCGAAAATTCCATAAGCTGACCATCTTCTAAGAGTGCTACACGGGTCTCTTCCGGCATAACGTTAGCAATTATACTTTTATTCATGACTTTTTCCCTCTATGTAAAATCTGATGTTACTGCAAATCAATGGGTGAGCGCCTTATGTTACCGTCAGCTACAAACAGCCCACTGCGATGAATCAACGCCGCATCTTTATCAACAGGTAACCCAAAGCTCTCTATCAGCGCAGCAAGCACCTCAACTGGCTTAACACTACCATTAGGCATGATTTTTATTGAAAGGCTTATCGTTATTTGTCGCGGATTATCTTGTAGTGACTTAACCATAACAGGCTCGGCTAGATACTCCTTAATATCGATTTCCCGTCGGCCTTTCGGCGTTTGTTTTGTATAAATCACTTCAATTTCACTATTAAAATTTTGTAGGCTTTTCTCAATAGTACTGTCCCCGGCTCCAGCAGCTAAGAGCGGCACGACAATTTCATAGGTAGCCAGATTAACAAGCGCCATAAGTGCCTTGCTAGGCTGGTTCACATATTTTGCCGCTTTAAGTTCAATACCAGCAGGCAACTGAGGTATAATTTGCGCTTGCAGCCAAGCAATCTCCGGTTCTTCTGTAAGTTCCAAATCGAGATATTCCGCCTCACTGGTTACCCCTACTGCCAAAGCCGAAGCAAAGGCGAGTTTCATATGAGGATTAAAGCCTTCAGAATACGCTACCGGCAGATTTGCACGACGTACAACACGCTCGATTGTACCGGCAAAATCCAAATGAGACACATAGCGGATGGGATTTCCTTTGGTTATCTTAAGCCGTAGTTTTGCCATTATTCCTGCCCCCAATCCACAATGTCAACATCAAGTTCCTGACAAACACCACAAACACCACATGACTTATGGCGACAGTCAACGGTGAATTTCTCCAGCGTTGCAGCCTGCCACTCTTTTACCAAGAATGACTTATTCACCCCTGATGATACATGCTCCCACGGTAACAATTCATCAAGCTCCCTGTCGCGCCTGGCGTAGAATAAAGGATCACTTCCGCAAGTGTCAAAAGCCTTCATCCAAACATCATATTTAAAATGTTCAGACCAGCCGTCAAATTTTGCCCCCTGCTGCCATGCCTCAAGCAGTACTTTGCCCAGGCGTCTATCCCCCCGGGCAAACACGCCTTCAAGGAAGCTTGTCCTGGCATCATGCCAACTAAGCGATATACTACGGTCTTTAATTAGTGACCGTAACAGCTTTTGCTTACGTTCAATTTCTTCTACCGAGTTTTGTCCAAACCATTGAAATGCGGTATGTGGCTTAGGAACAAATGAGGATACACTGACAGTAACCTTCGCACCTCTCCGGCCTTTTATCTGTTTATATAAATCTGCCACTCGCTGAGCAAGCTTGGCAATGCCGGCAATATCTTCGTCCGTTTCAGTTGGCAGACCAATCATAAAATAGAGTTTAATTGTTGACCAGCCGGCAGAAAAAGCCGCACTTACCGCTTGCGTAAGATCTTCTTCAGTAACGCCTTTATTAATTACATCTCGCAAGCGTTGCGTACCAGCCTCAGGCGCAAAAGTCAAACCACTCTTGCGCACCTGCTGCACCTGCTTAGCCAGCTCAATAGAAAAACTATCTACTCTGAGTGAAGGCAAGGAAACGCTTACCCCCTGCTGTTTGAAGCGGGTAATGAGTTCTGTAATTAACGGACTCAAGCAAGAATAGTCGGCTGAACTTAACGATACCAGTGAAATTTCGTTATAACCCGTGTTATCCACTAGTTCCTGGACATAGTTAATCAGTGTCTCCATCTTGCGTTCCCGTACAGGCCGGTAAAGCACTCCTGCCTGACAGAAACGGCAACCCCGGGTACAGCCGCGAAACAATTCCAGCATAATGCGATCATGCACAATTTCAATAAACGGCACAATCGGTTTAGTAGCAAAAGTTACCTGATCCAGGTCTTTTATTACACGTTTAACAATGACCGGTTTGGCTTTTGCTAGCTTTGGACTTAAGCCAGTTAGCTGCCCGTCAGCATCGTATTCTAGCTCATAAAAACTTGGAACATATATGCCCTGAAGTGTCGCAAGTTGCTGTAATACCCCGCTTTTACCGCCGGGTTTGCCTGCTTGTTTCCACTCAGCAATTGCAGCAGCAACCTCGCCAATCACTTCTTCCGCTTCGCCGATGATGAAAAAATCAACAAAATCTGCCATAGGCTCAGCATTAAAAGCGCAAGGTCCACCACAAACCACCAGCGGATGGCTCTCATCACGCTTAGCGGTTTCTACAGGAATACCGGATAAATCAAGCATATTGAGTACATTACTATAACTTAATTCGTATTGTAGCGAAAACCCGATAATATCACATTCACTAACAGGCCGTTTGCTTTCCAGTGTATATAATTTTATGTTCGCAGTTCTCATTTCGGCTTCCATATCTACCCAGGGAGCATACACACGCTCGGCAAAGGTATCTGGCCGATTATTTAATACCTGATACAATATTTTAAGTCCCAGGTTGGACATGCCAACCTCATAAACATCAGGCATAGCCAACACAAAACTAACTAATTCCGAGTTAACTCCTTTGCTTACGCTGTTCCATTCGTAACCAGTATAGCGAGCCGGTTTCATCACTCTACTCAAAATCGCCGGGCTGACAGTATCGTTAGGATGCATATGTACCTCCAATATATAGCTATAAAAAACATTATGAATTTTTTGGCTGGAAATATCAAGAGTTATTTTTACCAATTACCTTTGATTTCAAACCAAATGCCAATAAAAGGTTAGTCATCGGGACAAAATTTCATGTATCTTAGTCTTTATCCCTTTTTGGATTAACCCTTCCCATACTTCAGTCTCAGTCAGCACCCCGCATAATTTGAAATCCCGGTCAACAATATGTATTATATAGTATTCCTCCGAGCCGAATAAGCCAATCACATCCCCAAGTACAGCACTCTCCAAAGCCGAAAGATGACTTGCAGGCATAATCCGTCTGGCAATCAATTCCGCTTTCTTTCCAGCCAAAATACGCATTGCCCGAAAACCAGCTAACTTGGTTTCTGTCCGGGAAGTAAAAAGCAAAAAAGCAGCGGCGACGAGCATAGTTAAATTTATCGTGTTGTGCAGCCAATAACCCACTCCCGTTAAAATTACCAGCATACAAGTGATACCATGGCTAATAGTGACAACAATTGTTGTGGCATCACGATAGTCCCGCCTACGACTTAAAAGAGCCCGCAAAACTCTTCCACCGTCAAGCGGTAATGCGGGCAATAAATTAAAAAGTGCCAACATGAGATTTACTTCACCATAAAACTGAAATATATCTTGCCAGCTACCAGTGCCATTAATTCCACTATAACATAAAACCGCCAGAGCCATACTTGCCAGTGGCCCGGCGGCAGCAATCATTATTTCACTTGCCGCTCCAGCGTCGGCAAGATTATCAATCCGAGCCACAGCTCCAAAAGGTAATAGTTCCACCTGCTTAACTTTATAACCTAGTCCTATGGCCATTAACATATGCGCTAGTTCATGAAACAAAACTGCACTAAACACTAAAAGCACTTTATTCACTAGGCCAGCTGCTGCAAATAAGAGAGTAAGTCCGATAAACCAGTTATTTACTACCAGCTCAATGCCCACAAGCTTTCCGACTCGCATAAATCACATCCCCGATTTAACAGCTTCATCTTTAATTCTAGATAATGGATCAACGGCTTTTCCATTATCCCGGAGTTCAAAATAAAGTTTAGCCATAGGCAATCCGCCTTTTCCAATACGAGCCATTATCTGTCCCTGACTCACAGCCTCTCCTTCTTTAACCATTACCTCACCTAAATATCCGTATACTGTCTCAATGCCTTGCCCATGGTCAACAATCAGCAGCTTGCCAAACTGAGCACTGTCAGTAACGATTTTCACTCTGCCTTCAGCAGCTGCCTGCACACTAGCCCCCTCGGGAGCAGCAATAGCAATTCCTTCATGTAGGGTAGCCTGTTGTGGTGTCTGATTTGTCTGCCATCCATATGGTGTTACAATCTGGCCAGCAACCGGTTTCATCATGTAACGCAAAGGATCTGCAGGACGTGATATTGTTGTCTGAACCTGTTTTAGAACCGGAATGACTGGCGAATTGACTGCATTCGGCCAATGAGTAGTAACATACTCGATAGCTCTGGCGGTATAATAAACAAAATCAGTCTGCGTAGCCAGCATTTTTCGAACACCTCCAGACACTTCCAGCCCAACTTGCGTATTTGACACATGGGCACCATACACCAGAGCAAATAGCACCAAAGCAGTTATTGTCTTTTTAAGCCAGGAATAATCGGGTTCATCTTCGTAGTAAGACTGCCATGTTTTCTCATTATTACGGTTATTGAGCTGCCAACCGTTTTTTATATAATTCCATAGCTTTGTCATCGTAAACCCTCCATAACACAAGTCCGGAGTATCCTTACGGAATATATATGACAAAACTAAAAAAATATAACTAGACAATCTGCAAAAAAGCTGACCCTTGTTTTAGTCGCTGAAGAGAGTCTAATGCCTATAGGTATTAGAAAAGAATAAGAAGATAAGAACTTTCCATCTGAAAGTTCTTATCTCCTCAGAAATCAAAACAGTATTTTTTGTCGTCGCATATAGATATTTAACAATATCCCAATACTAACGAGATTAGTGGTCAAGGCGCTTACTCCATAGCTCATGAGCGGCAACGGAATACCTGTAACCGGCATAATTCCTGCTGTCATACCAACATTCACCAGAAGGTGAAACGCAATCATTGAGGTAATGCCTGTTGCCAAAAGAGTACCAAAGTTGTCCCGAGCCGCACCGGCAATCTTAACACCGCGGTAAAGTAGAATAAGGTACAACAAGAGGATTATACTAGCGCCGATAAACCCCAATTCTTCCCCGATAACGGCAAAAATAAAGTCAGTATGATTTTCCGGCAAAAAATTAAGTTGGCTCTGTGTGCCATTGAACAAGCCTTTGCCAAATAACATGCCTGATCCAATGGCTATTTTGGATTGTATAATATGGTAACCGGATCCCAAGGGATCAACATTAGGATCGATAAACACCGTTAATCGCTTTTTTTGGTAGTCTTTTAGAAAATGCCAAAATATCGGCATAAAAACAAGGCCTGCACCAACTATTGTTGCCAAGTGCCGCAAACTAATCCCAGCAACAAACATCATGCCAAATAATATTGCTAAAAACACCAATGAAGTACCCAGATCAGGCTGTTTTAGCACTAAAACAAAGGGTATCCCGACATAAATAAATACAGGAATTATCTCTTTAAATGTATTAAGTTTTCCCATACGCTTATCCAGAATTTGAGCCAAAACAATAATCATAATAATCTTCGAAAACTCAGACGGCTGTAAACTAATTGGACCAATCTGTATCCAGCGTTGAGCACCCAGCGCTGATTGCCCGACAAACATAACCGCAAGTAGCATCACCAGATTTAAAATATATAAAAATCCCGAAAATCTTTCCAACGATTTGTAGTCAAAATTAAGCAGGAAAAAAACAATAAGTACATTCGCTAAAGCAAATAAGCCTTGTCGTTGCACATACCAGTATCGATCCTCACTGGGATTATTAATATGTGTAGCGCTGCCAATAATAACAAGGCTAATAACTACAAGCAGAGCAGTGATACCAATCAGTACAAAATCCAAATTTCGCAAGAGGCGTTGGTTAAGCATAACCTAGTAACCTTCTCTCTAACAATATCTTAACTATTATAATAGTTTTTCCCTCTCACGTCCAGTATTGAAGCAACTGGATAAGTATTCTACTCACAAAAATATTGACATCGGACAAAAATCCCAGACGTGCTGTTAATGAAATTCATCACACCTATTACTATCAAATCTACTAACAGCATGCCTAGAAATCTGTTTATAGTAGTTTTATATAGTCACTCATTCACCTGACAAGTTGGTGCGCTTCATACGGTTAACAGGAATATTAGCTACTAGAGCAACCTGTGTATTACTTCTTGTCAGATTAATCTCCATCTCGGTTTCATTAATATCCATATAGTTAGAGATGACTTTAATCATATCATCTCTTATTGCTTCCATATATTGCGGTGATACGTTGACACGGTCATGAACCAGTACAAAACGGAGACGTTCTTTCGCAATATTCTTCGAACCTTGCACTTCTTTGCCAAACAACCTCTGTATAAGTTCAAACACTTTGTTCCCCTCCTAGGCACTACAAATTAGAATCCCAGCACTTTTTTAAACTTGCCCCAAAAACTTTCATTGGTGTTAAATGTCATAAGCGGAACATTTTCACCCATCAGGCGCCGAACAATATTCCGGTAAGCCACGCTGGCCAACGCCGAGTTGTTAACAACTGCCGGTTCACCTCTGTTGGTAGAAATAACAATATATTCATCTTCAGGAATAATACCAATTAAATCAACAGCCAAAATTTCAATAATATCATCAATATCCATCATATCGCCTTTTTTAACCATTAGCGGACGAATACGGTTAACAATAAGCCTTGGATTATGTTTTCCTTCAGATTCTAATAGACCAATTATCCTATCAGCATCACGAACCGCAGATACCTCTGGTGTCGTAACAATAATGGCGCGATCAGCCCCGGCAATGGCATTTTTAAATCCTTGCTCAATTCCTGCCGGGCAATCAATAATTACATAGTCAAACTCTTCTGCCAGATCTTTGCATAACTGCTGCATTTGGTCAGGCGAAACTGCATTTTTATCCCTTGTCTGTGCTGCAGGTAACAAATACAGTGTTTCATAGCGTTTATCCCTAATCAATGCCTGTTTTAAGCGGCAATTTCCTTCGGTTACATCTACTAAATCATAAACAATCCGGTTCTCAAGTCCCATAACAACATCTAGGTTTCTTAGTCCGATATCAGCATCAACCAAAACAACTTTTTTGCCTTGGAGGGCAATACCAGTACCAAGATTAGCGGTTGTCGTTGTTTTGCCAACACCGCCTTTGCCTGATGTAATGACGATTACTTCTCCCATCTATGTACCTCCTATTTATCAATCATGCTGGTTCAATGACAACAAAACCATTTACAATACGAGCAATTTCCCGACAAGTAGGTTCATCCTGATTATCAGGAGCCCTGGCAATTAATCCAGCAATTCTTAACTGACCTGCAATTAACTTATCAGCCATAATGGTTGCTGTTTGATCACCATTAACTCCGGCATGAGCCAAGCCACGGCATGTACCTTGAACTGTAATATTACCACTAGCGATTACTTCTGCACCAGGGTTGACATCCCCCATAACAACTACAGAACCATTAAATACTACTTTCTGACCGCCGCGCAACACTCGTGAAATGATTAATGTTTTTCCGCCTTCTGCTTCCTGACGATATTGAGCAGGAATATCGTCCGCAGGAATGCCAGTATCTTGAATAAACTCCGGCGGTAATAACTCTGGTTCAGGACATTCATGCAAGGTTAACCCATAATCAGACAACAGGTTAATTAGCTGCCGACGTTCGTCACAAGTTAATGTATTTGCACCTGATACTACCTTGACCCCAGTACTGCCGGTGAAAAAATGGGCAGCCGATTCCAACTTATCCTTCAGTTGTTCCAAAATGATAGTAAAATCAACTGACTGGTTTATTACCAGTTCAAGGCCGCCTTTACTACCCTTAAATAATACATCCTCCTGCATATCTTTCTCCTAAATTTTACCATAATTAATTACCTATCTGTCAACAAATTCGCCTTACTTGCAAAATTTCCTGCAGAATAACATTTACCAATTAAAATTTGCCAAAGAGGTATTGGCAGCAGCATAATGAATATACTATCTTAGTTATTTAGCATTGGAGGCAGAAACGTGATTACATATTTAGCCAAAATTACTGCATGGCTGGGACAGCATATGTTTTATATTGTGCTGTCTGGCCTCTTTCTAGGATTTTTAATACCAATCTCTGATTCTCAGACAACACGGACAGTGGCCATTGGCTCATTTGCATATATGACATTTGTTACAGCTCTTGGTACAAGTTTAAAGGAATTTTTACGAGTGCTAAAAAAGCCGGTAGTTCCACTGTGGATACTTGTGCTTATTCATCTTGTAACACCGTTTATTGCCTATCTGACAGGGCTTTTGCTGTTTAGCGGCGATCACTATACCCAATTAGGTTACTTGGTAGGTACATCAACCCCAATTGGAGTAACTTCGGTTATCTGGACTGCTATCGCTGGCGGCAATGTCACCGTTGCTTTGGTCGCCGTCACCCTAGATACACTCATTATCCCGATAATATTACCCTTCTTCTTTAAAGTTATTATCGGTCAATCACTGCAAATTGATTATCTACAAATGATGTTTCAATTATTGGCCATGATCACCCTGCCTAGTATCGCCGGAATGCTAATCCATGATTATGGAAAAAAAGATATGCTGCCTGACTGCCTTAAAATAGTTGGTAACTTCCTTTCAAAAGCTGCTTTCTTTACCGTAATATTTATTAATGCTGCTATTGTTGGTCCCGATATCTCCTGGGATTTATCAACACTAAAAATAGTATTGGTAACCATGTTGATAGTCGCAGCAGGCTATCTCTTGGGTTATTTAGGCTCCTTTATCTTCAAAAATCGAACAAAAGAAATCACATTAGCCATGATTTATTGTGTTGGGTTACGTAATGCAAGCTTTGGTGTAGTACTAGCCCTGACCTTTTTCCCACATGCTGTTGCTATCCCGGTAACTATGACCATCTTATACCAACAGCCATTTGCCGCGCTCATTCCTTACTTTTTCCGGCAAAAGCAGCAATCACATTGCTAGTAGTATACAAACTTACGGGGTCAGGCTACATTGGTATGAGCCTAACCCCGTTTTTATGTACCGGACATGATCATAACGCTGTTTGAGGCCGGTGTATCTTAGCTGATTCAGAAGGAGGCTGATTAATATTAAATGCGGCCTCCAAAATCCGTTTAGCGATTGGAGCAGCTGAAGAAGACCCATATCCTCCTTGTTCAACAATAACTGCTATTGCTACGCGCGGATCTTCATAAGGTCCATACGCTACAAACCAGCCATGGTCATTGCCGTGAGAGTTCTCCGCAGTACCAGTCTTACCGGCAATGGGAACCGGAAAGTCCTGGAACGTAGTAGATGCGGTTCCGCCTTCTTGCGCTACCTCGCGCAGCGCATCCCGAATAAGGTTTAAATTCGCACTCGAAATAGTAACTTGCCCAACCTCTTCCGGCGCAAAGGTTTTGATAACTTCACCATTGGCACCAGTAATCCGGCTAACCAGATTCGGCTTATAGCGGTGTCCACCATTTGCGACTTCACCAATTACCACTGCCATTTGCAGCGGTGTTGCTAACTGAAATCCCTGCCCAATAGCAGCGTCAAATGTTTCGGATAAATACCATTCCTCACCATAAACCTTTTCCTTATAACGGCGGTTAGCCACTAATCCATCTGATTCCCCCGGCAAATTAATTCCCGTAAATTCTCCTAGCCCAAACATACGAGCATATTTCTCCAAGTTATCAATGCCTAAACGGTTGCCCATTTCGTAGAAATACACATTATCTGATTTAGATAATGCTTCCCGGAAGTTAATCCAACCCAAAACCTCGCCACCGGCATTGCCTTTAGGAATAATCCAGTGGGTTCCGGTATCAAGAATTTTTTCTTCAGGTGTTACTTTGCCAAGTTCCAATGCCGCTGCACCGGTAATAATCTTAAAAGTTGAACCTGGCGGATACTCACCGGAAATAGCCTTATTATCCATAGGATGATAAGGATTTTCATTAAGCGCTTTCCAATCCTTGGACGATATTCCTCCGTTAAATAAGTTTGGATTAAAGGTAGGGCGACTTACCATCGCTAGTATCTCACCTGTTTTCGGATTTAAAACAACAGCAGCGGCTGCCTTGGCTTTGGTAAATTCAGTCTTGTTTTGCAAATAGATAAGCTGCTCATCAATGGCTACTTCGGCCGCCTTTTGAATCCGGTAATCAATCGTTAATACCAAATTATGACCAGGCACCGGATCTTTTTTTCCAATTACCTGGCTGGGTCGGCCGTTAACATCAACTTCTACCTGATTACCGCCATCAACACCGCGAATTTCCTTATCATACAAATTTTCAAGTCCAAATTTGCCAATTATATCGCCGGCTTTATAACCATCCGCTTTACGTTTTTCGAGCTCTACATCATTAATTTCACTTACATAGCCAAATACATGGGCTCCAAGCTCATTATTAACATAATTTCTCAGTGGCTGAATTTCAATAACCACGCCAGGTAGCTCGGCACGGCGTTCTTCAATTTTCGTAACAATATCAGGACCAACGTCGGTTTTGATTCGGAAAGGCTCAAACGAACCGTTACGCTGCGATATCTTAGCTCTAATTTCATCCACACTCATACCGAGAATTCCAGACAATTTGGCTATTACTTCTTCAGAAACCGGTCCTGTTATTGGCAAAATCGATACAGTAAATCCCGGACGATTGGATACTAACATTACACCATTCCTATCATAAAATACACCGCGCGGCGACATGATGGGAATAAGTCGAATTCGGTTGCCGTCAGCCAACCGATCATAGTAGTGACCTTGCGCCATTTGTAAATAGGCAAGGCGACTTACTAAGGCAAAAAAAATCAAAACAATGAACAGACTCAAAATTTCCAGTCGTCCATTTGATCGTTTCACAAGCATATGGCAACCTCCTTTCGGGCAGGATTAAACATCTACTTAAAATTGACTTTGATTGCCAAATGTAATTCGATAAATTAGTCTATGTACTGGAATACACAGCAAAATATTATAGGCTAATGAAGGCAGCATCTGATTCTTTAGTATTGGAATAAACTCTATCTTGTAGCCTAAAATAAAAAGAAAAGCATGCATGATCGCACTATTAAAGAATGTCGCAATAATAACTGCCAAAACAGGCAAAACAACACTCTCTTTAAACACTTTGCGTTCAGCTAAACCGGCAGCATAACCTGTCGCCATCTTAGATAATGTGTTTAATCCAAAAATATTACCTGAGGCAAAATCCTGAAGTAAGCCGGCAAAAAAGCCTACTCCAATTGCTCGTTCCCGTCCGGCCAACACACCACAAGCTACTACGATGATTAAAATAATATCAGGCTTGGTTCCAGGCGCAAAAATTAGTGGCAATAATACAGCTTGAATAGCAATAGTCACAAGCAGCAAAGCAGCCCAAACAAGTGTAGTTTTCATCGCCCTACCCCTTTCGGCTGCGCAGGAGGCTGGCCTGGCTGAGGAGCCTTTCCGGGTGTAACCGGCGTAAGTGCCTCTGGCATAGGTTCACGCGAACGAACAATTACCAATACTTCTTCTAATCTATCAAAATCTACCGCTGGCTTCAAGACAGCGTATTTTAATAATCCGCCTTCATCATTAACAACATCGACAACTTCACCAACCAACAATCCTTTCGGAAATATTCCACCAAATCCCGAGGTAATAATCTTATCGCTTTTGATGACATCAGCATCACGCGCAATATTCACCATACGAGGCGTCTGTGCATTAGCCCCACTGCCTTCAACTATTCCGGCAACCCGTGACTCAGGCCGTTGCACCAGGCACCCAACAGCACTGCGCGGATCCAAAATAAGCTGTACTTTAGCAGAATTATTATATACACTGACAACACTACCGACAAGTCCTTGTGACGCCATTACCGTCATATCTTTGGTTAACCCATCGGCAGCACCTTTATTAATCATAATAATACTTGTCCAGGTCCCTGGATCACGGGCAATTACTTGAGCAGCCACAAAATCAAACTGCGGAGCCCCTCTTTTGTAATCAAGCATTGCCCGCAGTCTCGCATTCTCTGCCAAAATTTCAGTAGTATTAACAATATTCTGGCGAAGCTCTTCATTTTCAACTTTTAGAGCCTGATTATCCCTGTATGCAGTCATAATTTGGCTAGTAAAAGCACCTGTATGACGTATACCATAACCGATTTTTCCTAACACATATTCAACTGGCGTTAACAACGTAGCTACAACCCGTTCCATAAAAGCGAATTGATACTTACCTTGCGCAACTGTACTAGCCAGCAAAAAGACGGTCAGTACCGCCACAATAAGAATAACCGCCTTTTTGTGAATAAATCGCACTTTCTGTGCCCCTTCCTTACCTATATTAATCTAATCTTAACTTCTTGCGCTAACACAACTGCCAGTATTAGATGGTTGTAACTAGTTTAGTTTTTTCGTAGTCATCAGTACCCGTTTTAATAAATCTATGCTTTCTAAGGCACCACCAGTACCCGCCGCAACACAAGACAAAGCATCTTCTGAAATATGTACGGGCATACCGGTTTCTCTGCTCAACAGTAAGTCAAGGCCGCGCAAGAGCGAGCCTCCCCCTGTCATGACAATGCCTCTATCCATAATATCAGAGGCTAATTCAGGCGGAGTTTTTTCCAAGGTAACTTTTACAGCCTCAATAATGCCTGAAACCGGCTCACTGAGCGCCAATTGTACTTCACTGGCTTTAATTGTCAAGGTTTTGGGCAAACCGCTGACCAAATCACGTCCCCGCACATCAAATTGTTCATCAGCCTTTGGTAAAATAGCTGCACCAATTTTAATTTTGACTTCTTCCGCCGTACGTTCACCAATCATTAAATTATAAGTACGTTTAATATACTGAACAATGGCTTCATCCATTTCGTCGCCACCAATACGGATGGAACGACTGGTAACAATGCCGCCTAACGATATAACAGCCACTTCCGTAGTACCCCCGCCAATATCTACAACCATATTTCCGGTTGGTTCATGCACAGGCAACCCAGCCCCAATAGCAGCTGCCATTGGCTCTTCAATCAAATAGGCTTCCCTGGCGCCAGCCTGAATAGTAGCATCAATAACTGCCCTTTTTTCAACTTCGGTAACGCCCGATGGCACACCAACAATGACGCGTGGTCTTATAAACGATTTGGAATCCATGGCTTTTCTAATAAAATATTTAAGCATAGCTTGGGTAACATCAAAATCAGCAATTACACCATCCTTAAGCGGCCTAATAGCCACAATATTCCCTGGTGTACGGCCAATCATTTGCTTAGCTTCTTCACCAACGGCAAGCACCTCACCGGTATCACGCTGGATAGCAACTACCGATGGCTCTCTAAGAACAATCCCTCTGCCTTTCACATGCACTAATGTATTGGCTGTTCCCAGGTCTATACCCATGTCACGTGACAGTGACCCAAATAAGTTAAACATCGACTTTAACCCCTTTCATTTAAAAACCTATTATATTATTCCCTTTTCTTTAAAGCTAACATACTTGCCATCACCGATTATTACATGATCGAGAACAGAAATACTGAGCAAATTCCCTGCTTCTATCAATTGTTTGGTAAGGCTAATATCTTCCTGACTTGGCATTGGATCACCACTCGGATGATTATGAACCAAAATAATAGCAGCAGCACTGTAACTAATAGCCTCGCGGAACAACTCTCGCGGATGGACGATTGAGGCATTTAAGCTGCCGACTGAAATAATTGCCCGGGCAATAACATGATTCTTGGTAGTTAAAAGTAATGCCACAAAATGCTCTTTAGTTTGATACCGTAATTCAGCCATCATTAAATCGGCCGCATCACGCGGACTTCTGATTATCGGTCGCTCTCCCGGATCTTTCTGGCTTAGCCTCCGCCCTAGTTCAATGCCAGCTATTACAGTAACTGCTTTAACTAAACCAATACCTGTTGTTTTACTTAATTCTGGCGGCGATATATTGCCAAGACCGGCTAATTCATATTTTGTTAAAAGCTGTTCAGCCAGACGATTAACCGGCAGGTTTTTCGTACCTGTCCTAAGTAGTATTGCGAGCAATTCTGCATTGCTTAAAGCCTTAACACCCTTTTCCAGCATCTTTTCGCGTGGCCTTTCAGTCTCAGGCAATTCCCGCATCATTAACTGCTTGTCCATACTCATAAAATGCATACTCCCACTTGCCGGAGCAATTCTGAAAGCCTAACAAGCGGCAACCCCACTACATTGCTGTAGCAACCGGTAATACTCTCTACCAACAATGCGCCCTTTCCCTGAATAGCATAAGCCCCAGCCTTATCCATGGGTTCTCCGGTATCAACATAGCGTTTAATCTGTTCTGGAGACAACGGACGAAATTTAACCGTTGTAGTATTACAGCCACTAATCACGTTCTCACCCTTAGCCACAGCCACTCCCGTAATAACAGTATGTTCCCTTCCAGCAAGGATTGTCAGCATGTTAATCGCATGTTGGCAGTCTTGTGGTTTGCCAAATACTTTGTCATCTACCACCACAATAGTATCAGCACCAATAACAACAGCATCCTTAGAAACTTTCCTACTTACAGCTATTGCTTTATCAACTGCATGCGCCATTGCCAGTTCCTGTGGCAGTAATTCTTTGGTATTGTCTTCCTCCACATCACTAACCACAATTTTAAAATCGAGGCCGATCAATTCTAATAGCTGCTGGCGCCTAGGAGATGCAGATGCTAGGATTATTTCCATACCATAATTCCTCCTAAAACCGCCGAAACAGCATGATAGCAGCAATAATTCCCAGTATACTCATCAAATTCGGGTACAGCGCGAAGCCAATAACTAATTTTATCACATAGAGGTTAATCGCAACAGGCGGCAAATCAAATACCGGGAATGGTTTAATAAGATAAGGAGCTACGCCTGATAACAAACTAGAGTTAGCAGCAAGTTCACCTAAAATACCGCCAACGATTGCCCCTGTTACTAAAAATAGCACCATCATTCCTATACTCTTTCCAGCCGAGTTTCCCCTATTACCGCTGGTTCTCACCGTAATTCCCCCTTTGGGTGTCCAAAAAATGAAATAAATCCTTGTTCCTTACCCTAACAGAAAGTATAACTTTCTTAAAAGCAGGATAAGTGCAACATCGACTTCCGCTTTCGCCTAAAGGCTCGGCGCAAGCCGTGTTTTCTTTACAAGGACGGTATTTATTTACCTAATCTGTATTACTAATTTTAAAGCCATACTTGACCGGAACTTTTGCAAGACAATAGTTTGCAGCCAAACCGGTAAATAAGCCGGTAGGTACAGCAAATATGAGCAAATAAGGTAAGTACCATAATAAACCCAAGCTATGAACAAGAATAGCTGCCAAAATTACTTGGGTTGTATTGTGTACTGCTGCGCCAAATAGGCTAACGCCAGCTAAGGAGAATACTCCTTTGTATTTTTTACAGATATACACCATAATAAAAATACTTGCAAGCGCACCGCCCATACTCATAAAAAAGGCTGGTCCCAAGAGCGAACCGCTGAACAGCGAGCCGATTACTACACGGGCAACTGCAACGTATACAGCATCCTGCCAACCAAGCAAAAGGATTGCCAGAAGGGAAATAATATTGGCTAAACCAAGCTTTACTCCGGGCACAGGCACAGGAATTGGCAACTGACTTTCCACCACATGAAGAGAGGAAGCCATAGCCACTAACAAAGCTAATAGAACCACGCGTTTAGTTTTACCCACAGCTACCTCACAATATCATCAACATCCGCAGAATTCTCGGATATAACTTTAACAACAACGCGATTAGGCAAACATACAATTTGCTGTGGCGGTGTACTTATCCACCCGAATTGTATGCATATTTTATCAGAGCAATCGGCATCTTTCATACGCACGCGCCCATCTTTATATTCAATAATATTATAACCGTTAGAGCCATCCACTCTAACTTCGCCTGCATAACCCTGCCGCAATGGCAAGGACTTAATCATTTTACCATCAACAGTAATAATTACACTTTTAGCTTGGCTGTTGTCCCCAGAAATATAATATATATTAAGGCCAATACCTAATAATGCAGATGTTACCAGTACAACTGCTAACCATTTGTCGGCTTTTGTCAACATCAGTTTGCCACCCTGCTCATATTCTATTATATTTTACATTAAAATATGGGTTATTGCAAATAATACGCGGTTAAAACTTACACATACCCATAGTAAAAGAGGAGGGATTTCCCCTCCTCTTTTACTATCAATACTTGTGTTGTATTATGCTACTGTATCTTCGTTGCCTGGTATCACTCCAAGCACCGCTTTTCTAATCGCCTTTGTCGGACATTTAGCCAGACAAACAGGATCAGTACATTTTTCCATACATACTTTAGCATCAACAACGGCTAGGCTATTATCCATCTTTATGGCGCCATGTGGACATTCTTTCATGCATAATGTGCAGCCGATACAAGCAGCCCCGCAGGCTTTTTTAGCCACAGGCCCCTTGTCGTGTGAGTTACAATTAACGCGAACGGCAGCCCCTAGCGGCATCATCGTAATAACATGTTTCGGGCAAAGCGTTTCGCACTTACCACAACCCGTACATTTATCCGGATCAATGAGCGGCAAACCATCTTCACTCATAGTCATAGCACCAAACGGACAGGCCTTCACACAAGTACCTAAGCCTAAACAACCATATTTACAGCTTTTGTGACCACCAAATAACAAATTGGCAGCTACACAATCCTCTACACCATGATACTCACTGGCTTTAACAGCCTTAGCATGACTACCGGCACAACGAACTTGAGCAATTC
Source organism: Bacillota bacterium (assembly GCA_023443285.1). Classification (GTDB taxonomy): domain Bacteria; phylum Bacillota; class Negativicutes; order Sporomusales; family Sporomusaceae; genus Sporomusa. The sequence goes on from JAEZVB010000073.1 coordinate 18,227, forward strand.
GCGGCTCAACCTCTGCTGCTGATTTACCTGTCAAATCACCAACTAGTTTTGCCACCGGAGCCTTTCCAGGTATACAAAGGTTAGGCGCTACATCTGGATTAGTTACTACGGCTTCAGCATAAGCCATACACCCAGCAAACCCGCAGGCACCACACTGACCTTTTGGCAGCACGTCTTCTACAACGTGAATTAACGGATTTACCTCAATAGCCATTTTTTTATTGGCGTAAGCCAATACAAGTCCAAAGATAATACCCAGACTTGTCATTATCACAAGTATTATTAGCGAATGTTGAACAACTCCATGTTCCATTTACTTCTCACACTCCTTTCTAATTACCTTATAGCGGAATCATACCTGAAAAACCCAGGAAGGATAGGGCAAGCATGCCTGCCAGTATAAAGGCAATGCCTAATCCTTGCAGAGTTTGGGGAACGTCTGCATACTGGAGCTTTTCCCGCAGGCTGGCCATAAGAATAAGCGCAAGAGCAAAGCCGACACCAGATCCAAAGGCGTTGACAACGCTTTTTAGAAAACCAAAATTTTCTGTAGCATTAATGAGCGGTACACCCAAAATAACACAGTTAGTAGCAATTAGCACTAAGTAAATTCCCCACATCTCATAGAGAGCAGGTGCATATTTCTTAATAGCAATTTCCAAAAACTGTACGCAAACAGCCATTAGCACTACAATAACTACAATTTTCAAGAATACTAAGTCATAAGGAACAAGAATAAAGTTATATACCATCCATGCAAGAGACGACGATATAGTAAGGATAGAGGCAACCGCCATACCCATACCTATAGATGCATTTAAGCTCTTAGAAACTCCAAAAAAGATACACAAACCTAGAAAACGCGTAAGAACAAAGTTGTTTACAATTGCCGCGCCCATAAATAGCAGAAAGTATTCCATTATACAGCCTCACTCCTTTGCATAGTAAGCTGTGATGCGGCTTTATCTTTTGCCGCTTGCTTATCTTGATATTCACCGATAACATTAAACATACCAATCATAAGCCCGATCACCATAAATGCTCCTGGTGCAAGAATCATAATCATAGGACCATTATATGATTGAGGAAATACCTGCATTACCATGGAGGTACCACTAAGGATAACACCAGTACCAAACAGTTCGCGAACCACACCAATAAATACCATAGCAACGGTAAAACCAAAACCCATACCTAAACCATCAACAGTAGAAGCTATTACGCTATTTTTCATAGCAAACACTTCAGCACGAGCCAAAATAATAGCAAATACCACCACTAACTCTAAGTAAAGGCCTAGTTCTTTATAAACGGCGGGTGCATAAGCTTCAAGCACTAAAATTGTTAAAGTAACAATAGTAGCAATAATAGTAATAAATACAGGTACCCGAACCTTAGGGTTAACAAATTTCTTTACGATCGATACTACTGTATTGTTAGCAGTAATAACAGCCATAACACATAAACCCATTCCTAATGCATTAAAGACTGTTGAGGTAACCGCCAGCGCCGGACAAAGACTTAACGCAAGGCGGAATATGGGGTTCATTTCAAAAATACCTTTTTTAAATATTTCCCAATAATTCATATTCACACACCTCACTTCTTCTGGCTAGCTGAATACGCGGCAACTTCTTCTACAGCTTCCCTAATGCCTTTCGTAACAGCTCGGGAAGTAATTGTTGCACCTGTCAGCGCCTGGATATTTTTATCGGTGGGAACCTTTACAACTTCCATATCTTTCGGATCTTTACTTGCGAATTGCTTGCGAAACTTCGGTTCAACCATTTTATCGCCAAGGCCTGGAGTTTCAGCATGCTTTAACACCTTAAAATCCATTGCCTTGCCATCAGTTGTTACAGCAGCAAGCATGTCAATTTTACCTGCATATCCTTTACCGCTAGCTGGCACTACATAGGCAATAACCTTGCCTCCTTTTATCCCCGCATACCAGCCTTCTTTTCCTTCAATAGCTTTAAAGGATTCAGCATCTTTAACAAGTTCTTTCATTGCATCATTTTTTGCCTTAACACGTTGCTCAGCAGCAACTGGCTCAGTGATAGCGAACGCAGTAGCAAGAATAACCCCTGAAAGAAAACATGTTATACCAAGATTCATAGCTATTTTTAAAACACTATTATTCTTGTCATCATGTGCATGTTCATCATGTGCCATGGTCATTTACCTCCTTGCCCCAAATTTCGCAGGCTTAACCAAAAGGTCAATAGCTGGCGTTACGCAGTTCATGAGCAATATGGCATAGCAAACGCCTTCCGGATAGCCGCCCAACAAGCGGATTAATACAGTGAGTGCACCAGCACCAACTGCAAATATAATTTGCCCTTTAATGGTAATCGGAATGGTGACCATATCAGTCGCCATGAAGAATGCGCCTAAAATAAGTCCGCCTGACATCATATGCATGATTGGATCATGTCCGAAGGCGGCAGTTAAAACGCCGACAGTAGCAATCATACATACCGGAATCTGCCAGTTGATATAACCGCGATAAATTAAGAATATACCGCCTAAAATTAATAGCAGTGCCGAAGTCTCACCCATACTACCGCTGCGCGAACCCAAAAACAAGGATTGATACATGGTTACCTTATCACCAAAAATTGAAACAAGGCTTTCATACCCTTGCAGTTTTAAAATACCTAGCGGAGTAGCCGAAGTAACTCCGTCAATTTTACTTGCCATTTGTGGCCAAGTTGTCATTGCTACAGGCCATGAAGCTAAGAGGATTGCACGTCCTACAAGAGCCGGGTTAAATATGTTATAGCCCAGGCCACCCATAGTATGTTTGGCTACAGCAATCGCCGCCACAGTACCAAATACAGGCATGTACCAAGGTAAGGTCGAAGGAATATTCATAGCCAGTAAAAGGCCGGTCAAAAAGGCACTGCCATCATTAATAGTAATCGGCTTATTCTGCCATTTTTGAATAAGATATTCTGTTGCCATAGCAACAACAATACAAAGAACCATAGTAGTTAATGCCGGCATTCCAAAACGGTATACCGAGAAAAGAGCTGCAGGCGCCAATGCCAGATTAACTGCCCACATAATTTTGGCAATAGACTCGTCGCACCTGATGTGCGGCGATGCCGAAACTGTTAAGGTACCTACATCAAGTTTTACTTCTGCACTCATACCGCCCACCTCCTATTTCTTCTGCGCAGCTGCAGCCGCTGCTGCGTTTTGCGCTTTAGATAATTTGATATAGTGAACAATATTGCGCTTAGCCGGACATACATATACGCATGAACCGCACTCTACGCAATCAAGAAGACTATATTCTTCCTTGGCAACAGCAAATGCATTGCGCTGTCCAAGAATACTGAGCATACTGGGGACAAGACCCATCGGACAGGCATCTACACAGCGTCCACAGCGAATACACGGCTGCTCAGGCCCGATATTAACATCGGCTGCACTCAGCGCCAAAATACCAGAAGTACCTTTAATTACTGGCACATCAAGAGTACGCTGTGCCATACCCATCATCGGTCCACCCATAATTACTTTCACTGGTTGCTCTTTAAAGCCGCCACACATAGCTACAGCATGAGCAAAAGTTGCCCCTACCCGTAATAAAATATTTTTAGGTTCAGCAATGGCACCACCAGTAACAGTAGCAACACGCTCAATCAGAGGAATACCTTTTTCAACAGCATCAGCTATGGCAACTAAGGTACCCACGTTTTGAACAACGACGCCAACGTCCATAGGTAATCCGCCTGACGGCACTTCTCTGTCCAAAATTACTTTAATTAATGTTTTTTCTGCGCCCTGTGGATATTTGGTCTTAAGCGGTACAACTTCAATGGTGGAACCAGAGCAGGCTTTGCGGATAATTTCAATGGCATCAGGTTTGTTTTCTTCAATACCAATATAGCCTTTGCTTACGCTTAAAATTTTCATGGCAATTTTCATGCCGACAACAATGCGCTCGGTTTGCTCTAACATTACCCGGTGGTCAGCCGTCAAATACGGTTCACACTCAGCGCCGTTAAGAATAAACGCATCAATAGGTTTTTCCGGAGGAGGCGACATTTTTACATGTGTTGGGAAAGTAGCCCCGCCCATGCCGACAAGACCTGCTAAGCGAACAGTTTCCTTGAGTTCTTTAGGATCCATTGACTGCCAGTCGCGATTTAGTGGCATACCTGGTGCCCACTCATCTTGACCGTCACTTTCAATGACAACAGCCTGACAGGTTCCAAATACCGGATGGGGATATTCAGCAATTTCAGTTACTTTTCCTGATGTTGAAGCATGAATGGGACTGGCAACAAAGGCTTGCGCCTCAGCTATTACCTGTCCTTTTTTGACCAAATCCCCCACCTTGACTACCGGCGCGCAAGGCGCTCCTATATGCTGCCTGGTAGGAATGATGACTTTTTCCGGTATGGATGCCACTTCAATTGGTTTAGCAGCCGTATACCGTTTGCGGTCGTCGGGATGAACCCCCCCGCGAAAGGTTTTTGCCATACTTTCACTCCTTTTGCTTGGTGCAGTTTAATCGCTTATCTTAAGCCGTCCTATGGCAAAATGCGGGTGATAACTGGTCGCATTTTATCATTAGTCCTGGCCTTGCGATCATAATACCTAATGTAAATCAGGGATAAGACAACTGCGGCAACTCCGCCGCCAATCTGGTACCACATTGAGTCAGGCGCCATTTGGGTATCTGCAAGATAAGAACCGGCAAATACTCCCGCAACAGCAGCAATAAGCGGTAACATATAAACAATAAAAGCAGCTTTTAACATGTTAACTTGTTGTACTTCAATAGCTACCCGTTGCCCCTTTTGAGCCCCTACCGTATTGAGGGCTTCTACCACTATGGCACTATTGCCTGGGCAACTGCCACAATTTTCACAATCACTATGACGGCTGGCCTTAACTTTAGCCATTCCATCAAATACTTCTAACACTATGGCTTCTTGTTCCTTTTCCAGTGGTATTTCCCCCCTTTCCAATAAGATAGAGTTTACATATCTTCTTGCTAAAACGGAATATATATATTCGCTCTTACTAAAATAGTTACCTGCCTATTAATCCAAATTACTTTTTTCACTATAGTTGACTATAGCTTTCGGTAAATTTCAAAAATTCCAACTGTATTTACAATACCAGATTTTCAGATAAATTACTATAGTTTTTGTGAAATTTTGTACAAAAAACTATAGCATATATAAAAAAAATTTCCGAACACTGTTTTGTAGTGTTCGGATGGGTTAATTTTCACATTTATATATTATAACAATATATTCGATTTTATCTATTTCTAAAGCAAGTTACTCAGATTTTTCTTTGTTTTCTTTACTTAATGCTGTTCTAATTACTTCTTCTTCCGGAACCATTACTTTCTCTGGTAGCTTAACCTGTAATGCCGCCAAAAACTCCGACCCAGGTTTAAAGTAAAAACGTCGATTCTCTATCTTGCCCCGGAATCCCGGTGCAGTATATGCCAGTGTCCAGACATCACGTCCATCAAGCGCCGAGTTGAAACGGTATGTTCGGCGAAATTTGATAACACCAATCAGTTGAGGTTTATAGCGATAAATACCAAAAATATCACGATAAGGAACCTCATGGGTTATCTTGCCTAAAAGACCACGCTTTGTCAGTCTGAGAACTTTTTTGTCCATTTCATAGGTGTATTTAGCAGCAATACGCTCAAGCAGAACAAATAAAACTAAGCCTTCTGACATCAGTTCCAAAGGCTTGAATGAACCAAGCACAAGCCACTTGTAAAGCGAAAAAATGACAAGAACCGCAAAGATTGCTACGGCTATTGCCATTATAATAGCGTTTTTCTTAGTTATCTCAGACTGCACTACCATTTTTTCCAAATTAATCGAATCCTCCGTTATGCTTTGTTCCCCTACTGGCAGAGAAACATTATTAAAGCTTTCTTCTCTTTCTGACTGGCAAATTCCTGTGTAGTCATGAAAAAAACACACTTCTATAGAAGAAAACAAGAGGCCGGGTAATTATCCCGGCCTATCTTATTACTCCAAATTAGAAGCCAAGCAATCCAAAGAAAACATAGCATACAACAGCACCGACAACTGCCATCGATAAGCCCCAGATAAGCAGGTTACGGAATAATTTTGCTTTGTCTTCATGCTCACCAGCGCAAGCGATACATAATGCGCCAAGAGTGGAAAGCGGTGAGGTATCAACAATATGGGAACCGACATTGATCGAAGAAATCATCGCAATTGCATTACCACCACCGATTTCCTTCAGTAACCCTGGAACCATTGGCAGGAACATCGGCATTACAACACCCGAAGAACTGGAGTATGCCGAAATAATACCAGGGATAAGACCTAACCAGAAGTTAACGGTAGTCGGGTTAGAAATCGCGCCAATCATTTTGACCATGGCGTTTAACCCACCGGCTTTGTCCATAACATCAATAAGAACCGATACGCCGCAAACCATCATGATAACGCCCCAAGGCATTACTTTTACAGCAGCTTTGCTGTCGCCAGAACCTGTCAGCATCAATACGCCAGCTAATACAAAGGCGACCGATCCAACATTAGAAAGCATGTTAGCAAGCCAAACATTAGACTTAAAGAAACCTTTCAGTGCCGGCAAGCCAGGAAGAATAACCATGAGAATTAACACACCAACCATTGCCAAAGTCAGCCATTGGTGTTTATTGAAAGGTTCGGGTTTTGGCGCCAATTCATCAATATCCAGACTGGCACCGCGTTGTTTTTGAATCCATGCCCAGCCGCCAAGAATAAAGAAACCACCAATATTAATAATCCCTTGTACAACAGTTGAGTTAAAATGAATTTTCCAAGCCAAGCCGCTCAGTTGATCAGCTGCAATACCAATACCGGGAGCCATTTTGGCAATGATACCGTTGGAAATAATACCTGTCGGCGCAAACGGCGAAAAGGCTGCGCCATTGGCTGCACCGACAACGATGAGAGTCATCAGAAAAGCTGGCATTCCTACACGCGAAGCAATTGCCATGGCAACAGGAGCCATCAAGGCACAGCCTGCGATATTACCAGGTCCGATAGTTGTTACAAAGGTTGTCAACGCATATACAATCAAGGGTATAAGAGCCGTGTTGCCTTTGCAGAGTCTAACAGAATATGCGGTTAGTTTTTCCATAGTTCCGTTGGTTTGTGCCATACCGAACATAAAGGTTACACCAACCAAAATCATAAACAAGCTAAGTGGGAATGATCCCATAACCTTAGCGCCAGTTAGACCGCCCCAAACACCACCGACAATGATCGCAAAGCCAATACTAAGAAAACCGACATTCAGATCTTCTTTAACACAGCTGATAAGTACAACAATTGCCAGTGCAACCATTGACATTATTGCGGCTATTGAAATTTCCAATTTTGATTCCTCCCCATCTAATTAGATTGTTTAGTATTCTGAAACAGATCATTTATGTCTTTTTACTATTCCACCTTTGTGAAAATTAATACCCCCCTCATCAAATTTCGCCAATGACAATTTGTTATATACAAACTTATCTGAAAATTCCGCTTCTAGAAATCAAGGTTATATCAATACCACAAAGAGACATAATAACTGTTTTTTCGCTACTAATCGATAATTTTTTCAGAAAATTAAGCCAAAATAATAAGACGAGGGATGGGAGCTTGTGTTCTCCCCCGTCTTGTATATTCAGCTTTATAAATACATCACTTTGTCAAACTAATAAATCAGGTAAATTATTACCCCTTTCATACACTGCAAATCAGTTCTAAATTTGAAACATCAGTTTAAAATCAAGTAGATTTACGGAGATTACTTAGTCATCTTCGTATTCATCATCATCATCTTCTTCAACAGGTGCCGGGAAGGCAGCATGAAGAGCTTTGGTTGCCATTATGAATACGCCGATAACGGCAAACATAGTCGGCAGAGCAATAACCATTAATGTTAACGCTTTAGAAGTTGCACTTTCCATTTATATTTTCCTCCCCTATTTCGCCAGCGCCGGAATCAGGGCAAGTACTAAACCGCCAGCCACAACAGAAGCAACCTGTCCGGCAACGTTTACCCCAATAGCATGCTGGATAATGAAGTTAGTGGGATCTTCTTTAAGAGCCATTTTAGCGATTACACGACCAGACATTGGAAATGCCGAGATACCGCAAGCACCAATCATTGGATTAATCTTAGTCGGGCTGAAGGTGTTTAACAGTTTAGCAAAAAGTACGCCGCCAACTGTATCAAATACGAAAGCTACGGCACCAAGAGCCATGATTAAGAGTACATCAAAAGTCAGGAAGCGTTCAGCTGTCATAGTACCACCAATAGTGATACCCAGAACCAAGGTAACCAGATTGGCAAGCTCATTTTGCGCGCAGTTGGAGAGGTTATCTACAACACCGCTTTCTTTCAGGAGATTACCAAACATCAAACTGCCGATAAGAGCAACCGATATCGGAGCCACTATACCTGCAATAATTACAATCATAATTGGGAATAGGAACTTCGTGGTTTGTGAAACCGGTTCTTCACCTTCAAAACCCATTTTAATCTTACGTTCATTCGAGGTAGTAATTGCATTAATTACAGGCGGTTGAATTACCGGAACGAGTGACATGTAGCAATAGGCGGCAACAGACAGAGGTCCCAAGAGTTCCTGGGCAAAACGGCTAGCTACATAAATAGTAGTAGGACCGTCAGCTGCACCAATGATACCAATGGAAGCGGCGTGTTCAAAATTGAAGCCTACAAGAGTTGCGCCAACTGCGGTAGCAAAAATACCAAACTGAGCGGCAGCTGCAAACAACATAACCGACGGTCGACGGATTAGTGGTGCAAAATCGCACATCGCGCCAATCGCAATAAAGATAAGTACAGGGAACAGTTCGTTTGCAATGCCAGCATTATAGAGTACAATGAGGAATCCTTCCTCGCCTGGGTGATTAGATACCGCAGAAGAGTGCGGTATATTGGCTAAAATAGCACCAAAACCAATTGGGAGAAGAAGTGCCGGTTCATAGTCATGCTTTGCAGCAAGATAAATCAAGAGTGCACCGATGGCCCACATGACCACATGCTTCCAAGAAAGGCCAATGAAACCCATGAGCAGTTCGTCAAGCCACGGATACTGGTGAATCAATGCTTCCATGTATATTTTACCTCCTATTTATGGTGTGGAAAAATCGACTTAATCTTAGATAAATTTATATTCTCTTCATAAGGGAAGGTAGAAATTAGTGCAGTTAATGTGTTACCGCACTAATTTCTGCTTACTACAATTAACCGAGAACAGCCATAACCTCGCCAGGTTTAACATTTTGTCCTGCGCTTACGTTGACGGACTTAACAGTGCCATCGGCAGGAGCACCAATTTCATTTTGCATTTTCATTGCTTCAAGAATAAGGATAACGTCACCCTTCTTAACTTTGTCGCCGGCTTTAGCTACAACTTTGCTTACTTTGCCAGGCATTGGAGCAGTTATCGGGGTATCACCAGCGGCAACTGTTGCCGGTGCAGGAGCAGCGGCTTTAGGAGCCGGAGCAGCAGGGGCTGCGGCGGGAGCCGGAGCAGCTGGTGCAGCAGCTGCTGCACGGGGTTGAGCGGCAACAGCGCCGCCTACTTCTTCCACTTCTACCTCATAAGTATTGCCATTAACGGTAACATTAAATTTTTTCATTCTAGCGGACCCTCCATTCATTGATGGTGTTCATATTTCGTTTAGGCAAATTGACGATTGTCCATTACCTTTTGCCGTCCAACATTTGCCCATTGATTACTGGTGCGATTAATCCTAACAGCGAGAGCGCCTGTTCCCATCATCGCATAGATGCTGGCAGTAATGGCGGCAATAACTTCCGGACTAATGCCCTCTGATTCAACGACCATTGTATCTGCAGTTTCAGTTGCAGCTTCCACTGGTCTTTTCTTTTTCTTCTTAGCTTTAGGCGGTTCGGGCTTACCGAATAAGGAATCTAAAAATCCCACATTAACTATCCCCTTTCTTTCCTTGTGAAAGTATCAGCGAGAGAATTATAGCGGAATATTGCCGTGCTTTTTAGCCGGACGCTGTTCGCGCTTGCTTGCCAACATATTGAGCGCAGTAATAATCCGCGGCCGGGTTTCTTTCGGCTCGATAACTTGATCAACGAAACCACGTTCTGCCGCTTTATACGGGGTTGCAAAGTCTTCCACATATTTTGCTGTTTTTGCTTCAGCGTCAGCATCACCACGGAAAATAATGTTTGCAGCGCCTGCAGGACCCATAACAGCAATTTCAGCACTTGGCCAAGCCAATACCTGATCGGCACCCAAGTCCTGGGAACACATAGCCAGATAAGAACCACCATAAGCTTTACGAGTAATAACGGTAACCTTAGGAACAGTAGCTTCCGAGTAAGCATATAGCATTTTCGCACCATGACGAATTATGCCGCCATATTCTTGGTCAGTGCCAGGCAAAAAGCCAGGAACGTCAACAAGGTTAACTAATGGCAGGTTGAACGCATCACAGAAACGAATGAACCGTGCAGATTTATCTGAAGCGTTGATGTCAAGGCAACCGGCCATATTGTTTGGCTGGTTGGCAATAATACCGACAGGCTGACCGTCAAAACGGGCAAAGCAAGTAATAATATTTTGTGCATAATGCGCATGTACTTCGTAGAACTCACCATTGTCAACAACAGACTTAATGACGTCTTTCATGTTGTATGGCTGATTAGGATTGTCTGGTAACAAGGTGTTAAGCCCCTCGTCCATACGGTTAGCGTCATCACCAGTGTCAACAATCGGAGCATCATCCAGGTTATTGCTTGGCAAGAAGCTTAAGAGATAACGAACCTGCTGCATGCAGTCGTCATCATTTTCGGTTGCAAAATGAGCCACACCTGAAGTTGAGTTGTGGGTCATAGCACCACCTAATGCCTCAGCGGTTACTTCTTCTGCAGTAACAGATTTGATAACCTGCGGACCAGTGATAAACATCTGACTGGTGTTTTTAACCATATAGATGAAGTCAGTAAGTGCTGGAGAATACACAGCACCACCGGCGCATGGTCCCATAATTACAGATATTTGAGGAATAACACCTGATGCCAGGGTATTTTCATAGAATATTTTTCCATAACCGGATAGAGCATCTACGGCCTCTTGAATACGAGCTCCACCTGAATCGTTAATACCAATTAAAGGAGCACCCATTTTTAAGGCCAATTTTTGTACTTTAACAATTTTATTGGCATGCATTTCGCCCAAGGAACCACCTATTACCGTGAAGTCCTGCGCAAATACATAGACCAAACGACCATCGACAGTACCATAACCTGTAACTACACCTTCACCCGGAGATTCCACTTTCTCCATACCAAAGTTGGTGCAACGATGCGCAACAAATTGGTCTAATTCAACAAAAGTACCTTGATCCAAAAGCTTTTCCACACGCTCACGAGCTGTAAGCTTACCGCTGGCATGTTGCTTTTCAATACGCTTTTGGCCGCCACCTAATAAAACTTTTTCCTGGCGTTTTTTCAGGTCAGCGATTTTTTCCTGGATTGTAGCCATTTAGAAAAACACCTCCATTACTTGGGGATTACTTGCGCTGCGACAGTTCTAAGAGAATACCGCCGGTAGCTTTCGGGTGAACGAAAGCAATACTGGCACCGCCAGCACCATAACGCGGGGTTTCGTCAATTAAGCGAACGCCTTGCTCTTTGAGGTCAGCAAGCGCAGCCTCAATATTGTCAACACGCAGCGCTACGTGTTGGATGCCCTCGCCATTCTTTTCAATAAATTTAGCAACTGGACCGTCTGGTGAAGTTGATTCCAGCAGCTCGACTTCGCTGTCACCACAAGGGATAAAGCAAACTTTTACTTTTTGCTGTTCAACAACTTCTTCGCCCATAGCAGTCATACCAAGTACATCAGTGTAAAATTTCTTGGCTTGTTCCATATCTTTTACGGCAATTCCGATATGGTCAACCCGAAGAACCTGGAACTTACGGGCATTAACGCCGCAATTACAATTTTGGCACATATTCATACCTCCTATTACAAATTAGATTGATTAATCCAATCCAATTATTATGATACCACATTTTAATATCAGGTACTATAAATTCCCATTAAAATTCGAAATTTGTTTTTAGCGTAGTACTTGGCGCAGCAAATCAGCAACAACACTATATGGATCTTTTTCCCGTCTTTCGACAGCTGTCACTATCGCATTGAAATCTCCACTGCTTGTAACATGCTCCAATATATATCGGCCAATTCGTTCATCAAGTAAAGCCAATAATTCGTTTTTGGTGCGTTCAGTACGACGGATGGAAAGTTGACCGGATTTTTGCAGATAACTGATATGTTCCTCAATGGCATCAATCAACTCATCTATGCCTTCACCCTTACTTGCAACAGTGCGTTTGACCGGCGGTCGCCAGTCAACCATAGTTTGATTTAATTCCAGCATCATTTCAATTTCAGTGTTTAAGCGCTCTACACCCTCACGGTCAGCCTTATTAATAGCAAATACATCAGCTATTTCTAAAATACCGGCCTTAATAGCCTGGATATCATCACCAAGACCAGGCACTAATACAACAATTGTAGTATCTGCGGCCTTGATTACATCAACTTCAGACTGGCCAACACCTACTGTTTCAATAAAAATTACATCTTTGCCCGCAGCATCCAATATTTTGACTGCTTCTGCTGTTTTTCTTGACAATCCACCCAAACTGCCTCTTGTTCCCATACTCCGAATAAATACACCTTCATCTAAGGTAAGCTCATTCATGCGAATACGGTCACCTAGTATAGCGCCGCCAGAAAATGGGCTGGTTGGATCTACTGCAATAATCCCTACAGTTTTACCTTGACTACGGTACTCTTTAGCCAGTTTGTCAGTAAGGGTACTTTTACCGGCACCCGGGGGGCCGGTTATACCAATAACATGAGCTCGTCCGGTGTGAGGATAGAGCTGCTGCATAATTGCAGCAGCTTCCTCATATTCATTTTCTACAGCGGTGATGGCGCGGGCTAAGGCCCGTTTGGACCCTGCCAGCACTTGCTCAACGATGTTCATCTTTTTTCACCTACATATTTACACAATGCCAAATCATTATTTTATGTTGGCTTTAATAAACTCAACAATATTTCCTGTCGGTGTGCCAGGAGTAAATACTTCCGATACGCCAGCCGCTTTCAGGCCAGGAATATCAGCATCAGGAATAACACCGCCGCCGACAATCAGTACATCACTCATATCTTTTTGCTTGCACAATTCAACAATTTTCGGGAACAGGTGATTATGAGCACCTGATAATAAGCTTAATGCTACAACATTTACATCTTCTTGAAGAGCCGCTTCCACAATTTGCTCCGGAGTCTGGCGAAGGCCAGTATAAATTACCTCAAAACCGGCATCGCGGAGAGCGCGGGCTACGACTTTGGCGCCGCGGTCATGACCGTCCAGGCCAGGCTTTGCTACCAATACTCTAATACGTTTTTCCATCGTTGTCCCTCCTTCTCAGCTTATAGGCTTACATGCGCTTCGTATTCGCCGAATACTTTGCGCATTACGCCGCAGATTTCCCCAAGGGTTGCATATGCCTTAACCGCATCAAGAATGAGCGGCATAAGGTTAGTGTTTTCGTCTTTGCAGCCTGCTTCCAGTGCAGCAAGTTTTGCTTGTACTGCAGCGTTGTCGCGGCGTGCGCGAAGATCAGCCAGCTTTTTCTTTTGCAGTTCGCCAACAGAAGCGTCAACTCGCAGTAAGCCTTCAATTGGTTTTTCTTCGATCTGGAATTGGTTAACACCAACGATAACACGTTGTTTGTTTTCCACATCCATTTGCCATTTATAGGCACTTTCTTGAATTTCGCGCTGAATGTAGCCTTTTTCGATGGCCACAACAGCGCCGCCCATGTCATCAATCTTGCTGATGTATTCCCAGGCTTCTTTCTCAATTTGATTAGTCATAGCTTCGATGTAGTAAGAACCAGCAAGTGGGTCAACAACGTCAGCTAAGCCACTTTCGTAAGCCACGATTTGTTGGGTACGAAGTGCAACGCGTACCGAATCTTCAGTAGGCAGAGCCAGTGCCTCGTCTTTGGAGTTAGTGTGCAGAGACTGGGTTCCACCAAGTACGGCAGCAGCAGTCTGAAGAGCAACACGAACAACGTTATTCTCAGGTTGCTGAGCAGTAAGCATCGAACCTGCAGTCTGGGTATGCACTCTGAGCATCCATGATTTAGGATTAGTAGCACCAAAACGCTCTTTCATTACTTTTGCCCATACGCGACGGGAAGCACGGAACTTGGCCACTTCTTCAAGTACGTTGTTGTGAGCGTTCCAGAAGAAGGACAAACGTCCGGCGAAATCATCAACATTCAGGCCAGCTTTAATTGCAGCATCAACATACGCGATACCATCAGCAATGGTGAATGCAATTTCCTGAGAAGCGGTAGAACCAGCTTCACGGATATGATAACCCGAGATTGAGATAGTATTCCAGTTAGGAACATTTTTGGAGCAATATTCAAAAATGTTGGTAATAAGACGCATAGAAGGCTTGGGTGGGAAAATGTAAGTACCACGAGCAGCATATTCTTTAAGAATATCGTTTTGAATGGTACCGTTGAGTTTATCAGGGCTAACACCTTGTTTTTCAGCAACAGCAATGTACATGGCAAGTAGTACAGATGCCGGTGCATTGATAGTCATGGAAGTCGATACTTTACCAAGATCAATGCTGTCAAACAGGATTTCCATATCGGCCAAGGAGTCGATGGCCACGCCTACTTTACCAACTTCACCTTCAGAAATGGGATCATCAGAGTCATAACCAATTTGTGTTGGCAAGTCAAACGCGCAAGATAAGCCGGTGCCGCCTGACTCTAAGAGATAACGATAACGTTTGTTGGACTCTTCAGCAGTTGAGAAGCCAGCATACATACGCATGGTCCAGAAACGGCTGCGATACATAGTAGGCTGCACACCGCGGGTAAACGGATATTGACCTGGGAAACCAAGATCCTTTTCGTAGTCAACACCTTCGATATCAAGCGGAGTGTAAAGCCTGTTGTAAGGAAGGTTTTTGCGCTCTGGGAATTTGGCCAGAGATTTTTCCACCTTGCCGGTGTACTCAGCCATCTTTTGTTTCAAGCTATCGTTATTAGCTGTGCACATTGTTCTAATTCCTCCTTTAAGTATGTAATCGTAAGTACAAATGAGACTAACCTTCAGTTGGGGTTAACCACCCCACCGTAAGCTAAGCCTACTTTATTTTCATACTGCCTGTTTCCAGGAAGCGAGTATGCCAGGAAAGAGCTTCATTGATGATATGAGGAGTATGCGCATTGCCTGTTGCTTTCTCTGCCCGCTCAAGATAATCCATGAGCATTGGTTGATAATCAGGATGTGCACAATTTTTTATAATAACTCTCGCCCGCTCCTTAGGGCTTAAGCCGCGGACATCGGCAACACCACGTTCGGTAATAAATACATCGATATCATGTTCGGTATGGTCAAAGTGTGAGCACATCGGAACAACCGAGGAAATATCGCCATTCTTCGCAATGGAATTAGTGAAGAAGAAGGTCAAATAAGCATTACGGGCAAAATCGCCTGAACCGCCAATACCATTCATCATTTTGGTACCCATAATATGTGTTGAATTAACATGTCCATAAATGTCAAATTCAATAGCGGTATTCATGGCAATTACCCCAAG
>JAEZVB010000149.1 GCA_023443285.1 Bacillota bacterium
TCACGGGGGTAAAGGCGTAGCAGCACAAGCAAACTTAACTAAAGTTGACATGACCAAAGTCACAAAAGCTACTAGCGTTGCTAATGGTGTGGCACATGTGATGAACGTTGGTTCCTTGGTCGTCGGGCAGTATTATATGTCTGAGATAAGTTCTAAACTAGAAAATATGACGAAGAGCATAGATAAAATTGGCGATTTCCAAGACAGAGAATTTAAAAGCCGTATTTTATCTGTAATTACCCTTGTTAGTGAGATTTCGCAATTCAGTTCAGAAATTATGGAAAATGACGAGCAAAGAAATCTGAAGCTTGTAGAATTAGAAAATTTAAAAGCTACAGTTACTGAACTTCTAGGACAAGTTAACATTACGATATCCGATATTACTCAAAAGACACCTAATCCGGATTATAAAGAGTATCAATCCAAAGTTTATGATTTTCAGAAACTGGTGGGATATCAGAATGCTCTGATCACTGTTCTAGAGGAAATCAGCAAATTGACGTACTTGTTGGGGAAAGGTTCAACCTCAACTGAGAGAAGCTATTCCTCGTTTAATAAGTATCTCGAATTATCCGTGAAAACAAGAACTCTCCTTGGACAATGGCACGATAAGCAGGCCATGGCACTGTATATTGATTTAGAGAAAGAGCGTATAGCTAAGACTGGGTTTAAAGCGGTTGTTTCAGCAATACCGGGCTTGTTTGATGACAAATTTAAATATTACAAACTAAGTCAAAGCCTTGTAAACGAAATAAGTACCCAAGCAAAAAACATCCACGAAAGTCCAGCCGAACCGAAACAAGTCTACAATGATGATGTGAAAATTATAATAAAGGGCGGTAAGTATTACTATCTGCACGAATCCTGCTAGTGTGAAAGAAACAGGTTGGTAAGTCATTTGTTGCTCGAAAAGCGACCGTATGTCATGATGAAATTGTTCTCCTTAAGCATTATAAAACCTAAGGAGAACATGGCGATGAAAAAAGGATTAATTGAATTGGTATTTATATTGGACAAAAGCGGCTCTATGGGTGGCCTTGAAACCGACACTATAGGTGGCTACAACTCAATGCTTGCCAAACAGCAGGCGGGAGAGGGTGAATGCCATATCACGACCGTGTTATTTGATAATAATTATGAGCTGTTACATGACCGTATCGACATCAAGGCAGTCAGCCTGATTACCGATAAGGAGTACCAGGTCGTCGGATCAACAGCGCTGCTTGATGCTATCGGAAGGACAATCCACAAAATTTGGCAACGCTTAAAAACACACAGCCGATGATTTTCGCGCTGAAAAGTGATGTTCGTCATCATAACAGACGGTGAGGAAACTCCAGTCGTGAATACTCAGCAGAGAAGATCAAGGCTAAGATCAATCGACAAAAGTCAAAGTACGGATGGGAGCTTATCTTCCTGGGGGCAAACATAGATGCTGTTGAGACGCAGGACGGTTTGGGATATCCGCAGACCGCGCTCAAAGTTATCACGCAGACAATGAGGGCGCCGAATTGAATTTTCGCGATATGAGTGAAGCGGTCGATACATTTCGTGAGTGCGCCGCAATGCCGGAAGGATGGAATGCTGAGATCCAAAAGGATTGTAAGAAACGTGGGGGACGGAAATGAACAATAGACCTGTTCCCGATAACGAGAACAAGAAAAATAAAAAGTAAATGTAAATAAATTTTATCCAGATTTTGAAGTCGAGTCGAAAATGTAGGAGGAAATACAATGGCACAATATGACTGCGTGAACTTTTATAAGGAGTTTGCACACAAATTACTGGCTTACCGAGATAAACGCCATGAGCTTGTAGAACATGTTAAAAGCATATATTCGGATACTGGCATCAATCTGCCGACTCTTGAAAAAGATAATCAGATTGTAGATATTGACCCTTTTACTGTTTTTGGCCTTTTTAATAAAAGCTCTATGAAGGAGTCAAATAGAATTAAAATCATTACTTCAGTTGCATCAAAATTTAAAGTAAAGGCTGCAGTACCGTCAGCGTTTGATAGTATACCGGTGTTGAACAATCAGAACGCTACATTCTATTATTTTGTTGGCTACAGAGATGACGATGACATTGATAATCTGTGGGCATTTTTTGCTGAAGCACTGGCTTATGCAGATAATCCGATAGCTTCTAATAAAGAAAAGCTTTCAAAATTCTTCGACATTGTAATTAACTGCAAAGGCAATGGTAATAGCAAAATAACGATGGGACTTTACTGGATTGCTCCGGATTCTTTTCTTAATCTTGATAGTCGTAATGAGTGGTATATTTACGAATCAGGAAAGGTACCAGAAGATATTGTGTTGGGTCTTCCTCAAATAGAACCTAAGATTTCAGCGGCAAAGTATTTTGATATTGTAGAGAAACTGAGAGCGTTCCTGAGAAACGGTGTGAGCTCCTTGAAAGATTTTAAAGAATTGTCTTTTGAGGCTTGGCGTTATTCTGAGCAGGTTAATCAGGAACAAAAGGCTAGTAATACAAAAACCATGAGAGGAACCAGCAGCGCGGCATTAGCAGATGAAGATGTAGACACTACGCATTACTGGATTTATGCACCTGGTGATGGCGCTGCAAAATGGGATGAATTCTATAATGCTGGTATCATGGCGATTGGCTGGGGCGAAATTGGAGATTTAAAGGCTTTTCCTTCAAAGGATAATATGAAAGCCAAAATGAAGGAAACCTATGATTCAAGTCTCTCTTACAAAAATGCAGCACATGCTACATGGCAGTTTGCAAATGAGATGAAAATTGGTGATGTTGTTTTTGTAAAAAAAGGAATGCATCAGCTGGTTGGTAGAGGTGTTGTGACATCTGACTATGAATATGACTCTGAGCGAGATGATGAATATGGAAACATTAGAAAAGTAGATTGGACGCATAATGGGGAGTGGTCGCATCCGGGCCAAGCTGTCATGAAGACATTGACTGATATTTCCTCATATACAGATTATGTTGAAAAGCTGAACGCACTATTTGAAGATGATTCTGAAGATGATTTGGAAGAAGAGGAAAAAACGTTTCCACCATATTCAGCAGAGGACTTTTTGAAAGAAGTATATATGGAGGAAAAGGATTACAATAATCTGATTGGTATTCTTCGTACAAAGAAGAATATTATTCTCCAAGGCGCACCTGGTGTCGGTAAGACTTTCGCTGCTAAGCGTCTGGCTTATTCTATTATGGGAGCAAAGAATATTGACCGTGTGATGATGGTACAGTTTCACCAGAGCTATTCTTATGAAGACTTCATCATGGGATTCAGACCGTCAGCCACAGGATTTGAACTGAAGAAGGGGGCATTCTATAATTTTTGCAAAGAAGCACAAATTGACACAGACAATGATTATTTCTTTATAATCGATGAAATAAATCGAGGTAATTTGAGCAAAATTTTCGGAGAGCTTTTTATGCTGATTGAAAATGACAAGCGTGGCAGTTCTTTACAGTTGCTTTATTCCGATGAAAAATTCTCTGTGCCGAAGAATGTTTACATTATTGGAATGATGAATACTGCGGACCGTAGCCTTGCCATGCTTGATTATGCTTTGCGCAGACGATTTGCTTTTATTGAGATGAAGCCTGGTTTTGATAACGAAAGCTTCCGTTTATATAGAATGTCCTTAGCAAGTTCGAAGTTTGACCAGCTGATTAACTGTGTGAGAAGCTTGAATGCAGTGATTTTAAATGATGAATCTTTAGGTGAGGGTTTCTGCATCGGTCATAGTTACTTTTGTAATTTATCCCCGGATACGGTCAATGAACAAAGTCTCAGCGCTATTGTTGAGTACGAGCTGATTCCATTGTTAAAAGAATATTGGTTTGACGAGCCAAATAAGGTGCGAGATTGGAGTAGTAATTTAAGGAGTGCGATTAAGTGATACCTATCCAAAATATCTATTATATGCTATCCTACGCTTTTCAAGTATTAAATGAGCAGGGCTATAAGAAGATTGCTACAGAAGAGTTTCATAATACAGCAGAGCTGTGTGCAGCGATTCTGGAAAAGGGTATCTCGATGCAGATAAAGCGGGGACTTGGCAAGGTGTACATACCACAGACTGAGGCATTGTCGTCGCTGCGTGGCAAGATTGATATTGCTGGATCTATCAAAACGCAGACAATGCTAAAAAAACAGATGGTTTGCACATATGATGATTTTTCAGTAAATTCTTACCTGAATAGGATTATTAAATCTACCATAGCATTATTGCTGCGTTCCGATATTCAAAAGGCCCGTAAGAAGGAACTGAGGAAACTGATAGTCTATTTCGGAGACGTAGAGTTGTTAGATATATACTCCATCAACTGGAATGTGCAATATAACAAGAACAATCAGTCCTACAGGATGCTGATTTCGGTTTGCTATTTAGTTATCAAGGGCCTTTTGCAAACTACTTCTGATGGAACAACAAAACTGATGGATTTTTTGGATGAACAACGTATGTGTCGCTTATATGAGAAATTTATACTTGAATACTACAGAAAAGAGTTCCCTGAAATAAACGTAACAGCATCACAGGTGCCGTGGGATTTGGATGATGGATATGATGATCTGCTCCCTATTATGCATAGTGATATTACGGTTATCTACAAGGACAAGGTACTCATAATTGATGCAAAATACTATGCACACATGACACAGTCGCAGTATGGAGTTAATACGCTGCATTCCAATAATTTGTACCAGATATTTACCTATGTAAAAAATATGACCACTGGCTTCAAAGACGGGTCTCACAAAGTGTCTGGAATGTTGATGTATGCAAGGACAGATGAATATTTTCAACTGACTGAAAAAGTGTACCATATGAGTGGTAATCAGATAACAGTTAGGACTTTGAATTTGGATTGTGATTTTAAAGATGTTGCTGCGCAGCTAAATAAAATTATTGAGGTGCAATTTGGATTGACCAACGAAAATGTAGTTACGCGCTGACAGAAATTTGACAGAAACTGATTTAAAATCAAAGGTAATTTACTAAAACTAAATAAAACAACTAGGTTATGGGTGGAGAAATACGTAAAGCCCAGAAGTCAGTAAAATAACATGTTCCATGATATACTAACACGAAAAAAAACAAATCAAAATATCAATAAATTCCCAGTCAGTGTAAATGGTAAGGATGAGGTCTCCAGTTCGACTCTGATTGGGAGCTCCAATGAAAG
>JAEZVB010000029.1 GCA_023443285.1 Bacillota bacterium
CACTTGTACACTATTACCTGAATCATCCCGAAGAATGTGAAAAAATCAGCCGCCAGGGTCAAATATCGGTATTCAAACATTCCTATTGTAACAGAGCTGCTTATATATTGGATGTATTGCAGGCCAAAGGCATCATTTAAATACGCTATCTCCCAAATAAAAGTATACCGCGAATAGGGTCTTCAACATATTCATAGGCACCGGCATCACATGTGTTATTTTGTGGCCGTAAAACGCCGCGCTGATCAATTGTAACCGGATTTCCATCAAGATCGGTGCCATCTGTAACGGTATCAATCGCTACACTGCCTTGTAGTAATGCATGCGTTTCGGTCACGCCGGGTAGATTCAAGGCAAGTTTCCCCAACTTAAGGGCTTCTGGCGTTACTTGTGTGAACTGGGGGTAAGCCATACTGCTATCAGTAGAAAAGTTTTGTCCAAATGCCGTAAGACTGCCTGGTCCTGAGTAATTAGATAAACTATTATTGGCAACAATTGAATTCTTAAAAATTACGAGGGAAGAGTTATAGATGACGGCATCGCCCCAAGCTCGATTTTCCGCAATTGTGCTAAAAATGATGTTAAGTACAGAACCCGTATTATAAATAGCACTGCCAGCAAAACTGGCATTATTAGAAATAGTACTATTGGTAATCGTAAGTATGCCCGCATTATAAATGCCACCACCATAATAACTATCGTTATTATCAAGTGTACTACCGGTAATGGTGAGAATACCCCAGTTATTAATCGCCCCACCGTTGCAACCATTAGCACCTCCAGTAGTAGCGCAAGTCGTACTGTTAGCAGAAAACGCACTGTTGATAATCACGAGCCTGCCGCTATCTGTATTATAGATGGCTCCACCATCGCCGGCATCGCCGCCTGCACTGTTGAAAATAAATTTACTACCTATAATAATAAGTGAGCCGTTATTGTAGATGGCACCGCCATCCGTATCAGTTCCAACGACACTATTTTCTGTGAAATTGCTGTTTAAAATCGTAAGTGTACCGCTATTATAGATAGCACCGCCGCTAATATCTGTAGTATCAACATCTGTGACAGAGATCCCATCAATAGTAACTTCTACGCCACTCTGAATTTCAAATACACGAAAGTTTGCCGTATTGCTAGTCGTTAGTACAATCGGGCCTTGAATGTTTAAGCTCTTATCAATCGTAATTTGTACAGAACTTAAGGTGATCGTAGAGATGCTAGGATGAAACTCAATGGTATCGCCAACTTGTGCATCACTGATTGCTTGACGCAGTGTACCACTGCCACTGTCACCGGCACTTGTGACGGTGATGGTATCAGACATTTTTTCTCCACCTCACTTATTCAGGTTCTTGTATTCTATGCCAATTTGAGGCTCTAAGTTCTATATCTTTGATACCATCTCTATCTTGCCAATACCAATCGTCTACCTTGTGTTTGCTTCCAAAGACAAACATGGAAGGACGCTCCGTTTCTTTCAACCCATTATATTTGTGTGACAAAAAAGAAATGTCCACCTAAGCATTTCTCTAATTCTCTAAGAAGCGCTAGAACCGTCCCTCAGCTTTACTTCAACCACGGATCGGATCGTCGCTCGTTCTTTGGAGACTCTTCTTATATCAGAATTAATGGAAGAATAGCTGCATGAGCTACAACCAGGAGAACCTCCTATCCATCAGAAAAAAGACCTTGTCCATAACCAGGCAACTGCAGTAACAGATGCTATGCGAGGGCCACTGCTCCATTCTGCTCTGGTGCAGGATGAAAAAGTAAAGAAATATGATATTATTACACCGACAGTTTGGAACTTCTCGCCAAAAGACGAGCAAAATAATCGGGGTCCGGCTGAAAGCGCCCTGGTGGGCACTGATATTCCGTCACTGGAACTAAGAAATGTTATTCTTGGCCGAATTATACGCTCGTTTGATCCATGCATATCCTGCGCAACCCATTAGGTTTAATTAGTGAGAGGGATTTCCCCTCTTATTTTTATTTCTGGGTTTTATACAGAGAACTTATGTAAAGGTATCTTCATACATTATACTAGGTCAATATAATAATATTGTAGTTGAGAAAGGAGTGTTAACTTTGGTTTATAATAGAAATCGAGATCCATGGCAGATTAACATGCCAATGTACGATCACTGTGATATGTGTTCCAATTATAATATGTGTCACTGCCCTTACTGTGAATATATTTATAGCACTTGTAATCAATTCCCTTGCCATTATCCTCCTGTCAGTCCTCCTATTAAACTAAAGGACTGTGGGCCTAAGCCCTTTGCTGTTAACATTGAAAAAGCTACAAAGCAAAACGATAATTTTCGCATCGCTTTATGGACTGGTAAATATCTCCAGCTTACCTTGATGAGTATAAATGTAGGGGAAGATATAGGTTTAGAAAGTCACCCAAATCTTGACCAATTCATACGTATTGAAGAAGGTCAAGGACTCGTCAAAATGGGAGATAGAAAAGATAGGTTGAATTTTCAAGCAAATGTCCGGGATGGTTATGCCTTCATTATACCTGCTGGTAAATGGCATAATCTAATCAACACCGGCGATATACCAATTAAATTATATTCTATTTATGCACCGCCTCAGCATCCACATAGTACAGTTCATATAACTAAAGAAGATGCAGAAGATAACCACCGAGGCTACTACCGAAGAGATTATTAAAATACTTAGAATTGACCGAGCTCCAAATGGCGAAGAACTCGCCAAAGATATTCTTAAAATTTTGCTAAAAGGAAAAGCCGCACGCTCAAAATATGAGCTGCGGCTCTTTTGTTGCCAATCTTGTTGCCAGAAGCTATTTTCCGGCAACAAAAAAGCTTCTAGCATAACGCTAGAAGCCGTGATTTTTACTGGCGGAGAGGGTGGGATTCGAACCCACGGTCCCTTTGACAGGACACTTGATTTCGAGTCAAGCACCTTCGACCACTCGGACACCTCTCCATATTATCTTTTACTTGCGGCGCGAACGAAAGAACTCTTTCATGATTGTGGAGCACTCCTCAGCCCGTACGCCGGCTGTTACTTCCATGCGGTGATTGAGCGCTGGGTTTTGTACAATATTGAAAAGCGATTCCACTGCCCCGGCTTTATAGTCCGGGCTGCCGTACACCAGTCTGTCAACACGGCTCATGACCAGGGCACCCGCGCACATGGGACACGGCTCTATAGTAACATAAAGCGTAGCTCCAGTCAACCGCCAACGTTTCAGCTTTTGGCCAGCTTCCCTGATGACAATTACTTCGGCATGAGCGGTAGAATCATGGCAGGTTTCCCTGAGGTTATGCGCACTCGCCACAACCTGATTATCCATAATGAGCACCGCACCAATTGGCACTTCGCCAAGGTCAAACGCTTTTTGAGCCTCTGCCAGAGCCAAACCCATATAGTAGTTGTCGTCCATTATTCTCACCTTCGCCAAACGCCTTGAAAAGTTACTTTGCTATTATAGCTTGCCCGCCGCAAAAAATCAATATCCTGAAATAGGGATATTCAGCCAACCAATCAGGACAGCCGGTATAACGGCTGTCCTGATTTATTATAACTCACTTCTTATGTACCTGCAAGCCATCGCAGCCAGCTTGCTTGGTGCGTACCCTTGCCTGAACAAAAGCCTCAATAAGTTCAGCTATTTCCGCTTCGGTCATGACCCGGGGAGTAACACCGATACTACCATCAGGCACAGACGAGGGAGCAATCGGCTGCAGATCTTTTTTATCTGGCGCGATCTGGCGGCCAGCATGCGATATTTGCACTACCAGCTTGGAACCATGACGCTGCACAGCCTCAGCCAGCTTTTTATAGCCGTGAATAAAGGAATCACTATAAAGTAGGTTCATTATCGATATATTTTTACTCGTGCTTCCAGTGGTTGAAACTCTTTTTCTCCAGGCGCTGCTGTGGGTTTACCAAAAGGCATCTGTGCGATCAATTTCCACTTTTCGGGAATATTCCATTCCTGTTTTACCGCCTGATCAATAAGCGGATTATAATGCTGTAACGACACACCAAAACCCTCTATCTCAAGCGCCACCCATATCACATGCTGCAACATGCCTGAGGATTGATTCGACCATATCGGGAAGTTGTCACTATATAGCGGGAATTGTTGCTGCAGATTTTCGACAGTCGCCATGTCCTCAAAGTAAACTACTGAGCCATAACCACTGGCAAAGCTGTTAATTTTCTCTTCTGTCGCAGCAAAGTTCTCTGCTGGCACAATTTTTTTAAGTTCATTTTTGACAATGCTCCAAAGTTTGTTGTGCTGTTTACCCAAGAGAATAACGACTCTGGCACTTTGCGAATTAAAGGCTGAGGGTGTATATTTGACGGCTTCCTGGACAATCTGGTGAATACGTTCATCAGAGACAACAGACTCGTTGCTAATCCCGTAAAATGTTCTCCGGTCTTTTATTGCCGCAAAAAAAGTTTTCTCCATAATGCTGTATTACCCCCATTCAATTTATTTTGGATATTACCATTATGTATTATTCAATACACTTCGTCATGGTACTTCTGATTACCTTGTTAATTTTATTACCGGATTATTAAAATTTGTTATTATTGGATAGTTGATACCCGTCTCTATAAAAAAACATCGACAGGCCAATAACTTCGCCAATCGATGTTTTTATTTATCTGCGAATGTTTCGCTCAAGTTCTCTTGCAAACCGCTCATCATCTTGCCGCGTTCTTTTGCTCGGCCCTTTTGCCCTCCCGCCGCCCCGGCGAAACTTGGCCTTGAGCTCGCGTTCCTCTAGTAAAAAATCAATATTTCCAGCATTATATTCCTTGCCAACCGGGCTAATACAGTATGCATTCTTACCCAATACCATAGAAGCTAATCCCCAATCCTGCGTAATAACAATATCACCAGGCTCAGTTAGGTTAATTAGTTTTATATCGGCTTCCTGTGAGGCGCTCCCTACCACAACATGATGGTCTGACACAATATTATGATCAAAACTTGCTACTGTCCATACAGGAATACTGTAAATGCGCCCCGTCTGAATACATATCTGCAGCACAGCTTTGGGACAGGCATCGGCATCAATTAAAATTTTCATATAAATCCCCTTATATACTCACGCAGTTGCGTCCCTTCTCTTTGGCCCTATAAAGGGCGGTATCAGCAGCCTTAATTACCTCGTCTGTTAGCTTGTTTTTTTCGCTGCGTTCGGCAACACCAATGCTAATAGTTACTGACAATTGTTTGACTGACGGTTTTTTCTTAGCCGTTTTCTCCTGGGGTTTGCGGTACGCATAGGGGGTTTTCGCCACCGCAATCCGCAATTTTTCGAGCTCAGGTATGGCATCGGCACTGGTGGTGTAAGGAAAGACTATCGTAAACTCCTCACCGCCGTAGCGAAAGGCTTTCCCGCCGCCTTCTACCTTTTTGAGCACAGAGGCTACCAGGCGCAGCACCTCATCGCCTGTATCATGTCCATAGGTATCATTAAACTTTTTAAAAAAGTCTATATCCACCATAGCAATCGTATATTCGCCCCGTAATTTCATTAACTCTTCCTTAAGTGCCCGCCGGGCAGGCAACCCGGTCAATTCATCAAGGTAAGCCATTGCGTAAGAATCCTGAATCACAGCCAGAATAAGCATAATCCCAGCAATACTAAAGAACAATGCATTCGCGAGCGGTTCTTTTGCGAAATGTAGCGCAACGCTTGTTGCAGCCAATACGGCCATAAAGGTATTACCCAAGAAGGTGGGGGTTTTCAACTGTTTTCTTACCATGAATAGAAAGACAATAACATACAGCCAAATAGCAATTTGCGGAATTGCGGTGACAACAGCTCTTGCTTCGGGCAAAGTGTCACTCTGAAAAAAACTAAGTAAAGTATCGTCCTTGGTGATTATTGCCAATGTTATATAAAACATTTGGAATCCAACAATAGCAAAGCGCCCTAAACCCCAAACAGTAAAAATACCGCGTTCCTTAAACAACGAAAATATAAGGATATTAGCTGGTAGCAAGGTACACAAAGCGGGATACACAGTCATCGGCAATGTCGGCATCCCACTGGCCGCGGCCAAATCGCTGAGAGCCAAATGGCACAGCGCAATGACGGTAATAACAAAAAAGACCCTGCTACGATTAAACCACCAGCTCAAAAGCAGACCAATTCCATATATGACATAAGCAAAATTATCGATAGTTGCAGGCAACAAGTACTTCTTACCTAACCAGAAGTAGGCTACACCCACGAGCACAAATAAACCAAACGGAATTGTTGAAAATAGTGACATTACTTTGGTCATGTATTTTAGTAGAATTCCCTTCACTAATTTAGTATTTGCCGCATGTTTATAAACCATTTGATTTCTTAAATAAATATCATTATACCAACTTCGACATTTATTGTCATTAGCAGACCGTTACTAATAATATCGATAGTAATGAGAAGAATGCTACCTATAAAAATCAATAATTAGTCTTTGGCAAATAGAGGATTTTGACGAATGTTGTTGAATTCCATAGTAGAATCAGAATATTAGCAAACTTTCCGAAAGGTTGGGACGCAAAGCCATGGATCTAAAGACGTTCTGTCAATGACTGCCAGGTTGCATTTTTTATTCAATGCGCTTGGCAGTTTTAATATTAATCAGGCGATTCCAGGTTTTAGGAAACGCACCTGTATTCATCTACAGCATCATAAAAAATACGCATAGGAGGGTTTGTTATGTCTTTAGAATCGCTAATTTATTCTGGTCCAATCTTCCAATCCCTGTTTCCGATTGACTGCGAAGTGCTTATTGTCGATGCCGAAGGAACGTTTGTTGGTATCTCTCACGCTAAGTCATTTTCGGCAAAAGCTGAAATAGGCTCTATGGCAGCAAGCGGAGGAGCCATCCAAGAAAGCCTTCAAACAAAAAAAACGACGACTAAGATTCTTCCTAAAGAAATGTACGGCACGGTTGTAAAATCAACGAGTATCCCCATCATTGAACAAGGCAATGTTATTGGAGCAGTAGCCTTATTTATTAGCTTAACAAACCAACAGTTACTGCAAAATACGGCTCAAACAATCGCAGCAACCTCCCAGGAAATGACCGCAACCTCAGAAGAACTGGCTGCCACGGCATCCACTCTTTCCAATACATTGAACAATTTAGATGTATTAGGCCAAAATGTAATAAAAGAAATAAATAAAACCGATGAAATTTTAAAATTTGTTAGCGACGTTTCGGCAAACTCTAATTTGCTTGGCCTAAATGCTGCCATTGAAGCCGCAAGAGCAGGCGAACATGGGCGGGGATTTGCAGTCGTAGCAGAAGAAATTCGCAAGATGGCGGTTAATAGCAGCCAAGCGGTTACCGAAATTAAAGGTATTATTAATAACATCCAAGCTCAATCCGCAAAAATTATCGCTGGCGTCGGGGAAGCTTCCGACTTGGGCGAACACCAGGCCTCTGCCGCCAACGAAATATCATCAGCTATGGAGCAGCTCTCCCAGGCCGCCACAAATGTAGAAAAAATGTCTGAACTTCTATAAGTAGTTGTCTCATTTTTGTCTACGCAGGTGCTTTAACCTAGAAATGATTAGCTGATAGGCCACAAAAAATAGGCATCCTAGACACATTGTCTTGGAATGCCTATTTTTTTACTTGACTAACAGTTTTACGACTGCGGTGCCAGTTTAATCAATCTTCTGGCAAGATAATAGCCTAAACCGATTATGCTTTCAATATGTAGAAAATATTCGATAGAAGGATCATACAGGACAGTAGCATTCGCCGCTACTTCTTCATCACCCTCCCACAAAGCCACACACATCGGTGTTTTCGGAAAAACAGAAAACCGCGCCGCCACATCACCAAACGTAACCGGCTGCCCACCGAGCTTAGCAGCACACTCCGGAAAAATCCCGGTCTGCTGCCCGTAAGCCCTACTCAAACCACAAATTACCTCTTTATGAAAAGCAGGATAAAACAGCATGCCGCCATTAGGTATCTCTTTTAGGCTTACCCATTTACCGGTTACCTCTGCAGGCGACTGAAAGAAGGATAGATAATGCAATACCAGTATGGCGGCATCGATTGCAGGAGCCTCGCCATCACTTTCGCGTACCAAGGTTTCTTTTGCCAAATCAACAATATAATTCTCATTCAAAAAAGGTACAATAAATTGCTGCTTATCTACTGCATACTCAACCTGCATATTTCGGGCAATATCGGCCGGTTCCTTTAGTCTTAGATCCTGCCAGCCCTTGTCATACGCCACCCGGTAATTGTTTTTCATACCTACGCCCTCCATGCCAATAATTGGACGGTAATTATTATTTCTTTAATTGATTCTCCCACAACCGCGGATCATCCTCTTTTACTTCTAGCGGTACCAGTGGTCCCTGGAGAATCATGTAGGCACCTTCATCAACAAATGGATTTTTGACAACTTTCGCGGGTGCCCATAAAGCATCCTTTTGCTCGATGGTATCCCCGATCTTGGGAATAGGTTTATTGGTTTTAATGTTGTGTAAATATTGTACGGCAAGTTCGGCAGAATCCTTAGCAGGTTGTTCTACGATTGCCAGAACCTTTTTATTTTTTATCAGGTCGATACCTTCTGGCCCAATGCAGATACCGGCAATACCAAAGTCCTGCGCTTTAAGGCCAGCTGCTTCAATAGCCGATACTACTCCGATACCCATGATATCTGGTGTTTGTACATATATTCCCTGAATCTGCTTGCCGTATCTTGTTAATAAATCACTTGTCCGGTCATGGGAATCGGTGTTATTCCATTTACCTTCCCCTTGTACAATAGTCAATTGAGGATATTGATCAATAACCGACTTAAATCCACTGGAGCACTCCTTGGTAAACATATCCCGCAAATCACCGGTTATTTCGACAACAACCCCTTGCGGAACCTTGCCGCCATTTCTGTCCTTGATACCTTTTACAAAGGCTTCTGCCGCTTTTTTACTGGAATCTTTAATATCGAAAGACACAAATAAATCTACTTTACCGCCTTCAGGGGAAGTATCCAGCGCCATAACAGGTATCTTAGCCTCATTTAATCGCTTGATTCCAGGTACGATGGCTTTTAGGTCGACCGCACCGGCCATGATAAAACCATCTACTTTTTGGGTGATAAAGTTATCCATTATGGACATAATTTTATCGCTGTCACCTTGCCCATCCTGAATAATGATTTCGACACCCAACTCTTTTGCCTTTTTCTCAGCCCCTTGAATAAAGGCCTGAATATATGGTGTGCTAACATCCTTAACAATCATTCCAAATACTAGTTTTTTCTGCCCATCAGCCGATTTTGATTGCTGCGAGCCGCAACCTACCAGCAATAGTGACAGCGTAAGTACTGCGATAAGTACCTTTACAAAAGACTTTTTCAATACAATCCACCCCTTATTTCATTCACTGACCTGACGATACTGCCGCTTTATTTTTATGCTCTAATACCTCCTTCATTTTGGTCTGCTGGAGTATGTTGTTTTTAACCTTTACCTTAACCCTATCTAACAGAATTGCCAGGAAAATTAATGCTCCTTCTGTTGCATAAACAAGACTTACATTAACGCCCAGCAGATTAAGCGAGTTGGTGATCATAGCCAGCAAAATAGCCCCCCCGAACATACCGATAATTGTACCCTTGCCACCATCAAGACTTGTTCCGCCTAATATGGCACCGGCAAAGGCCACCATCAGTAAATTCTGCCCCATGGCATTCGAAATAGAGTCCTGCTTACCTGCGGCTAACAGTCCGGCAAACGCAGCCAAAACACCGCTTATTATGAAACCCATAATAATGATACGGTCGGTATTTATGCCCGAAATAAAGCTGGCTCGGGGATTTCCACCTGTTGCCATAAATTTTCTTCCAAACGCAGTGTATTTCATGACAAATTGAAACAGGGCAAAAATCAACATAACCAAGGGAATGGCTACAGGCAGCATCCCGTCAAACAGTCGTGCTTTACCTGCGAACGTGTAGATTGCGTTTAATGGATGGATGGAAAACGGTAGTAAAAATAGGACAATGCCCCTGAGCATAATATTGAGCGACAATGTCTGCAAAAATGGGTTAATCCCCACTTTAGTTACACAATAACCGTTGAACAAACCAATCAGACCGCCAACTGCCAGCGTTAACACAATACATAGCACCGGGCTAAGACCTCCCGGTATTAGTTTCGTAGCCATAAGCATAGTAACACCTGGCGCGAATACTAATATGCCTTCCAACGACAAATCCATTTTGCCGATGATAAGAATAATGCCCTCGGCCAAAACGAGCATGCTCATGATCGCAGAATGATAAAAAATATTAATAATATTTTTTA
This sequence comes from Bacillota bacterium, assembly GCA_023443285.1. Lineage (GTDB taxonomy): Bacteria > Bacillota > Negativicutes > Sporomusales > Sporomusaceae > Sporomusa. Next base: position 10,338 of record JAEZVB010000029.1, read on the forward strand.
CAGAAAAAAAATGCGGGGTTATAAATACGTTCAATAAAAAGAACAGGGCAATAATCACCCAGATCAAATTATCCAGCAAAAATATTTTCCACTTCTGGGGCATGTACGACCTTCCTTTCTCCCTGCTGCGCATGATAGATTGCCTTTTCATCAAATTCTTCAGCAGTAAATTCACCTATTATTTCGCCTTGATATAATACTAAAATGCGATCACATACTTCGACCAGGTCTTCGATCCCAGGTGAGGCTATGATTACACTGGAGTATTTACTCATTCTATTTTTTATAATCGACAAAATGCCTTCCTTGGCGGCAATATCCACGCCGCGGGTTGGCTCATCCAAGATACACACCAGTGGTTCAGCAGCCATGATTTTGCCGACAATGACCTTTTGTTTGTTGCCGCCGCTTAACTCATTAACCGCCTGCTCCGGCGAGGCTGCCTTGATATCCAGCATATCAATAAGACTAGCTACACAGGTATTTTCACTAGCTGATTTAATGACTGTGTTATGACTAATGCGCGGTAAGATATTAAGTGTTAGGTTTTCCCGTACACTTAGACAGTTAATTAGTCCCTCTTTATCTCTATCCTCTGGTAAGTATAAGATGCGGTTTTGGAACGCCTCAGACGGGCTGGTAAATCTTTTGGTTTCTTTGTTAATAGTGATAAACCCGTCATCTGCCGGATCTATTCCCACAATCCCCTTAAAGATTTCTGTCCGGCCACTGCCTCTAAGCCCGGCAACTCCTAATATTTCACCTTTTTTCAACGAAAAGTTAATGTCCTGATATTGTCCATACTTGGTCAGGTTATTGACTGTAAGTACAACCTCCTGGGATTTACCCTGTGTTACCTGCAAATCTTTAGTAGCCCCAGCGCAAAAATAAGCATCACCAACAATCAGGTAAGCTAACTCCTTTTTGCTCAACTGTCCACAATCTCTGGTTGTAACCGCTTTGCCGTCACGGATAACCGTCACCCGGTCACAGACATTGAGCAGTTCATCTGTCCGGTGGGAAATATAGATAATGGTACAACCTTCGCTTTTTCTTTTTTGAATAATCTCGTACAGTAATTTTTCATCATCTTGGGTAAGGGACGCCGACACCTCATCTAAAATGATGATCTGAGACTTTTCTACATAGCAGGCCTTAACCACCAGCAACAGTTGCTGCTCACTTATCGATAAATCCCCGGCATTCATCTTGACATCCATGTTCAGACCAGCTTCTTTGATAATGCTCTGCGCCTCTTTATTGATCTTGTTCCAATTAATAAAGAAGCGGTTACTGCCATAGTCAGGCATAAATAGATTTTCAGCAATTGTACAATCCCGGATAACCTGCGGTTCCTGCGTAACGATAGAAATAAGCTGATCTCTGGCATTACCTCGTGACAAGGTTTTGAAACTCTTGTCACCAATCATTATCTCACCGGTTGTCGGTGAGATAATCCCTGCTATTATACTAACAAGCGTCGACTTGCCTGCGCCATTTTTACCGATAATTCCATGTACTTCCCCTTTGCGCACAGTAAGATTTACGCTTTCTAGCGCAATAGTTCCCGGATATACTTTGGAAATATCTTTTAATTGTAAGATATTGCTTTGCATATGGTTATCTCCTTGAACGGCTGTTATTCCACCCTGATGGCCACAGATTTCTGATGAGCAAATAAACCCTCGACACCAGCCAGGTGCATGCAGGCGGCGGAAAGGTTTTTGGCACCCTCTGCCGAGACCTTTTGGTAGAACGATGTTTTGATAAAGGTTCCTACCCATACTCCATTGGAATATTTGGCCGTCCCTGCTGTGGGCAGGATATGGTTTGTGCCAGAAACATAGTCACCAAAAGATACCGGTGTATATTTACCGATAAATAAAGAGCCATAGTTTGTTAACGCTTTGCTCACTTCGTCATCCTTACTTGTTTGCACTTCCAGATGCTCCGGCGCCAACTCATTGGCTACTGCGATAGCTTCCTCCAAATCATCAACAAGCAGAATATGACCATTGTCTTGCCATGCCTTGGCTGCGGTCTGACCTGTTGGCAGCATATCCACATATTTTTTTAATAAGACGTCTACTTCTGTCACCAGTTTTTCACTTGTTGCAACAAGTATTCCTCTGGCTGAAGGATCATGCTCACATTGCGCTAATAGATCGATAGCTACATATTCGGGTACTGCACTCTCATCAGCAATAATCAGCACTTCGCTAGGGCCTGCCAGACTGTCAATGCCAACAGCACCCATAACTTGACGCTTGGCCTCATTAACAAATTTGTTGCCAGGTCCGACAATCAAATCTACCTTATCAATGGTTTGTGTGCCATAGGTATAGGCGGCAATAGCTTGCGCTCCCCCCATAAGGTATACTTCATCGGCACCAGCGATATCCATAGCAACTAACACCGCCGGATGGATAGCCTTGTGTTCCCGTGAGGGCGGACAGCAAGCTGCCACCCGCTTAACACCGGCAACCTTCGCAGTGATAATTGACATCAGAGCCGAACTCGGTAGTGGATAACGGCCACCGGGAATGTATGCGCCACAGGATTTGACCGGAATCAGCTGGTGTCCCAGTGTTACTCCGCCGACCTGGCTGGCCACTTCGATAGGCTTCAGGCATTCCAGCTGCTTTTCGGCAAAGAATTTAATCTGGGCAGCCGCATATTGCAAATGCTCAATCGTTGCTTTTTCCACTAATTTGTACGCATTCTTAATCTCTTGGCTACTAACCCGAATACTGTCAGCTATAACACCATCAAACTTTTGTGTAAGCTCCAGCACAGCTTGATCTCCTTCAAGCTGCACTTTTTTTACAATGCCTGCGACTGTTTCTACTAACTCATAATCTTGTTGCTTGCTGCTACTTTTAGGTGTTTTCAGTACTTTCAATGCAAACCATCCTTTTTTATATTATTTCGGTTGTGACATTTTTTTCACTAGCTTGCCAGCCAACCACCATCGACATAAATAATCTGTCCGGTAATATAATCGGAAGCCGGACTTGCTAAAAATATGATCGCACCGGCAAGGTCATCATTGGTGCCTATCCGTCCGGCAGGTATCCGGTTTTCAATCCACTTGTTGTGTTCTTCATCTTGAAAAAAACATTCTGTCATCTGGGTGCGGAAATAGCCTGGGCCGATGGCATTTACTTGAATATTATGTGCTGCCATTTCCACCGCCAAGGCTTTGGTAAACTGAAGTACGCCACCTTTCGAGGCACTGTAAACAGTGGCCTCAGCCAAACCAATATGACTGGCAAGTGAACCGGCATTAATAATCTTACCTTGTCTCGCAGGAATCATATATTTTACAGCCTCCTGCGAGGCAAAATACAGGCCCTTTAAGTTTACCGCCATAATAGTGTCATAGTCTTCCGGGGTTACCTCGACAATCCCTTTGGGGATTTCTGTTCCGGCATTGTTGACAAGTATGTCTATCTGCCCAAATTCTTGAGCAACGGCTTTCATTATTGTCTGGATATCAGCAAGTTTTGCTAAATCAGCTGTCAGTGCGATTGCCGTACCGCCAGCTTCTTTTATTTGCTCAACTGTCTCGCCAAGCTTATCCGCACTTCGCCCCACACAGGCAACCTTTGCCCCGACTCCGGCCAAAGCCAACGCATACCCCTTGCCCAGCCCATGCCCAGCACCGGTAACTACGGCAACTTTGCCTGATAAGCTAAAAAGTTGACTATAATTCATCTTGAAAATCACCTCAAATAAAATACGACAGGTACTAGCCTTGTCACAGATAGTAATTTTATATATTTTTGTGTTTTCTGCAAAGCTTTGGAAAAATCCTCTAATCCATTTCACTATTTCTATATTATTGTTTTAACGCAGTAAAGTTTTTAAGAAATAAAATAGGACGAGGTTCTTGCCTCGTCCCAATCTTTTTTTGAATTTAGATTATCCTTACAACAGCATAGGCTGCACCAATCATAACGATCTCTAGTAGCGCAATGGGTCGAAGGGTCTTTAAAAAATCAGCCTTAAAATAATCTAAGGTCACCAGTAAACATAAATGCGCCGGTGACAGCATTTGACCGGCAACCCCCAGAACAAAGGCGAACATTGCTAACTGCACGTCACCGGGAGCTAATACGGCGACAAAGGGGAATGTCAGGGCAATAAATCCCTGCGAAGTACCGGTAAGAATCCCGGCAACAAAGGCAATGGCACCGATAATGATAATGTTAGCAACCGCCAGGTTGTTCAGCAACGCGGCAATATCTTCAATCGCCCCGGTCTGGCGTAGAACATTTTGAAAGAAAAGAATAGCCACAATGCCCCACAGCAGTTTACGGTCTAATGCATGGATAAGCATTTTCCGAATATCAGCAAAACCCTGGCGTAAAATCAGCACCATTGCAGCCACAACCAGCGCCATGGAAACAGAAGCTGACAGCTTCAGAGCAACAACCAGGAAAAAGTTGGCGAGAATCGGCCCTGCTGCCAGCACCACATAATAGTATCCTGAATCAACATCTGTAGCATCGCTGTCCGATTGGGCTGCTTTTTTTCCACCTTTGAGCGGTGTTAAGAAGAATAACCAGCCGATTATTGCGGCCAAGGCGGTAACCCATACCATGCTGGAAATCAAGGCGTTTAAGGGGATACCGGCAAGTTGGCTGGCCAGCAGCATACTTGCCAATATCGGATTAGTAAACTCCCAAATATGGCGGAACCAATAATTAATAGCGGTTTTGGTTTCACCTGTCAGTTTGTAAGGTTTGCTGGCGTTTTCCACTAACGGAGCCGAGAAAATAGCTCCGCCTAAGGAGGGGAGAAAACCGAGAAAAGCAGGCATTAACGCCAACAAGATCCTATCACTGCGCATAACTTTGCGGGCAGTTGCCATTAAGCCGTCCACAATACCACCACATCGCAGTTGATATTCGAGACACATGACAAAATATAAGGCCAAGACAATTTCCCAGGTGCTGGGGTTGGTGACGGTTTCCATAATGGCCGTTTGCAAATGCGCTACCTGTAGTCCTGACAATAACAATAGTACTCCAGCGCCTGCCAACATGGCATTGCCCATTGTTACTTTACGATTGAGTAAAAATACGACTATGGCCAATGTGACCACGATCTTTACAACAGCATACATAAACAGCACTCCTAATTGGCTTACACAAAGCCACTGTAGCCGGACTTATTTATTAACAATACTCCCGATTTTTTTCAGGGCGATTGACAAGGTACCATCCGGATTATTAATAAATTCAATGTATTCGTTGGTTTGAAAATAGTCCACCGGAAAGGTTATTTCAATGCCTGTATCTGTTTTGATTTTATGACTTTTCCCTGCCTTGATGGCCAAATCCTTGTCAATTTTTACAGTTTCGGGAATCCCTGCCTTTTGCACTTCCTGCACATACTCCTGCTGCATAAGCGGCGAAGCTGGAAATACGGCTTTGCTCAGTTCTACCGGGTCCAGATAGTCGGATACTTCGGTGTTTTCCACAATATAGCTCTTGCTTTTCAGAGCAGCAGTTACCGTACTTTCTCCATGGTTCTCGGCAACTGTCTTCGCAATGGTATTTACCAGTTCCAGTGTACCCTTAGGCGAAATGCGCGAACTGCATTCTAGTATATGATCGGCAAGTAGATAGGTTTCGTTGCCATTAACTGAGCGTTTTTTCTCAATGAACTTAATCTCCAGCGATTCCGCGTCAATAAAAGCATATTCCTCAATTTTTTGCGTTAGGCTCGGTAAAATGGCATAGTGGTTAATAATATCGTTTTTGAGCTGATCGTTTTCCTGTACTACTTGATGAATAAAGCCGACTTTGTTCGAACATTTTAAGATTCCGATTACCCGGTTACTATCAATAGTAACATCGCAGATCAGCACATCAGTAGGGTCTAGTGTATCAGACTGGGCAATTGCTGTATTCATTGCCTCGGCCACATATACCGAAAAGCTAATAAAGCCTAACCCACCGCCAAGGTAATCAGCTAGTAGGCTTTTAAGCTTGCTATTGGAATGAAAGCTGCCTGATTTTGCATTTTGTCCGGTATATGACTTTTCTATATGCTTAGTCAGAAAGGTTACTACACTGTTACTTTCTTTATCTAACTCCTGTTGGGAGAATACCGTTACCCCGGAATGGAAATCCAGGATATGCAAAATAGCTCTATTTATCGTTATCAGCATTGTATCGTCCTTTTCTCTATTTTGTATTATGACGTTAATTGTATATTACTTTGCTATGATGGTTTCCACTCTCAATGATAGCAGCAAATGTGTCCACTAATTCCGGATCAAACTGCATTCCTTTTTCCCGCGTAAGTTCCTGAAGGGCCTCAATCTCTGACAGCCGTTTGCAATAGACCCGCTTGACCGTCATCGCGGAAAAAGCATCAGCAATTCCTAAAATACGCCCTTCAATAGGTATCTCATGATATTGATATCCATGAGGATAACCCCGGCCATCACATCGCTCATGATGATTGGCAATTGCCTTAATAATATTACCATTAATTTTGAAATCTGACAAAAGGTTCATACCAAACGACACATGTAATTTTATTAGCTGGTACTCCGCATTTTCAAGCTTATCCGGTTTACGTAAAATCTCATTAGGGATGGCAATCTTGCCCAGATCATGCAGCCAGCCTGCCAAAAAAATATCTTTGACGGCTTCCTCATCCATTCCTATGTTGGCAGCCAGAATAGCTCCATAACGGGCAACATGGAGCGAGTGGATGTAGGTATAAATGTCTTTTTGAGCCAGTACATTGATAATATCACGAAATCTAACCGGTACTGCGTTTTCTATACTGCCTATGTTTACCCCAATGCCTCTGGATGCTTTATTGCAGTACATGTGCTGATCAGCCAGGTTAACTAAATCCTGAATGGTATTCAGCGCAGTTGTGCTCTGTGCAGCAATGCCGTAGGAAAACGCAATCGTAATGTTTGCCAAGTCAGAATCGACAACATATTTTTTGTCTTTCAGTTTGTCGATAAAATTATGCTTTGCAGATCTTCCGTCTTCCTCTTTAATAATTGCTACAAACTCATCGCCACCCAGGCGCGCGACAATATCCGCCTCGCGTAAAACACCACGCAAGTAACCAGCAAACTCAACCAATATTTTATTGCCGGCTATATGTCCAAATGTATCATTAGCCGCTTTAAAATCATCTAAATCGAAAAGTACCACTATGACTTTATTGCCCTCGGAAATTAATTTCTGGCCAAGTGACACCGCGTGTGTATATGTATAGAGACCTGTAAGCGAATCAGTTATGCTTGCTCTATATAGCTTATCTCTTTCCTTTGCCAGACTTTGAAAAAGCCAGACTCCCGTGCTAATGACAGTTGCAATAAAAAATGTTGTAAAGCTTTTTCCAGCTATCTGCATAGAAAAAATACCATCATTATAACTAAAGTAGTGATATACAAGCGTTGTTGCCATTGGTATAGCAGCAAATGCATTCGGCAATACCGGCGCATAAATAAAGACGCCATTAATAATAAATGCCGTCAAAGTATCAGCGTCTACGGTTTTATAACTAACCACTGCATTGACAAGCCAATGATGAAGAATAAGCGCGCCTCCGGCAATAAAGAAAGCTCTGTTTTTATCTCTGGATTTCAGGGCAAACAGCAACAATAACAGCATCGCAAACACGCCTGCTTGATAAATTACGCCTGGAACGACAGAAAATAAACCTGTTGCAAAAGCAAGAACAACTACTATATAAATGCCGTTATGCACAGTAACCACAGTAATCCACCCCTGTTGCCATTAAGTAACTAACACTAATCATTATTATTCCTTCCGCTTGTTTTTTCGGCAAAATAAAAACAAGCCTGCCCTGAAGATTCTTTGACAACAGCCGCTGGAACCCGATGGCTCTTAAACCCTAGCGCCTTGCAGCCATAGGGAAAAACTTTATCCCAGGTAATATAATAATATTGACACTTTATACATTTAGGCTTTTTATTCATTTTATGTACCCGTAAAAAGTTCAGTATAGGAGTTTTTGAATACACTCACATTACATATTTTACCGTATTTTGTGGTTTTACGCAATAATTCCGTAAATACACAGAAGAAACGCAAATAAACTGACATTTCTTGTATAAAAAATAATCCCGTCTAAATTAAAAATTTATACGGGATTACCCTTGTCTGCAAAATAGTATTCATTTCTACACGAGACCTTTATACTCTTTGCCACCTAATTTTGAATCAACTATTTTTTTGCATCTTAATAGGCTGATAAAGCTTTAGTTCTTTTTAAGTTTAAATGCAATACACAAACCGATCACCCAAGCCGGTGCAAGATACAAGCAATAGCGCAAATCAGGCATGAAAGCCATAATAACAACAACTAAAGCCAAAAAAGCCAAACTAACATAAGATGCGATTGGATACAAAGGCATTTTAAACAATATCTTCTGCTGGTTCTGTTCGTTTTGTTTGCGGAACTTCATCTGAACAATTACAATGGCTGCCCAGTTAATGACAACAGCTATAGTTGCCAGTCCCATAAAATACATGAAAACCTTCGCTGGATCCAGATAGCTTATGAGTACAACAATTAAGGTAAAAGCGGATGAAACCAACGTGGCGTTAACCGGCACGCCGGCAGAATTCAGCTTGCCGAAAAACTTAGGCGCATTACCTTGCTGTGCCAGGCCGTAAAGCATTCTGCCATTACAGTATAAGGCGCTGTTGTAGGCCGACAAAGCCGCTGTAACCACTACAAAATTAAGCAGATTAGCTGCAGCCGGAATACCAACATGCGAGAAAATCTGGACAAACGGACTGCCTGTTGTCTCGATTTGATTCCACGGGAATATTGCCAGAATAACCGTCATTGCCCCAACATAGAAAATCAAAATCCGCCATACTACCTGGTTAATGGCCTTGGGAATGGTCTTTTCAGGATGCTCGGCTTCACCGGCAGTAATCCCCACAAGCTCAATCCCGCCAAAAGAAAACATGACTAATACCAACGACATAATAATGCCGGATAGTCCTGCCGGGAAAAAGCCGCCATGGATCCACAAATTACTGAATCCCAGAGGCTGTCCATTATTGCCGATACCGAAAAAAATCATGGCAGCACCAAACACAATCATGCCGATAATTGCCAATACCTTGATAATAGCGAACCAAAACTCAAACTCGCCAAAAGCTTTGACATTAACAATATTAATCAGAGTTACTGCCACTAGGCACACAAGTGCCGAAAGCCAGGTGGGAACGTCAGGCAGCCAAAAATTGATATAGGTACCAATAACCGATAACTCGGCCATACCTACGAAAATGTAATTAAACCAATAATTCCACCCGGCAACAAAGCCCGGCAGTTCTCCCCAGTATTGATAGGCATACTGGCTAAAAGAGCCTGACACCGGGTGAGCAACAGCCATCTCACCCAATGCCCGCATAATGAAAAAGATAACAATACCGCCAACCAAATAAGAAAGAGTTATCGCCGGTCCAGCCATTTTAACCACTGACGCCGAGCCGTAAAATAAGCCGGTACCAATGGCTCCGCCTAAAGCAATCATTTGAATATGACGATTCTTTAGGCCTCGGTGAACGTGTTCCTCTTCATTCTTAAAACTCATGGTTTGCCTCCCCTTATTTTTGCTGGTCTAATTGCCTACGCTTTAGGCTTCACCTTAAACCAGACCGCATACATTGTTGGTAATGCCAATAATGTCAAAACGGTTGCCCCCAATAACCCGCCGCTGATCGCTACCGCCATCGGCCCCCAAAAAGTACTGGGAACCAGCGGCAGCATGCCAAGGATTGCCGCCGCAGCCGTCAACATAATCGGCCGGAATCGCAGTACAGCCGAGTTGATTATAGCATCCCACGGCGCTTGACCTGCTTTAATATGTTGCTCAATTTGGTCGATAAGAATAACCGAGTTGCGAATAATCATGCCGCTAAGAGCTAATATACCCAATTCCGCAACAAAACCCATTGGCCTGAGCGTTAGCAACATAGCTAGGCTAACCCCGATAATCCCGAGCGGCGCTGTAAGGATTGTCAGGATCATTAACGATACCTTTTGCAACTGCAGCATTAGTAGAATCACAATAACCATGATCATGATCGGTACGGTTTGCAGCATAAATTCAATCGACGTATTGCCTTTTTCTGCCGCTCCGCCAACCTCAATACTATAACCGGCAGGCAGACTGTCCCGCAGCGGTTTTAGACTCTGGTACAGCTTTGCGGTTGCGTCATTGCCGGTTACCCCGGCAATAACATCTGCTTGTACGGTAATACTTGGTTTTAAGTCATAACGCCAGATTAAACCTTCCTCAGCATCATAACTGATTTTGGCAATTTGCTCAAGCGGCACAAATTTGCCACTGCCAATATGTACTGGCAAATCTTTAATATTCGCTAAGTTTTTCCGGTTGTGGGCATCTATCCGAAATACAATACCTACCGTTTTATCTTGTTGATAATATTCGGCAATAGAGGCACCGGAAAGCTGAGTCTGCAAATCCTGCGCCAAGCCTTGGCTGGTAATTCCCAGCATCCTGGCCTTATCCTGGTCAACAGTCAAATGCATAGCTTTGCTTTTTTCATTCCAGTCAAAATTAATATTTTTCAGCGTGGGATTGCCGGCCATAGTATCACTAACCTGCTGAGCCAATTCCCGAACCTTTACATGATCATAGCCTGAAACACGCAGCATAACAGGATAAGGAGAAGGCGGACCGGTCTGAATTAACGTGACCTTTCCCCGCACCTGCTCGAAGCTATTGTTCAAAAGCAACGTGAGCTTTTGTTGTAGGGCTTCGCGAGCCTTTAAGTCTTTAGCAACAATAACAAACTGCGCGAAATTATCTGCCGGCAGCTTAGGCTCAATAGTAAGAATAAACCGTGGTGAGCCCTTACCAACATAATAGCTGTAACCCTCGATATCCGGGTCGTCAGTTAGACTGGTTGCCAGTTTCTGCGCCTCCCGCTCAGTTGCCTCAATGGCAGAGCCTTCCGGCAAGGTCAAATCAACAATAAGCTCAGGCCGGACGGAAGGTGGAAAAAACTCCTGCTGCACAAACTTCAACAGAAAGATGGAGCCGACAAAACAAGCAATGGTTATGCCTAGCACTAGCTTCCTGTTGTACAAACACCAGGTAAGTGTTTGGCGAAACAACCGGTAAAACTTGGTGTCGTATAGATTATGCTCTTCTGCAGCCATATGTTTGGGCTGGATTAGTTTATACCCTAAGAGCGGAGTCACAACAACTGATACCAACCAGGAAATTAAGAGCGCCATACACATAACCGGAAAGAGACTGCTGGTAAACTCAGCGGCTGACCCTTTGGAAAAGCCGATGGGGATAAAACCGGCACAAGTAATCAGTGTGCCTGTTAGCATGGGAAACGCGGTAGCCGTGTAAGCATAACAAGCGGCCTCAAAACGCCCCCACCCCTGCTCTAATTTTACTGTCATCATCTCAACAGAGATAATGGCATCGTCAACCAATAAGCCCAGCGCCATGATTAGTGCACCTAGTGATACCTTATGCAAATCAATACCGCCCATTTTCATGCCGACAAAGATACCGGCTATAACCAAGGGAATACATAGGGCAACAACAATGCCAGAACGAAACCCCAAGCTGAGAAAACTAACGGCTAAGACAATAATAATTGCTTCCCATAGTGATTTTACAAAATCGGCAATAGATTCTTTAACCACCTGGGGCTGATTGGATACTTGACCGATTTCCATGCCTAAGGGCAAATCTTTTTTTATCAAAGCAATATTTTTTTCCAATTCCGAACCCAGCGTAAGGATATTACCGCCCTTTTCCATTGAAAGCGCAATGCCAATAGCCGGCATCCCATTAAAATACATCTTGGGATCCATGGGATCAACATAGCCACGCTCAATCTTGGCAATGTCGCCAAGCCGGAAAGTGCGGTCATTGGCGCGAATCGGCAGACTCTTCAGACCCTCCACATTTTCAAACATGCCGGACACTCGCAGGTAGACATTGTCTGTGGTCGTCTCGAGCATGCCGGAGGCAGTCATTGCATTTTGCGCTTTTACGGCAGCAATAATAACAGCAGGGTCGAGCCCCAGTCCGGCGAGTTTACTGCTTTCTAGCTCGATATAAATTTTCTCGGCTTGAACACCAATTAGCTCGACCTTGCTTACATTGTTTACCCCAAGCAAGCTTCTGCGGATTTCCTCGGCTTTTTCTCTCATCTCCTCATAGGTGTAACCATCTGAGGTAAGGGCATAAATATTGCCAAAGACATCATCAAACCGGTCATTGTACGACGGTCCGACTACCCCTTGAGGCAAAGTGCCTTTGATATCGTTGACCATATTTCGGATTTCCAGCCAGGTAGGCCGGACATCTTTTTCATTAACTGTATCTTTTAAATTTACGTAGATAACAGCCTGCCCTGGCTTCGAATAACTTTTTAAATAATCAAGTCCCGGTGTATCCTGCAGCTTTTTCTCAATTTTGTCTGTTACCTGTTCTTCTACTTGCCTAGCAGTTGCCCCCGGCCAAGCAACAGACACAATCATCTGACGAATTACATAGTTGGGATCTTCCATTCGCCCTAGTTGGCGATAGGATAATATCCCTGACAAAAAAGTCAGTACCACGAAAAAATATACAAGCTGCTTGTGATTAAGCGCCCATTCTGTCAAGTTGAGCTTATTCATATCCGTACCTTTTGCCCTTCCCGCAGTTTTTGCACGCCACCGGTAACAATAACCTCACCATCTTGGAGACCTTCTATCACCTGCACCGTATTATCGCCAAACACTCCCACCTTAATTGGGCGCAAGATAACTACACCCTCGCGAATAACCCATACATTCGGAGTATCGCCTGTCTGGTAAATAGCGGCAAGCGGGATATATACACCTTGCCGATTATTGGAACTACCCACAGCTACACTTGCGGTCATCCCCAGCTTCACAGCTGGCGGCGGATTGACTAAACTAATTCTGACTTTATAAGTCCGGGTGACTTTATCAGCCACTGGTGAAATCTCTCTGACTTTTCCTTCGCCAATAACGCCAGGTAATGCCCAAAAGCTAATGCTCACTTGCTTAGCACTGCGCATTTCGTCAATCCTGTTTTCCGGGACACTAATTTCAATTTCCCGTTCACTGCCCTTGACCAACGTCATAACGCTCTGACCAGCACTGACTACTTGACCGGCTTCCACATTGATGCTGGAAACAATACCTTCACTGTCTGCTACCAGCGAAGTGTACCCTAGCTGGTTAGCGCCTTGGGCATACTGGGCAGTTGCCTGGTTGACAGCGGCCAAAGCGACTTGGTAGGCGTTTTCATATTGATCAAGTTGTGCGCGACTGATCGCGTTTTGCTCGTATAACTTGCGGTAACGTTCCAGATTGACCTCTGCCAAATTCAGTTGGGACTGGCTCGAAGCCACTTGTGCTGAGGTAATATTTACTGTTTGCTGGATATCCTTGGAATCAATCTCCATCAAAACATCTCCGGCAGCAACAACACTGCCAAGCTCAACGTTTCGCTTAATAAGCTTACCGCTAGCCTGGAAAGCCAGTTGGGCTTCATATCTTCCTCGTACTTCGCCTGGATAGCTTGCATTTTGACCTATTGCATCTAATTTGATTGTCTGGGAGCGAACAAGTGGTACTTCTTCCTTAACTGGTTCTTTTTTTGAGCAACCGGCAAGAGTTAATAATAATACCAGAATGAGCATTGTTATACAGCCAACAACATGCTTTTGCATACGCAGGATCTCCCCTTACATTTATTTCTTTATAAGTGCATTGACGATGAAATCAATAAGCTCTTCGGTGTAATCCTCTTCTTGGCGAAGCGGCTGTGTTCGCGCATAGCTGAAGGCCTGGAACAATCGAAACCCGGCATACGCTACGATCTTTTCATCGACATCGCGAAATGCCCCCTGCTGCTTGCCTTCACGAATAATCCCGGCAATGATTGCAATAATCTCTTCATCAATAATTTCATGATATTTTCTGTTTGCCATAGCGATATATAAATCATCATCTTTTAGAATTCTTGTAATAAAATGGTCTTGGTTAAAATACGCTATTGCCTTCCGAATGAGTAACACTAGTCTCTCTAGCGGGTCAGATACATCTCCCATCTGCAAAAATAGTATCGCTATCGTTTTCTGGCATTCACGTAAGAGAAGACATCTAAACATGTCTTCTTTGTCAGCAAAATGTTCGTATATTGTTTTTTTCGAAATCTTGCAGTCCTTACTAATCTCATCCATCGTTGTCTTTTTGAAGCCAAAGCGATCCATTCGCTCTGTTGCTTTATCGAGGATAAGAGTTTTTACATCATCCACGGTATCCCCTCCTCTTCTATAAGAATCAATAAGTAAATGGTGTGATTTTCCTCACTCATAAACTATTGTAGTATTTTAGTTTCCGAAAGTCAACAAAAAAACCATCTGTCACATCCTTACTATTTTTACCCACCAACAAAATCCCTATTTTAAACGGTTATTAGTAGTAAAACAGAATATGAGATATATAACTAAGTATACTACACCTCCTTTTCTGTAAAAATAAAGCAAACAGAGCTACTTCTGAAATTTTTACTACGACCAGAGTGAAATTAAGGATGACAATAGTATGAGTTCAGAGCAATCTCTAATGAAAACTATACTAGCATTACTAACCCCGCAGCTGGCACTTTTGCTGCTGCTGGCAGCAGCTTACCTGCTGATTTTTTGTACAAAAGATGCAAACGTAAAAAATCATCCTAACGCCGAAAAAGCCGCCCGCATCGGCGGGTGGCTATATGCAGCTTTAGCGGCAGCTACACTAGCTGCTCGCTTATTCTAAAAAGTCATACCTGACCCTTTAACTATTACTTTAATCGTAACATCAGCCTCAACCGTTGGAAATATCTCATCTTCCCAGCGGTCTTTTATTTTCTCCCAATATTTAGGATTTTTGCAGCGGATAAGGTCACCCAACGCGAACGTATCAGCATGTACTGTCTGTATCTTTGTCAATACCGCATAGGTATGATTGGTAAGCTCAGCTGCCAGCGCTTGTGCTATGGCGTTTTGGCTTTGTTCATCACTAGCTGCCATTTGCTCCATAGGCTTATTCTCACCAATGGTACCGCTAAATTCGCCTTTCACAATAAATCGAACAGTATCCCCGGAAAAGTCAGGTTTTACCGTAGTTTTGGACTCAGCTACTTCGAACACTACGAATGTTTCCGGCTTATCAGGGTGGGCTACCATGATCGCTCCTTGCGGAAATTTATTGCGCCAAATCTTGCCTCCTACCGTTTCATACTCATCGGCAATCCCCACCATCTGCCCCTTACTGTTAAATAGCGCTGCACCGGCAGCTTTAACCTCATCGTTTTCCATATAAACAACAGGTGCCGAAAACCCATGTTTGCCGCGAAGTGCCTCGGAAAAGTACCCGAATTCACTCACTGAGGCTATGGTCGGAACTCTCTTCACCGCAGTTGCGAACTTGGGATAATTCAGACTGTTAAGTACAGTACCGGATTTAGTCTTACGTTTGATAAAATCCTCAGCCCGCCCCTTAGTGACAAATATTGCTGCCCGGCGGCGGCTTCCCGGAAAACGTAAAAGACCATCGAAAACTTCCTTGATACCTTCACGAGCAACCTCTTCACTGATAAGAATAACCTGCGTATCTTCAATAAACATTGCCAAAGCAATTTTTGTAGATATCGCCCTGCTTGCTACGATGATGGATCCACCCTCGGCAGAGATCACTATACTTTCGTAGCCACCTTGTTCACCAGAACCGCCCTTCTTGAAGTTAGGCAGTTCGTAACTCAAGCGGTACCTTCGAGTGCCAGCCTGCTGAAAAGCCCGATTAAGATCATAACGTCCCTTAGGTTCTGCCGAAGCATGATCAATCGCTACCCCCAGCACATATCCTCTGTTTTCAATTTCCTTACGATCCCAGCAGCCGCCTGTGAGTAAGGCAGTAATTACTAGCGCTATTGCTAGCAGGTGTCTTCTAACAACCACATTATGATCCCCCTCCTGCCTTGCGTAGCTGGCAATAATGAGTAATAAGTTTATTCTAAAGAGTCATGCCTGACCCTTTAATTTTAACTTTAATAATAACATCAGCCTCAACCGTTGGAAATATCTCATCTTCCCAGCGGTCTTTTATCTGCTCCCAATACTTAGGGTTTTCACGGTGGATAAGGTCACTTAATGGAAAAGCATCAGCATGTATTGTCTGCAACTTTGTCAATGCCGCATAAGCATGATTGGTAAGCTCGTCCGCCACCGCTTGCGCTATGGCGTTTACGTTTTTTTCATCACTAGACGGCTTTTCCTCTAGAGGCATGTATTCGCCAATGGTACCGCTAAATTCGCCTTTCACAATAAACCGAACAGTATCCCCGGAAAAGTCAGGTTCTACCGTAGTTTTGGACTCAGCCACTTCGAACACTACGAATGTTTCCGGCTTATCAGGGTGGGATACCATGATCGCTCCTTGCGGAAATTTATCGCGCCAAATCTTGCCGCCTACCGTTTCATACTCATCGGCAATCCCCACCATCTGCCCCTTACTGTTAAATAGCGCTGCACCGGCAGCTTTGAACTCATCATTTTCCAGATAAATAAGAGGTGCCGTAAACCCCTGTTTACTGCGAAGTGCCTCAGCGAAGTACCCAAATTCACTCGCAACAGCCATCGTCGGAACTCTCCTTACAGTAGCTGATAATTTAGGAAAATTCAGACTGTTAAGTGCAGCACCGGATTTAGGTTTACGTTTGATAAAATCCTCAGCCCGCCCCTTAGTGACAAATACTATTGTCCGGCGGCGCATTCCCGGAAAACGTAAAAACACATCGAATATTTCCTTGACACCTTCACGCGCAACCTCTTCACTGATAAGCAAAACCTGTATATCTTCAAGAAATATTGCCAAAGCAATTTTTGTAGATATCGCCCTGCTTGATGCGTAGACGGTTTCACCCTCGGCAGAAAACACTCTGCTTTCATAGTTGCCTTGATCACCCGAACCGCCCTTCTTGAAGTTAGGCAGTTCGTAACTCAGACGATACTTGCGCGTGCCAGCCTGCTGAAAAGCCCGCTCAAGATCATAGCGTCCCTTAGGCTCTGGCGAAGCATGATCAATCGCTGCTCCCAGCACATATCCTCTGTTTTCAATCTCCTTCCGATCCCAGCAGCCGCCTGTGAGTAAGGCGGTAATTACTAGTGCTACCGTTAGCAGGTGCCTTTTAGTAACCACATCATGAGCCCCTTCCTGCCTTGCGCAGCTTGGCAATAATGAGTAATAAGGGCAAGATGAATAGTCCCCCGAAAATCACCAAATTATTGACGAACCGATTAAATGAATTAATTTGTTCGATGCTCTGGGGCAGCATCGCAATAAAATAAAAAACAGGCACCAAGAAGACGATAACCGGCCTGCTATACTCTAGTTTCATCAGCCGTGAACAACCAAAAGCTGAAAAATACAGCAAATTGGCCAGTGACAAAAAATATAAAGCAATCTGTAATATCAGCCCATAGCCATCAATCCGCTCGATAAAGGTGTCCGGAATATTTACTTCACGATAGGCGATAATCGTGGGATATACGGTTACAATAGTTTCCTCTACCCCCAAAATACCCTGAACAATAACGGTATAGATAGTATAAATGACTGTTAAAACAGCGACAGTCAAGAGCCCTGCCTTAATAACCTTTTTTTTGGGGGTAATAAAAGGAAATGCCAGGCCGGTAATTAGCTCTGGGCCAGCATAAGCAAACCAGCTAGGCACAATCCCCTTGAGTACAGGCATAAGACCTCCCACTAAAAAAGGCTGAAAATGCTTAGTCTCAACCCGAAGAAAACCAAGAGACATAAGAAATATTGCAGTAGGGGCAATAGCCATCAAAATGAACTGCTGCATGCGGATAAGCGGAGCAATACCGTATTGCCCTGCATAGGCAGCAACACCTAAGAAGACATATAGAATGATCCACGGTGGGGTCGCTTCAAATAGAAAAAGTTTTAACGCACCTGAAAATGAGCGTAATGCCGCCGCTCCTGAAAGAATAATACTCATTAGGTAAATCATATTAACCAGCTGTCCTACTATCGGTCCAAGCAGTGAAGAGTGATATTCTATTGCAGTAGCATTCGGAAAATATCGGCATAAGGTTACGGCACACCACAGGGAGAAGCCTATAGCCAAGCCGCCCAAAATCACCGACAGCCACATATCCTCCCGCGCTATCGTTCCGACGCTGCGGGGTAATGTCAAAATACCGGCGCCAAAAGCAGTCGTAAAATACATAATAGCAATTTGCAGCGGAGAAATCGTTGAACGTGTATTCTTACGATTATTACCCATTCTTATCGCCCAATTTTTCGCTGTCACCCGGTTCCAGATAGCCCGGCCTTGTTTTCATAGCTACAGGCGGCGCAACAACAATAGAATCTTTCAAATCACTCAACCGAAAACTGTTTTTAGGTGTAAACGGAGCAAGATAGGGTTCGCCAAAGCTTTCCAGCATACTGAGATGTACTATAATGGCCACTAAACCCATTACTACGCCGAATATACCGAGAACAGACGCCGCCATCATTAGCGGTACCCTAAAAAAGCGCAGCGGCAATGATATCCGGTAATTGCCCACCGCAAAAGAAACAATGGCGGTAAAAGAGATAACCACAACTATCGGGGCACTGATTAACCCCGCCCGTACGGCGGCATCACCTAGAACCAGACCGCCAACAATGGACACGGCCGGTCCGATTGTTTTGGGCATTCTTACTCCTGCCTCCTGGAGAATCTCTAATATTATTTCCATAACCAGCGCCTCCACCAAAGCAGGGAAGGGTATGCCTTGACGGGCTGCTGCGATTGTCAGCGTCAATGGCGTAGGAATTAATCCGGGATGGAAGGTTGTCGTAGCAACATATAACGCAGGCGTAACTATTGCAAAAAAGGCTGCCAAGTACCGAGTTAATCTCAGCAATGAACCAACCATCCAATTATCGTAATAATCATCACCAGCCTGCATAAAATCGCCAAAGGTTGCCGGCGCCAATAAAGCGAAGGGAGTGCCGTCTATCATGATGGCAATTCTCCCTTCCAACATTCCGGCTAATATTTTGTCTGGACGTTCAGTGGCGTAGATGGTGGGAAAGGGAGAGAAAGGATGATCATTAATCAAGTTCTCAACCAGACCTGCGCTTCCTATTACATCTACCTTTAGTCTTTTTAACCGCTGCTCAGCCTGGTAAACCAGATTGGGATTGGCAATACCCCGGAAATAGACCAAGGCGACATTAACTTCACAGCGCACGCCAATCGCCATTTTTTTCACAATAAAATTGGGATTGACCAGATGCCGGCGCAATAATGTGATATTTACACCCAAACTCTCAGTAAAAGCCACCCGCGAACCCCGGATAGATGTTTCACCCGCCGGTTCGCTAATCGCCTTATTTTCTAGCTTGCGGGTACTAATAATTACGGCCGCGGCATTGGTATCAACAAATAGTACCGTTTCACCTGATAATAATCGTTTAATGATTTCTGCCATATCAGTCGAAACATTAACGGTTGCGGCTGTCAGGGAAGAGCGAAGGCATTTCATAAGCTGACTGGTTTCTATACAGTTTTCACTCAACATTGGCGATTGCAGCTGGCTAAGGATATTTTGACTGATAGATTCTCCGTCAATCATATCCTCAACAAAAACGATAGCCGCCCTTAACCCCAGTGCAGTAATGGTAAACTCTCTAACGTAAATATCATCACTGGGATTCACTATTTCTCTGATATGTTTCAGATTGGCATCAATATCGTTATCAAGCAGGTAACTTTCCGGGAATTTATAGGTATCGCGCAGACTATTGACAATAACCTGCGTATCGGATTCGGCTTCCTGAGCATGGTTAATTAATGATCGAAGATTTCGCAGTTTATATTGAATATTGGCAAACAAGCTTTCCCTATCTTGGCAATCTCGCTTCATCGTTCTCCAATCCTCTTAACAGCATTATGATATCCCTACTATACCCAGAAGCGCTTTTTAGAATACCTCTCACGCCAGGATCCAAGGTAAAGAAACTCCCTCCGGTCATTTCCCGGAGGGAGTTAACTATTACGTGTTATTTAACCGAGTCTGTTCCTCACTTAGCTTCTGTTCAGCCCATATATTACAGCAATTGGTCTCACGTATCATCAAACTGCACAGCAGGCCAAACACTAAGACCGCGGCACAAAGCCAAAACGCGCTTTGAAATGCCTCGAGAGGATACATCCGCACCCCGTTTTCGGTAACTCCCTGCCAATACCTATCTAGCACCCAGCCGAATGCCGGTTGCATAAGGGCTGCTCCCACAAAAGGTCCGGAATTG
This sequence comes from Bacillota bacterium, assembly GCA_023443285.1. Classification (GTDB taxonomy): domain Bacteria; phylum Bacillota; class Negativicutes; order Sporomusales; family Sporomusaceae; genus Sporomusa. The sequence goes on from JAEZVB010000029.1 coordinate 30,744, forward strand.
GCTATCCCGGCCGCAACCCCGGCTGCCTGGGGTGCGTTTACCTCTTTGGTACAGGCAACTCCTAAGGTAATTCCCGAAGTTCCTATGCCGATACCCAAACTAATCATATACAACACGGATAATGGCGGTTTGCCGCCACTCCAGCAGGTTAGAATCAGCCACATACCTAGAAAAAACGCGGTAATGAGTGTATATGGCTTTTTCCTGAGTCCTACTTTGTCAGAGGTAAAACCAATGGTAGAGCCTCCAATCATATTGCCTATTGCCATAAGCATGATAAATTGGGATGCCTCTACCCGGCTCAGTCCATGTATCTGCATAAAATAAGGCACTCCCCAAATGCCCATAAACGACATAAAGACACCATACACCGCGCAGGCCACCAGAAACGGCCACCAGGTGTTGGGGTTTTTGAGAACTTGCGTAACACTTTCCCTCACCCCGAGAGTCACCTCAGGCAATGTACAGCCTTCCCGCCCCTCTTGCCTCTCCACCTCGTCTATTGAGGGAAGTCCGACATCTACCGGCTTGTCCCGTACCAACAACCAGCAAAGCGCTCCCATCCCCAGCGTATAGGCGGCAATAAGCAAATAGGAAAAACGCCAACCTATTGCATCTACCGCGAAGGCTAACGGCGTTGCCGATATAAGCGAGCCCATATTCGCCACAATCACGATAATTCCTGACATCGTGGCGAATTCCCGCAAGCGAAACCATTCGACATAGATCTTGACGATCCCAACATAGATCACACTAATACCCATGGTAACCAGAATACGCCCCAGGTATATTCCCGTCATACCCTGCGCCAAACCGAAAATGACTGACCCAATGCCTGCCACCAGCATGGCGATACTGACTGTACGCCTTGGCCCATAGGTGTCCATCAGAATACCTGCCGGCATCTGCATAGCAGCATATACATAGAAATAAAGCGAGGATAAAATACCGAGTTCTGATGCTGCCGTAATAGAAAACTCGCTCATCAGGCTATCAGCCATTACCCCGGTCGCCGTACGATGGAAGTATGCCGTCATAAATGCCAAGGCCAACGGAACCCAAATGATCCACCGCTTTTTATGTAATTGTTTTATGCGTTGCTGCCACTGTGTACCCGTTTGATCTCACCACCCTGCTAAATTTCAATAAGTTCATAGGCCTTAGTGCCAATACCAATTTTTTCAGCATGATCCAAACATTCAAGCCAATTGGTTTCTGGATGTGTAGCCCGGAAATGATCATGGTTAGCACAGTCACAGTTTTGGTTTTGCAATTGTTCTGCCAAGTAGCTGCCGGCAATAACCGGAGCTTGGTTAGCCATATCGGCACAAGCCATATCCAGCGCTACCGGGTCAAACGAAGCAAACATGCCAATATCAGGAATTATCGGCACATCATTTTCAGCATGGCAATCGCAGAATGGTGCTACATCGACAACTAAACTAATATGAAAATGCGGTCTGCCTTGTAATACCGCCCAAGAATACTCGGCCATTTTCCGATTGAGAATATCATTGGATTCATCCCAGGCCGCAACAATGGCGTTAGCATGGCAGACGCCAATACACCGGCCGCAGCCAACACAGCGGTTATGATCAATTTGCGCCTTCTTATCGGCAACCGCTATTGCCGTATGCGCACAAATCTTTTCGCAGACGCTGCACCCTACACAAACTTTACTTTTCACTTTAGGCTTACCATCACTATGCATCTCCATTTTCCCGGCTCTTGAGCCACAGCCCATCCCGATATTTTTCAATGCACCGCCAAAGCCGGTAAGCTCATGCCCCTTAAAATGGTTCAGGCTAATGAATATATCAGCGTCCATTATCGCCCGCCCAATTTTAGCCTCCTTAACATATTCGCCACACGGCACGGGAACATAGGCTTCATCGGTTCCCTTTAACCCATCGCCAATAATAATCTGGCAACCGGTCGCAAACGGATTATAGCCGTTTTCATAAGCTGCATCCATATGTTCCAGAGCATCCTTACGCCTACCTACATACAGGGTGTTGCAGTCGGTAAGAAACACTTTGCCACCCTGTTCTTTGATTACGTCAACAATTACCTTGGAAAAATTAGGTCTGAGAAAAGCAAGATTGCCTGGCTCACCAAAGTGTATTTTTATCGCCGTAAACTTATCTTTGAAATCAATCTCTTCTATCCCGGCTTTTTTAACAAGTTGCGCTAGCTTCTGTAACAAACTCATCTTGGGAGCTGTCCGCAAATTCGTAAAGAAAACTTTTGACTTATCCATACCATTCTCCTTTACCAGTAAACATGGATTTCAGTATCTCCCATGTTTCTACTTCCTATTATAATAATAGAGAACAATACACTCTTTTACAAGCACTTACTTTTCGGTTCTATAGTATCTGTTTATATACTGTCTGTTTGTATATCTGCTCCCCTATCGTGCTCTGCATGTACTCGGTAATAATAAAACTTGGTGTCAACTTTCATGATGGGGAAAGCTTCCGGTAAGTTTTGCCTAGTTATTTCGGTGAACCCGTTTTTCTCATAGAAACGATGGGCGGCCAAAAATTTGGCTGTCGTGCCTAGGAAAATCTCTTCCACCTTATGTTCGCCTGCCCATTCAAGCAACGAACTCACCAGTAGCTTTGCGGTATTATATAGGCTTCCCCGATATGCCGGGGTTACAAATAGCTTTCGTAAGGCCACCTGGTTATTGCCGATATCCAGTAGTGCTACTGTTCCTACCACCTTGTCATCGCAGACTGCCACCCAAAAATTCCCCGACCCGGTTTGATAAAAGCTAGGAATATCTCCTAGATCGGGTTGCTCCTCCCGCGTAATGGGAATATTGAACTCCTTGCATTGAATATCCAAAATCAGGTCAATGATTTCATTTTTATAATTTTCCTGATATTTTTTTATTGCTATACCTTCCATACCCTTCCTCCTCCGCTTCTTCCGCTATTCAGTACACTTACAAGCTGTAGACTGACTACTCTTCAAGGCTTTCCAATTCTGCTCAATATTCTCGCCCATCCGCTTCATTAAGTCGCAGACTATTTCCTGTTCTTCTGGACTAAACCCGGCAAAACAGGCACCAATATGTTTGTTTTCTTCATTAATAATAAACGGGTAGATCTTGACGGCCTTATCTGTCGGGTACAAATGCCACATCCGTTTGTCGGTAGTGTCTCGTATTCGCTGCACATAATTTTCTTCGAAAAGTTTTTGTATAGCTTTAGTCGTTGTCGTCTTATCCACTTTAAGTACATTGGACAGGTCAATTAGGTTAATACCTGGCTGTTCACAGATACGCGTTAGAAAAATGAATTGACCTCTCTGCAGTTTAAATTCCCGATAGGTGATATCGCTAATCGATTGAATACAGCGTGCTACCGTTCCCACCTCTCGGAGTATTTTGCTTTTCAAACCGCTCTCATAGTTATCTCCGGTAGCAACAAATGAATGTAGACCTTCATATATTGTCAATGCATCACCCACTCTTTAAGTTTCTATGGTATGAAACGAGATACTTCTATTTTATTGAAACTTAGTTGAAATGTCAACTTGTTTGGGCATGATCTAAGGAAATTTCGCTCATTTATAGCTTGACTAATTTATACATGCATTGTAATATCTATATATCTTGTCAAAGTGGACAATCTCCGCGCAATGTGTGTGGAGATTGTCCATTTTATTTTAAATGGTATAGAGAAGGATTGAGGTAATCTTGATGTTATATGATGAGAATATCAATTTGGAGTGTGTACTAAGGCACAGAACTATCCAAACCCACTTTCAGCCTATCGTATCGATAAGGAAACAAGGAGTTATCGGGCTTGAAGCTCTATCGCGGGGCGTAAGCCCAGATAATGCTATTATTATGCCTCAAACCTTGTTCATAGAGGCAGCCACTACAGGCAGAAGCGTTGAACTTGATAGGCTCTGCCGCGAAAAGGCACTCGAAACTTTTAAATCAATTTCAGCGCAAGGAAGCGATAGCTTTTTATTTCTCAATCTTAATACTTCAATCCTTGATGAAGGAGTAGTCGGTTCGGGTTATCTAATAAAAGCCGTTAACCAACTAGGCTTGCGCCCAACATCGATAGTTATAGAGGTTATTGAATCTAAAGTTCGGGATATTGATAGTTTAACTAGGTTTATTAAGCTTCATAAACAATACGGCTTTTTAATCGCCCTGGATGACATGGGAAGTGATTCATCCAATTTGGATAGAATCCTGCAAGTCCGCCCTGATATTATCAAGATTGACCGTGGGCTAATTAAAGACATCAGTAACGATTACTACAAACAGGAATTATTTAAGGCTTTGGTTTTTGTCGCTAAAAAAACAGGGGCTTTGATTATAGCGGAGGGGGTTGAGACTCATAACGAAGCTGTAACCTGTCTTGAACTTGGCGCTGACTTTCTTCAGGGATATTACATCGCTTATCCAGCGCCTTTTACTAACAACTTACATCGTGTGATCTCAAAAAAAATGCACCTGCTAAGCTTCTCCTATCGCAGCTCCATGGTAAAAAAAATCCAGAACATGTCCTCAGCAAGAAACTTCTACAACGATATATTAGAGGCAGTTAAAGAAAAACTATCTTGTATTTACCCTGAACATTTCGAAATGAAACTGGATGAAATTGCAAAATATCAAACCTGTGTCCAGTGCTTCTACCTATTAGATAGTAATGGGATGCAGATAACCGACACTATCAAATCGTATGTAAATGATGATGATGGAATTCGTCATAGGATGTTTCATCCAGACTGCAAGGGATCTGATCAATCATTAAAAGAATATTACCTCTATATTCATTCAGGCTTCGAAAGCTACATAAGTGAACCCTATATCTCCCTCGCAAATGGTCATCCTTGTGTTACCGGCTCTATCATCTTTCAGGCTTACAATGGCACTCATTATATATTGTGTATCGACTTTGACCTGCTAAAAAGCTAAACTCACCTTTTATGTAAAAAAACATACCATATAGTAGTATGTTCAATAAAATGTAGGTGGGTGAAACAACATGCCCTATGTTGAGGTAGAACCAGGTGTCAGGATTTTCGTTGAAGATTTGAACCCTGCCGGCGAACAAACCGTTCTCTTTATTCATGGTTGGCCGGCCAATCACAAGATGTTTGAGTATCAGTTCAATCAGCTCCCCAAATACGGAATTCGCTGCATAGCAATAGATATAAGAGGGTTCGGCAAATCGGATAAACCCTGGGAAGGCTACTGTTATGACAATCTGGCAGACGACCTAAACTGTGTTATTGAAACCCTTGATCTTGACAATATAATGCTCGTAGGTTTCTCTGTAGGAGGAGCTATCGCTGTTAGATATATGAGCCGGTATTCAGGTTATGGCATCTCAAAACTCGCTTTGGTATCTGCCGCCGTTCCTGTCTTTACCCAGCGCCCGGATTATCCGTACAGTCTGCCTGTTGCGGAGGTAAATAAACTCATTTGCCAAACATATACCGACAGGCCTAAAATGCTAAGTGAATTTGGCAAGAAATTTTTTGCAAATAACGTAAGTCCCCAGTTTTTAAATTGGTTTGGCAGTCTTGGCTTAGAAGCCGCTGGTCATGCGACTGCCAGCTTAGCCAAATCGCTTCGCGATGAAGATTTACGGAGAGATATACCGCAGATCTCTGTTCCAACCACAATATTTCACGCTACTCATGACCAAATCGTCGCCTTTGCCAATGCCGAAATAACCCACCAAAATATTTCAAACTCAAGACTAATACCCTTTGAATTTAGCGGCCATGGGCTAGTTAGCGATGAGTCTGACAAATTCAACTATTGTCTTACTCAGTTCTTGTGCAGCAGCTGAGTAATCAGCTACTTGCACAGTTGCTTGCGTGTGGCGCTTCAGTGCGCACTTCCAGACCGGTTAACACCATACCAAACACCACCAGCAGCCCTCCCAGCCACTGCTGCCAGCCAGGCTGCTCGTTTAATAACACTACCGATAGAATGAGCGCCGTAAAAGGCATCATACCCGAAAAAGCTGCCGCTACCGAGGCATCACAGCGTTTGATACCAGCATACCAGAAAATGAAAGCTAGCGCCGTGACAAACAGGCCATACCAGACTAAGGCCACCCAGCCGGTTATACTGAGCGATAGCAGCGCAGTCAGCGGCTGTTCTGTCAGCGCCGGAGCAAGACAAAGCACCAAGGCGATTGCTACTACCAGTGTAGTCTGAACAATGGGCTCAAGTGTCCGCTCTGAACGCACTGCCGCTTTTATGCTGCTAATGCGGGAAAGTATGTTAAATATCGACTCGCACACTGCCGCGCCCAATACCAATACATTGCCAATTATATGCTCCTGAGAAAATACAATGTCAGGCGAAAAAATTCCCTGAAGCACAACAATACCGATAATCGTACTGAATATGCCGAGAAATCGTACCTTATCTAGTGGTTCTCGCAAGAACAGCCAGGCCAAAAGTACCGTAGTTGCCGGTGTTGCGCCGGTGAGTATCCCGGCTTCACCTGCGCTCGTCCGTAATAATCCCTGTAATAAAAACAGCCGAAACATGAAGATACCGAACAAAGCTTGAATGAACAGAAACGCCCACTCTCCTTTTGTTATCTGCCAGATGCTTTGGCGCAGTTTTTGACTGCAAAGCGGCAGTAAACCCGCTAAGGCAAAAAATAAGCTTCCCACTGTAATCGTAAAGGTTCCTAGTGTTGCTACAACAAATCGGCCTGCTATTACGGAAGTGCCCGCCAAAGTAAAGGCTCCCAACAAGAATACCACACCAGCATAACGTTCCATTCGTATCGCTCCAATCCACTATATGAATTACAATAATTTACCACTATGGTATAATAGTAGCAGATAAACCGGCCTGGCATCAGAACCAGTTTAAGACTACTTTTATAGAGCCAGTTGGAGGATATATGTTGGGAATAGTCTTGCAACGCCACAGTGAAATATCTTTGGCACGACAGATTTACCAATTGCTGCGCGAACAAATGACTACAGGCCAGTTGCAGCCCGGTGAACTGCTGCCGTCTACCCGGGAGCTGGCTAAACAACTAGCGGTATCGCGCAATACTACTTATGAAGCCTATGAGATGTTATCGGCCGAAGGCTACACGGTAAGCCGCCCAGGTTCCCCAACCCGGGTAGCTGACGGTCTATGTTTAGAAAAATCTACACCCTCCCAGGGGAATTCGCAGCAAACAACAAGGCCTTCCTATGAGTATCTAGCCGATTTCCGGACAGGCCGGCCTGATCTTCGGCGTTTTCCCCGGCACTTGTGGTTACAATTGCTGCGTAAGGCTGCCGAGGATTTTGCCCCTGACCACTGGGGTTATTCCGGTCCTGATGGCTTGCCGCTCCTTCGAGAGGAAATTGCGGCGTGGCTACTTAGGAGCCGAGGACTTAGCGTTGAGCCACAGGATATTTTCATTACTGCCGGAGCTACCCAAGCCCTCTATTTGCTTGGAGGTCTATTATCTGGCGAAAATCAGGAAATTCTTGTTGAAGATCCCTGCCATATGGGAATGCTGCGGGTATTACAGGAAAAGAAGTTCAAAATCCGGCCTATACCAGTGGATAAACTTGGCATGCAAACCGCATATCTACAGGGAAAGGGAGCTTGCGCGGTATATGTGACCCCCTCGCATCAGTTTCCCCTCGGGGGAATTCTTCCGGCAAATCGCCGCACCGAGCTCATACGATTTGCGAGGGATAATGATCTTTTTATCATTGAAGATGATTATGACAGTGAGTTTCGTTACTCTGGCACACCGGTAGCGCCGCTGTATTCCATGGACGCTGAGCGGGTTATTTATGTAGGCACTTTCAGCAAAATCCTGTTTCCTGCACTACGTATCGGCTATGTAGTCCTGCCTGCTCAACTGCACAATCGCTGGCGTTATTTGCGTACCCACAACGATGTCCAAAATCCCCCGTTCGAGCAGGCTGCCCTTGCAGAATATCTACATAACCGCAAACTGGACAGGCATGTTCAGCAAATGCGCCGCCTCTATGGGCAGCGTCGTCAAACCTTGCTCCAAACACTGGAGGAACTATTTGGGAAGACATGGTTGCCCTGGGGTGATGCAGCCGGGCTGCATCTGGTACTGGAGTTCCCCGGCAAGCACTTTGATCATAACTTTGCCCAACTCGGAAAGCAACAGGGAATTCATGTCACACCAGTGGACTATCACAGCATCTGCAAAGGCGTCCACTTGTCAAAACTGGCCTTGGGTTATGGTCACCTGGATGCGGCTGGAATTCGCCAAGGGCTTTTATTGTTACAAAAACATATCGCGACCTACAGCAGTGATTGAAGTCAAGCCCCAGCAAAACAAAAATCCGCAAGCAAGATGCTTACGGACTAGTAACAAACTCTCCCAAAGGAAACCGGCGACTCGCGTCTACGGTTTCTTTCAGTTGTGCCGGCGGAAACACAAATCTTTGGCTACTGCAGTTTATGCTAATACATATTCTGAGTAACAGCTGATCCACAGTAGTGCAAAAGCACTGCCATTTTTAATATAGGTAATCAGTCGGGCCAGCTTTCCACAGTGTAAAGAATCATAAATCGTTGTACCCGAAGTTTCAGCCTTACTTAGCAGCTCTTGCGCTGCGCTCAACGCCTGCTCATGTTTTTTTCCGAAAAAACCAAACTCGCTATATAATCCCGGCTTAGTACTAGAACGCTCCTTATGGTTTCTTACAATCACCTTGTTTTCCATACCTTCACCTCATTAAAATTCAATGCTCTGTTTAACTACAGTATATCCCAATAATATATTAATTTAAAATATAAGATATCTATGTTAATATAGTTATATACTATATGCCGGAGGACTCACTATGGAAATTCGCCAATTAGAATATTTTCAGATGACTTGTCGTCTAAATAGCATATCCAAAGCGGCCGAAGAATTGCATGTCGCTCAACCATCTGTATCTATCGCCATCCAGAAGCTGGAGGAAGAACTTGGCGTCCAGTTGTTTCGCCGAACACAACGACAGATAGCACTTACTACCGAGGGTCAGATTTTTCTTCAACGGGCAAATATAATTCTAACGCAGATTAGTGATTCGATAAACGAAATAAAAGATCTCCGTTTGCAGCCAAAGGGTTCCATCAAAATAGGCATCCCACCTATGATTGGCTTTTTCCTCTTCCCGCAGATCTTTGCCCAATTTCGCAAGCAGTACCCCCACATTGAACTCACAGCGGTAGAAGGAGGTTCGTTGACAATCCAGAAATTAATTGAACAAAACAGAATTGATATCGGTATTATAACGCAGTCAAACACATCAGCCTTTTTGGAAACATGCCCCATTACCGCCGGACAACTCCACGTATGTTTACCTCCCCACCATCCGCTGAGCAACCTGCCAAGCATTGCCTTTAATAAACTACGAGATCAACCGTTTATCTTGTTAAAAGAAGACACCTACAACCGCAAGGTAGTCATTGAAGAATGTAAAAAACATAACTTTACCCCCAACATCGTATTCTCGTCCAGCCAAATCGAAACCATCGTCAGTTTGGTCGAATTGGAAGTAGGCATTTCCTTTCTCTTTGATGCTATTGCCAGAAGGTATTCTACCATCTACAGCTGTCCGTTATCTCAGCCCATATATTTTCAAATTGTCCTGGCCTGGAATCCCAATAGATACCTTACCAATGCTGCAAAGGCCTTCATTGATTTCATGACCTGCCTGGACTTAAGTTAACAGATTCCCTTCGTAAAATTATTACCTTGACGCCCCTTCATATAGTTAGTATACTAATAGTTAGTATACTAACTATATAGTCAAGGGAGTTCTATATGGAAAATATTAGAGAGAAAACCGGGTATTTACTAAATACATCTGCCCGTCTACTTAGATGGGAATTTAACGATAAACTTAAGGAATATGGACTTACAACTACCCAGTGGGCCATTATAAAAGATTTACATGAACAGAATCTTTGCAACGCTAATACCGACAATCTCACACCTGCTGCTATCTCCAGCCGCCTTCAGCTGGACAGACCAACGGTATCCGGAGTAATCGATAGACTTACTAAGCAAGCATTTGTATTTCGTTCTCCTAATCCTTCTGATAGACGTTCTCAAATAATTCATTTAACTTCAAAAGCGAATGAATTAGTATCTCAATTAGATGAGCTTAGTATAGAAGTAACAGAAATAGCACTTACTGGTTTTAGCGAAACAGAACACTTTCAGCTTAAGAATTTTCTAACAAGAATTATTAGCAATTTATCCTCGCAAGCGGGCAAAAAAATATGAGCGCGTTCTTTATATTTCTTTTTATTTTTGGCAGCTTTGAAATCATTTCTAACCTATTTCATCTTACAAGAGGCTCAAAAGCAAAAATAGCCCAATCTGCCAAAAGACAGCATGGCGAAATACCAAAAGAACTATCTGATGGTCATTTTGTTGTAAAAGCATATGCTATGTTAGGGATCGGAATTATTTTCATAATGGCAGCACTAATACCTCAGTCGTACATAATAACGTTAGCAGCTCTTGGATTATTAGGTTTTTACGGAATTATACAAGCACTAGTTTATAGAAAGCATTGGGCTGTAATACCCTCTGCAATTGTCTATAACACACCGTTGCTTCTTTTTATATTCTATATCAATGAATAATTTTTTTTATTGATTTTTAGCTACATATAGAAAATAGTGTAGGAACAAAACCGTTCATGTAGGTTTATTAAATATAAGAGGTGATTTATATGAAAAGCAAGATTGCCGAGGCCATTAACCTAAAGTCTAGTCCTGTAGCCATACTATTCACCAACCAAAAACCCGCGGGGGCGCTTCAGTTCAAAGAAGGTCGCTGGGGTTGTGTGGTATCCATGCTACAGGCTGCTGCCAATGGCAAAACAGCCGTTTTTGATCGTAAGACAGCTGGATGTATCGGCGGCGGCACCGGTCTCGGATTCGGTAACACCTATAAGGATTTTCCGGGAGGCATCGAATATTTTCTCTCCACAGGAAATCAAGAATTCTGCGAAAGTGAAGCAGGCAAGCAGATTATAAGAAACTGGGCTAAACTCACCCAAGGTGAAGCGTATAAAAAAAATCCAGAATTCGCAAAATCCTTTATAGACGCTCTTCCCTATTATGACGTTCCCACTGAATATGTAGTATTTAAACCTCTACAAAAACTTTTGCCGGATGAAAAACCGGAAGTCGTGATTTTTTTGGCCACCCCGGATCAAATTTCAGCTTTGGTAACATTGACGAATTTCTCCAGACATGGTGGTGAAAACGTTATGATCCCCTGGTGTGCAGGCTGCCACAGCATTTGCATTATCCCACTTAACGAAGGAAAGAAGGATAATCCCAAGGCGGTCATTGGACTAATCGATATTTCTGCCCGGAAACAAGTAAACAAGGATATTCTTTCTTTCAGCGTGCCTTATAAGCTGTTCTTGGAGATGGAAAGCAATGTCGAAGATAGCTTTCTCGCTAGGGAGGAATGGCAAAAGATGAAAGAACGGAATCAATAAGACTATCAAAACAACCTTAGTCAAACATAGACTAAGGTTGTTTATTTCTATCTGAATTCAAACGCTTATCTTTTGCCGGTAATCCAGTAATAAAACTTCTGTTTCCGTTCACACTATATCAAAAAAGCTTTTAGGAGGTTCCCTATACATACCTATTTACCGTGTCCTCATTAATAATAAAGATACTGGAGAGTCACCGCTACAAATCCACAAGATGCCCGATTATCACTCCTTCACAAAATAATTGATTTTGATCTTGTCACCGGGGTGGATTTCGCCTGGCATCCTACCTGCAAACAAATCATAATTTAACTCAATAATTCCATGATAGAACTCGCGAATTTCACGCGGCCCATAGGTGTTTTTTACTATGTACTGTTGAGAAATATCCCAAAGGGTATCACCGCATTTCACGGTATAGGTTTCTGATACTAAGGAATTGGTAGGTTCGCTACCCTCGCCGTAGGTCACCACAAATAATAGTGCCACTATAATAAGTAACCGGATAAACTTTTGCATGAATCTCTAACCCCCAAGCAATAATGTACTAACTGAGTCGCTCAGTTACTGCTTGTACATTCTATGATTAGAATTCATGCTTTATGCCGGACTAATCAATTGGAAAATAAGAATAGAGGCGATAATTATGACTTATAGAGCAAATGGCTCTTATCTAAAATTCCGGACTACTACTAAAGCATCCATAAAACTTACTTCTGCCAGTAAGACTATGGATGCCATAATTACTGAAAACAAAGTTAACCCACACTTACGTGATGAGCCTGCCATAACGTCCAATCAAAACGTTTATGACTCCTTATCGGAGTAGCTACCAAGGAGGAAGCTATGACAATTATTGCAATCATAATAATATTATTGGTAGTCGGTTTAGTTATCGCCTTTTTTGATAGGATTACCTCTCCTTGGCGATAAGTGCAGTCTACACCGAACGCGAAATCAAATCAGTTGTAACTGAAGAGACTTGCCCCCCTGCCAGACGTGGTTTAAGAAACTGCTAATGATTACAATTAATCGTAGTAAATATTTGTACTAACGCGGGGTCAAATTGAACGCCAGCATACCTCTTCAACTCTGCAATTGCGGCTTCATGGCTTATGGCCTTTCGATAAGGTCGGTCGCTAACCATAGCATCATAGGCATCGGCTATGGCAACAATACGACATTCTAAGGGAATTGCCTCCCCCTTAATTCCTAGGGGATAGCCTTTACCGTTCCACCACTCGTGATGTTTTAATATCCAGTCCGCAATAGGTAAGAGATCAGTAGATGCCTGAGCAATGCGATAGCCGATTTCACAATGCCGTTGTATCTGTTCTCTCTCTTCTTGGGCTAACAATCCAGCCTTATGCAGAATGCGGTCAGGAACGCCAATCTTGCCAACATCATGAAACTCGGCAAATAATTGAAGATCAGCAATCGCCGACCCCGGTATACCTGCTGCGATTGCAAAACTTGCTATTAAGCTCTGCAATCTATCACTATGAACCCCAGTATCATAATCCCGCGCCGATAACATATTTTTAACAGTCTGCATTATCGAGCCCTCAGTACCGGCCTTGCGATATAGTTTTTCTCGATACATTTTATTATCGGCATCACGCAATAGCTCGCGTGTTGACTTATCGGTACCGATAGAATAGGCGTAACCAACCGACATCTCTAACGGAATGGCAACTCCAGCAAAATTTTCATTTTCCATCTGAATGCTATCGTGAATACGTTTATACATGACCTCCATATCATTCATAGTAACCCCGCTAACTATAACAGCAAATTCATCCCCACCAATTCTTGCAATAATACTATTTTCTTCAAATGACGCGTTAAGGGCGTTTGCCGCACGAACCAGCATGGCATCCCCTTGCTCATGACCTAATGTATCATTAATAAATTTCAACCTGTCTACATCTACTGCAAATACGCCAATTCCACTTTCTCTCGGACAAGCAGTTTCGGTTACTTCCCTTTCAAAATACGTCCGGTTATAAAGCCCAGTCAAGGCATCATGGTAGCTTACATACAATAAGTTTTCCTGGGCCTGTTGGCTTTGCATCAAATATTTTTTAGCTTTTTCATGTTCTTGGTTATAATGCTTTAGAATTATCACAATAACTGTTGTATTGGCAATTACAGTAGTTGTTAATCCTATTAAAATGTCAATATATCTTTCAGCATTACTGGAGTAACCGATAATAATAGAAGGATAGGTATATTCAAAAAATATAAGAGCACTCGATATTGTAATATAATAAGCGATTACCACGATTCTTTTAAGACCGAAAAATACAGTTGCCCCCATCGTGGAAAACAATATTATATAAAAGGGAATACTCCCGGAAATTCCCCCATTAAAAATCCATGCTATCGGAGTAATAATAAAAACTGTGCTTATCAAAAGAAGCACAGCAGGTGCATACTTTTTCCTTACAACAGACAAATAGTACAAGCCTGCTATAATAACGCTGCCAATTATGCAGGTCAACACAAGCAAAAAATCTAAATTAAGCAGATAATTGGTGATAGCGCTCCATACAGCTATAATAAAGCCAAAAATTAATACTATATTAAGCAACCGATGCTCAATTGAGAATTGAGTTTCTTCTCCAATCAGCCTATGCAATCCAAACCCCACTATTACCAACACCTACCTGATCGTCCTCGCCTGTCGAGGCATATTGAAGGGGCTACCCCAGCCAAACTATAATATAACCCACTACTTATATTTAGCTGCCTAAGTTGCACTCTTGGCAGCTACTTTTTGCAGTATCGTGCTTTTTCTGTTTTATAGACTCTTTAGTCCCTAAATAAATGGCTCCAAGCACACAAATCATTCCAAGTAAATGCTTAAACCCAAAATACTCATCTAGAAAAACTCCACTAACAATTGTTGCTGCTATTGGCATAACTCCAGTATATAGCCCTGCTACGTTTGCATTAACTTTTTCAACTCCACGATACCATAAGATAAATGACAATACGCTTGCAGTTATCGCATAATAGATAATCATAATCCAAGTAACATTATTAATATTACTAAAACTATACCTTAAAACCTCATTGACTGCAAAAGGAAAAAACAAAAGCAAGCCGATAAAATTTACGCCCACTGCCATCTGCAGAGGTGTCAAAACACCTGCAAGCTTTTTTGCATAGATTGTGAATAGAGCCTCCGATATTACAGCACCTATTACAAGTATATTCCCTAATAATGTACTTCCTTCTCTTGTAGAAATTCCTTGAAAAGTAGTAAGCAAAATGCCAATTACAGCAAGAGAAATTGAAACAACTTGCTTCATCGAAAGTTTTTCCTTTAAAAAAACGAAGGACAATATGCCTATAGCTGCCGGAATTGTACTTGTAATAATCCCTGCTGAAGTAGCCGTGGTTAGTTTAACTCCATATAGCATTAAAATACTAAATAAAAAAACGCCAAAAAAAGCTTGCAGAAATAAGTAACTTAAGTTACTTTGAGTATAGTTTATGTTTTCCTGTCCCTTCCATTTCAATAATGGAATTAAAAAAATCAATGCAATAAAAAAACGAATTTCTGAAAATAGAAACACAGGTACTTCTTGAACTATAAATTTCCCTACTGCAATATTTCCTCCCACGAGCGCCATTGACAAAGCCAGTTGAAAGTATGCTAACGTCATATACACTTCTCCTATTAATTAATCACAAAATCAGAGGGTCAGGCTTGACTTATTACAAAATTGACTTATTTGCAGAACAGCCAAGGGGTACTGTCACCCATTGAAAGAGAAAGAACCGGCAGTCGCAGCCATATTGAACCATTCATACAGCAATAGCAAGGCTTCAGAGATTCTGAGCCTTGCTATTACTATATTTTGTCGATATTTTGCAGGTAATAGCATCTCCTGTGAGCGTTAAAAAATCCAATATAATCTAAATTTAACCACATTAATGGTATATAACAATTTTACCGGATTTAAAAATTTGTCACAAATCCTAGTGAAACTCCGTGGGCGTCATAGGAAGGATTATGAGATTTAAAACCATTAGAAACATGCATTAGCATATACCCGATATTCACTGAAGAATTTTTATCGATTTTGTAAATCAATCGAGGTCCAATCCGCCACATAAAATTAAATTTTTTGCCTCCGTCCGGAAATATTTTATCATATACGATAAATCCGCCGCTCATATCTAATGCTACTGATAGCTTGCCAGAGAGGTTTCTTTCATTGCCAATCATATAAACAGGCCCGATGCCGACTGCAGAACTGTTTCGAGTCGGTTGTTCAAAAGCAATATCTCCCTGTAGCCGAGTGATTGTAATCCCTCTATATACAGATCTATTTTTCGTTTCAGAAATTTTCTCAAAAATATGTAATGATACCGTATCAAGATGTCGGTCATTTCCGCTTGGAGTCAAGTAATCCCAATTTAATTCAAGCTTGGAACCGGCATCATAACAATTTGAATTTCCTGGTATGCAAATAAACCAAAAATTAATCATGATTACTAAACAAATTAATCTACGAACGATACGCCACTCCTTATTTGAAAATTTTGGCAGACACTATTATTATACTTACGTAGATTTCAAGTTGCAACATAAATTAGCCGCCAGCGGAATCAGAGGGTCAGGCTGACTTATTATATATATTTCCCAATCATTACATCCGATTATTTTCCTGCAACGAAAAGACAGGGACTATGTTTCATTAAACAAGTTCCCTGCCCTCTGTAAGATAACATTGTATTTTGAAGGGACATCCGGAGGTATTCGGTTTAACTTTTTGCCTGTTACCCAAGCAGCGGTTTTAATTCATCAACATACATTGTCGGTAAAAACTCAATAATTTCATAATCAGTCAGCTTCTTAGCGTAAAATGGATCTTCGGCAATAATATTATCAACTTCAGCTCTGTCTTTCGCTGTGCATACAATAGTTCCGCCAACGCGCGGATTTTGCGGGCCGGAACAAACAAATTTGCCGAGAGCATAATATTTATTCAAATATTCAACATGGGCAGGCAGAGCGTTATCAATTTCGCTAAGCTCGCTTTTATATTTTAAAATCAAAATATACATATATAATCTCTCCTCTTCTTTTAGTACAGGAATTATTTGTAACTACGTAGTACAATGGTTATTATAGAGTAAAACATTTTTTACCACAACGAATAAAATTGTACGTTGTACTAGTACAGAAGAGGTCAGTCATGCCAAAATATATGGAAATTGCAAATTACTTGCTAAAGAAAATTGAAAACAGCGAAGTCAGGACGGAAGAACGCATGCCGACTATTCGTGAACTGGCAGAACTGTTTCAGTGCAGCAAGGTGACAGCAGTCAGAGCTTATGCCGAGCTGCAGCAGCGGCATATAGTCTTTGCTATTCCACAGGATGGCTATTATCTGGTAAATAACAAAAAAGCTGAAGTCGACCCCAAACCTATAAACTTTGTCTCAACCACCCCTGATGATACAGCTCTCCCTTATCGGGAAATTGAGCATTGTCTAAATGGGGCTATTAATAAGTATCAGCATGTCCTTTTTAATTTTGCTCCGCCACAGGGCTTATTAGGTCTAACTGCAGCTATGAAAGAGCATCTGGAGGATTATCAAATTTTTTCCAACCCGGATAATCTGTTTATTACGGCAGGCGCAAAGCAAACACTACATATTTTGGCGGCTATGCCGTTTCCTAATAATAAAACTAATATTTTAGTAGAGCAGCCAACATATAATGGACTGGTAAAGTTTTTGGAAGCAAGTAAGTTTCCAGCATACGGAGTCACAAGAAACTTTGCCGGCTTAGATTTAGCCGAACTTGAACAGCACTTTGCCAAAAATAGCATCAAGCTTTTCTATACTGTGCCAAGGTTTCATAATCCCTTAGGCACAAGCCTAACTAAAAATGAACGCAAAGCAATTTTAAACCTTGCTGATAAATATGATGTTTATATCATCGAAGATGATTATTTAAGTGATTTAGAGCCGCAGAATAACGCCAATTGTTTGTATTATGAAGATATGAATGACAGAGTTATCTATATTAAAACCTTTTCTAAAATATTGTTACCCGGCCTCCGAATTGCCGCAGCAGTAATACCTAAAGTGCTTACCGAGCACTTTACAGAGTATAAAAAATGGATAGATTTAAATACCTCGGTTTTATCTCAAGGGGCGTTAGAAATATACATAAAATCCGGTATGATTAAAACGCACCGCAAAAAGATACGGCAAATCTATGCTAAAAAGATGAAGCTGCTTAATGAGTTAGTAGCAGCGGCACCCATTCCTCATATTTGCTGGCATATCCCTAAATCCGGCTTTTTCGCCTGTGGAGAATTTTTGCGTGTTATTGATATAGATAAACTGATAAAGAGGCTTACAGAGAAAAATATAATCATTAATAATATATGCGAAAATTACATAGATACTTATTATAATGATAGAATTTTGAAGCTTAGCCTAAGTAAAGTTAGCCTTGATAATATAAGCTATGGTATTGATACTATTTTGGATGAAATAAAGAAAGTTGAGTGAAGTAATGCACTTAAAATCCAATTAATGTAAAATAAGGTTTATTTTGCGAGAGGACAATCCAATTCAGATACGTTTCTACTCATCTAGCATATCATACACAAACAAGAACTATGGAGGTGTATGTATCCTTGAACGGAGTAGACCTTCCTCGAAAGCTAAGGCTACCCAGCCATGTCATAGATTTTCACTGTGCCCAGTGCGGCGAATGCTGCACTAATAAGTGGAAGATCCGCGTGGATGCTGTATCTTACGATAAGCTACATAAAAAGTTTGAAGAACTTGGTCGGCAAAAGAAACTTGAGGATAGTGTTTTACATGGTAAAGATGGTTCATGTATTCGATTTCTCGATAATGGCAAGTGCCCCTACCGGTCAGATAATAACCTATGCGCAATACAGCTTGAGCTAGGAGAAGCGTACCTGCTGGATATCTGCAAAGTATATCCCCGAAACATCTTTGCCTCGCAGCAGAAGCTTGAATTTTCTTTATTTCTGACTTGTATGACTGCTGTAAAAACATTACAGCGTGGACCTATCACTTTCATCGAAAGCTCGTTGCCCATATTAGATAGTAATAACATACCATTTTCCTTCATGCAACCCAATAGTTTCAAACACTACTGCCCCGAAAAATCCCTTCTGGGTATATTAGAGCTCCCTTACAACGTATTAGAAGACTATCTTATCAAACTGATCCAAGACCACCGTTACACGATAAGCCAGCGCCTAGTTGCAGTAGGACATGCGCTCAGGCATTTAATCGCCGAGAATTCATCTAAAAGCAACAAAGCATTTCAAGGTTTCGACGGTATTTGCAGTGATAATCAATTCTACTGCCTAGAGCCTGACTGGGACTGGCATCTGAAGCAATTGTATTTTATGTCCAACATCTTCTTAAAGAAATTCCCCACTTTGCCCATGTCGCAGCAACTGAGAAGTATACTATTGGTCTTCTCATCCGAAAAACTGCAGCATAATGAGTCGGGGGAAGGGAGTTTTTGTTCAAAAATAGAGCCGCCTAGCCCAAGCTATTATCAAAGAACTCTGGATCAATATTACCGACCCGCTCTCAGTACAATAGAACCTATTTTAGAAAACTATATGGTAAATTATATCCTTAACAAGCACTTCTATCTTAAGCCGTTACATTTTGCTTATTACCGAATGGTCTTTGGCTTAGCTGCCATCACCGCAGTTAGTCTGGGCTACAGCCTACAAACAAACCAGCCTGTAGGCCAGCATACCACTCTACAAGCTATTTACGACATAGAGAACATTTTCTACAACAGCTGGTTCTATCCATATATTTCGTTCATTCAAAGTGGAAAGAGTTCTCTACATGTTATTGAAAACGGTTTGTGTCTTGCCAGTATATAAATGAGACTTGCTTCAGGTGGGGTTTTAACCCCACCTGAAACTTAGTCGAATTATCCAGGGACTTAGCCGTTCTTTACTCCCGCCTACAGAGGACGGGAGTATTAGAACAGGTTAGTCATCGGATAAATTAGCTTGCTATCGCAAACACAAAATAGTCCCGCCCCTTATCCATACATTCTACAAATGAACGGGACAAAATAGCTGACACCTACGAGGAGGTGTCAGCAGTTTTGTCCCGTTCCCAGGGCTATACGTAATTATTTATTTTAAGATTAGGCACCCTTGCCTTTCTCAACGCAGCCTCCGCTTGGCCCCACACTGGCAATATTCGCTACATTAAGCCGAACTAGATCACCATCCTGATAAAGCGGGGGATTTGTGGTCTCTATATTACCGTTTTCTCTTATGATTGCTGCATCACAGGTTAGTTCAAGTAAAACAAACTCATTTTCATTCTCCACGTTAATGTGAGGCTGATAATGTTCAGTTTTACGCCCGTCGTCACGATCCTTTACAAATTGCCCCTGAAATACGATACGGTCTATTGTCACCACAGTTACGGCTCCTAAACAATTGACAATGTTGTTGTTTTGAGATCCCATTCTTTTTCCTCCTTTTAATAGAATCTTAGGTATTTCCCTGCTATATACTATGCATGATGTTATGTCGATGTGATTTGGGCGGGACCATACGCATAAATTTCTGAGAAGAAGTGAAGATTCCACAAATAGGTAAACCTATGATTTTAGCATTTACTATCAATTTTTTTGAGGAGAGACGTAATGAAGGTCTATATTAACAAGGCTGGCGAGTTAGCATGTCGAGCGCCAGATCCCCAAGCAACAGTGGCTAATTTAATCGATGCAATAGTTGGATTTTGCCAGATACATATTGACTGTACTGCATGCGGTAAAACTTGTTGTTCTGGACTCATCGTATATGCTGATCACATCTTTATTAATAATTTATCAAATACAGCCCGTCGAACCATGGATGAGCGCGATAGTTTGGATCTACCATTACGAATTTTGAAAATGGATCACACTATGAAGTGGACTCTGTTGCAAAATGATGATGGCAAATGTAAATTTCTCTCTCGACAAGGTCGATGTATGATCTATGAAGCGCGACCGCTAGTATGCCGAATGCATACCTGCCTAAAAAGCGAACGTAGTTTCAAGGAAACAAAGGATAGCATATACTACGCATACCAAGAGGCGTTAAAAATTGAAATGAACAATTTATTATCTAAGGAAGTAAGTCAATCCACTCCTGACTACAACTACACCAACCCTCTTTTGGGAATGAACAATTATAACGCCGTCATATGTGATGTTGTCAAATGGTCTCATACAATGCGGCTACAGACAGAGTAATATACCTTTGATTCCTTTTAATTCTGATAAATAAAAAAAAGCTGTGGCACTAACTTTGGTGCCACAGTTTTTTTCTAACACGCTATTAAAATGTGTAGGAAAAACTGCCATGAGTTCCATTTTCCCTAATAGAAAAGCCGCAGACAGTTTCCCAGCCATTTTGATTAGTGCAATTGCCGCCTAACCCCCAATATTGAAAATTGTTAATAGTATTGACCGGAATTGAAATATCCAGAACCACACCCAAGAAAATCCGGAGTATGTTTTGTCGATATTTTTTCATGTAATATCATCTCCTGTGAGAGCTAAGAATATCTACAGAATGACCGATCATAGCAAACAAGTTCTATTTCACGATAAGATAGACATCAGAAACTGATCCTATGCCAGGGCCATAATGCAAAGCGTAAGCAGTTACTTGAATCGGTGTGTTTTGGGGCAGATAAGGGGCAAAGTTAATTTCATCAGGCGAATGGTTTGATCCCCCTGACCCGATCTTTTCCACAACCTGTCCATCGCATTTTACCTTATCTAAACCGCTAGCTACAACAAACCGTTTGACTGCATAACCAGATCGGAATTCCAAGAACAAAAGCTCACTGACTCGCCACTTATCTGTACCTGTAGTATTTCCAGCTAATAATAGCCTTTGGCCGGGATAAATAGTGACTTGCCCATTAAAGGCTGAAGTAATATGGTCAGGAGTCTTATTAAAAATAGTATCCACTTCCACACGTGGTTCTTTTTGATTCTGAGACAGGCTAGTGCTCGCCGCAGAGAACATTTTTTGCGCCTGAATAGCCGGATAAATGGGTTGAGGGCTATAGGGTGTGCTCGAAATGTAGGGCGACGTAGTTGTTTGAACCCAACGCTCGGCAAACCATCCGAACTGCTGATTACCAAGCGAATATAAACCAGCCATGCCGTTATTTCGGTCTACTCCCTGAAAAATACAGCCTACATATTGGTGGGATATTCCAGAATTACTGCGGTATAATTCAATTCTTCCATCAGGAAAAACTCTGCCTGTTAATTGGATATCAGATGATTGAAAATTAGTAGGGTACAGAACGCCTTCTAATTGATCACCTTTCTCCAATAATACCATTTTGTATACCATGCCATTAGCGTTAAGTTTCCATTCTCCAGACAAATTAAACGGTGAAGCACAAGCCAGGGTAGCAAAGGATAAAATCACTACTAACACGCAAAACAGGCGTAAATACCGCACGTAAAATCCCCCTCTTTACCATATTTCAATATATATTTGTAAAGGCTAGGCTCTCTTCAATGCCGTCCCCTAATACAAAACAGCTCCACTTTTGTTTTCATCACATAATATGATTTCGGACTCGATTCAGCCTAACCCATCCTATATTGTAGATATTTACCATAAAAATAATAAAATCCTGCAAACTATATAAAATTCACAGGATTAATACCTATCATTTTATGTTTTATTCTTAGAGATTCTTCTTTTTCGCCATTACCTACAACCTAGCAGATACCTCTGATACCTATTTTTGAAGAATAGCAGCGTGCGTAAAATATTTATGCTATTGGTATTTGAAGGAAACTGGAAATCGATAGAGAAATATTTCCTATGTCCAAGTTGCGGCACCAAGATATAACCAGACTGCAAATTTTGCCCTTCTTTCACGAAACCATTATAATGAACGGCAAAGCTATGATGCTGGACACGTTCCCAAAGGTATGTCGACCATAAAATCGCAAAAAGGAGCCTGATCAATGAAAACGATATTATCTATCTTATTTTGCATTACAATCTCACTATTTAATCTACCCGTACATGCTGAAGTTAGCGTGAATACCAACCTGGAATTAAAGCCGACCATCGGTGTTCTTGTTGGCGGACAGGGAACCATCCGCACCAATGAAAAAGCAATGAAGACCGTCCTTGAAAAACTTGAAGAGAAATTCCCCAAATCTAAGTACAACCTTGTTACTGACAAAGATTTAGCAAAAGATGCTTTAGTTTTTGCCGAAGATGAAGAAATAACCGGCATATCACAAATAAAGAAAGGACAATTGGCGAAGTTTGGGAAAAACCATAGCTTTGATTACATAATATCTCTATCATTTGGCGTTGGACATGGAAGATCTGGTATGAATTTCTGGACTGTTACTTATGATTCTGATGTAGATTTACAAGCCAAAGTAGTTGAAGTTACATCAGGAAATTATATTTATAGGCAAAATATTACTGGGCATGGTAGTAGTGCAGACATGTTTGGCATGCCAAGTTCTGTAGCCGCTTTTGCTGAAGCTACTAAAAAATGCATGGAGACATTTTGCAAAGAAATTGTAATCAGCCCCGTTAAACCAGAAAAAAGTGAAACGATACCTACAACAGAAAAGCAATAAAAGCTATAGACGTTTAAAGGGGGCGGGGTTATCG
>JAEZVB010000042.1 GCA_023443285.1 Bacillota bacterium
CCCCTTGCAGATTACAAGGTAGATAGGCCAGATGTGGAAGTGGAGTAATCCATGTAGCTGACTGGTACTAATAGGCCGAGGACTTGACTTAACAACCTCGTTTGCATGAAGTGCAAACATCAGTAACCTAATGCGCAGTCTTTCTTCTGTGAAGTTTTGAAGGAACAACCTTCATAATCTAGTGACGATAGCTGTGGGGTTCCACCTGTTTCCATACCGAACACAGTAGTTAAGCCCACAAACGCCGAAGGTACTTGGCTGGAAACGGCCTGGGAGATTAGGAAGTTGCTAGTTTAAAAGCACTCAGTTATGAGTGCTTTTTTATGTTATTTTAGAAAAGTAAAAGTATATTTTTGGAGGCACAGGTGTAATAAGAAGTTCTTCGCTCGGCTCAGAACTAAGCGATTAACTCAAGTTTCCGCGTCACTTCGTTCCTAAAAATTGGTTCTCTGCTTATGAAAATAGACAATTGACAAGAGGTGCCAAGTACAAAACCCGGCACAGGCGGCCGTCATACAACGCTTCGCCGCTGGCGCTTAACCTCCGCTTATGCATAACGGTCGCCTGTGCCTCTGTACTGTTTACGTTCGCTTTGAGCCAGAGACTATAGTTGGCTTGTTAACGCAACCATAAGATGGTACTATCGTCCTCTGGCCTTAATGAAGTTGTGCCTCCATAAGGTGGTACCTACGGTAACCCCCGTAACCCACGTTCTCCCTCGGCCATTGCCGGAAAAAGCGTTCCGTAGGAGTAAAGCCGGGTGGTATTCCGTTAAGAAATTCGTACTGTTTGAGCGTAGCGAGTTTGCGAATTTTAGAATATCACCTGGCTTTTTAGCTTTTGGAGGCTTTAGGCCTAGAATTTTTGTTACTTTTGTTTCAATGACAAAAGTAAAACCGTCTCCCCATTGCAGCGTGGTCGAGGATTTTGTTGTTAATTCTTGTAAAAATAGATAAAAAACCAGCTTCCCTGATATTACATTAATAATTGATTCGTCGCTTCCGTTACAAATTTCCTTGACAGTATTTCTGCCCTATGCTAATATAACTGCATGAACTAAATACAGTATTTTTCATCAAGAGTTGGCTGAGGGACTGGCCCTATGAAGCCGCGGCAACCATCGCAATTGCGAACGGTGCCAATTCCTGCAGAAAGCTCGCAAGAGCCTGGCAGATGAAGAATAGCATAGTTACTCAATAATTATGCCTCTTCTTCTGTGAAGAGGCTTTTTTATTGCCAGAAAAGGAGGAAAACATATAGTATGATTACACTAAGTAATTTGCAGAAAGTATATCAGGGAGAGTCGGGGGCGGTTATGGCACTTGACAATGTATCTCTGGAAATAGAGCAGGGTGAAATCTTTGGTATTATTGGGAAAAGCGGTGCCGGCAAAAGTACGCTTATTCGGTGTATTAACCTATTGGAGCGGCCGACTGATGGCCGGGTAGTAGTGGATGGTCAGGATATGACAGCTTTATCTGAGGCTGAGCTACGAGCAGCCCGAAAAAGTATGGGGATGATTTTTCAACATTTTAATTTGCTATCCTCGCGCACGGTTTTGGAAAATGTATGTTTTCCTTTGGAAATTGCCGGCGTCAGTCGTGCGGAACGTGAGCGCAAGGTGTTACCGTTATTAGATTTGGTTGGATTAGCTGACAAGCGGGATGTTTATCCGGCTCAGCTTAGTGGTGGGCAGAAGCAGCGGGTGGGTATTGCCAGAGCCTTAGCCAGCCAGCCCAAGGTGCTTTTATGTGATGAAGCTACGTCGGCGCTTGATCCGCAGACTACAGAATCTATCCTGGCACTTTTAAAAGATATTAATAAGAAGTTAGGTCTGACCATTGTTTTGATTACGCATGAGATGCATGTAATTAAGGCAATTTGTGATAAGGTCGCTGTTATTGAAGGCGGAGAGCTGGTTGAGGTCGGTAGGGTATATGATGTATTTACTAATCCGCAATCGACAACAGCCCAAGACTTTATTAAGGCAGTTGTAAATAACAAAGTTCCTGATACGTTAGTGGCGTCATTGTCTGCTGCGCCAATAGCTGGAGGAAATTTGGTTTTGCGGTTATCTTTCTTTGGTGAAACGACTAACGAACCGTTCATTGCCGGACTTATTCGCCGTTTTGCCATAGATGTAAATATTATATCAGGCAATATTGATCATCTTCAGGATATTCCCTATGGTACGCTATTAATTGAGCTTTGTGGTACAGACGAAGCTATTCAAAATGCACTGAACTATTTGCGAGTTCAAGATTTAAAAACAGAGGTGATTGGTTATGTCGCAAGACATGCTCATGCTGCTAATTGAGGGCTTAGGAGAAACTTTTTATATGGTGGCTGTTTCTTCACTGGTTTCTGCGTTACTAGGGATTCCGTTGGGAGTTATTCTGGTGATAACCGGCAAGGGTGGTATCAAAGAAAGTCTGGTATTTAATCAAGCACTAGGTGCTATTGTCAATGCGGCTAGGTCAACTCCGTTTATTATTTTGATGGTAGCTATCATTCCGTTTACCCGGATTATTGTCGGTACCTCAATTGGTACCAATGCGGCGATTGTGCCGTTAAGTATTGCGGCGATTCCGTTTGTTGGCCGGGTTGTTGAATCTGCACTGAAAGAAGTAGATGCCGGTTTAATTGAAGCAGCACAGTCCATGGGCGCAACGCCCCGCCAGATTATTATGAAGGTGCTGATACCGGAAGCAATGCCGTCCATTATTCTCGGAATGACGTTAACCGTGATTAGCCTTATTGGTTACTCGGCCATGGCAGGCGCCATTGGCGGCGGCGGTTTGGGAGACTTAGCCATTCGCTACGGTTACCAGCGGTTCCGGGCAGATGTTATGCTTGCGACTGTTGTTATTTTGATTGCGATGGTTCAGATTGTCCAATCCAGCGGCGATTACTTTGCGCACAAGCTTAATAAACGGTAATTTGGGGGTAGAATTAAATGAAAAATGCTATTAACACCGTTCGTGAAGGCGGTTATGCTTCGGCTAAAGCCAGACAGTTTACTGAGTCGGTTATCCGGGAAATGAGCCGGATCGCGGCAGCCCATAATGCCATAAATTTGGCGCAGGGTTTTCCGGATTTTCCGGCACCTGAGGCGATCAAGCAGGCTGCCGTGAAAGCCGTTATGGACGATCACAATCAATATGCGATAACCTGGGGTACTAAGGGATTACGTGATGCCATTGCCGCCAAGGCTAAGCGCGATTATGGGGTGGCAATTGATCCTGAGCGCCAGCTTACCGTCTGTTGTGGTGCGACCGAAGGTATGATCGCAACCCTATTGGCAACCATTAATCCGGGTGACGAGGTTATTATCTTTGAACCCTTTTATGAAAACTACGGCGCCGATGTTATTCTCTGCGGGGCTACTCCTAAATATGTGAGCTTAAAACCACCGGCTTTCAACTTTAGCCGTGAGGAGTTAACCGCAGCATTTTCCGATAAGACTAGGGCAATCATTATTAATACACCTAATAATCCGACCGGTAAGGTTTTTAACCGGCAGGAACTAGAGTTAATCGCTGAATTGTGCATTAAACATG
>JAEZVB010000066.1 GCA_023443285.1 Bacillota bacterium
GTTGGGAGCTCACCACCACAGCTACGGCCTAATTGCCTACATACCATAAATTTTTTGGCCCTAGACTAGAAGGCTTGTATTTGTGCGTCCTTTTTTTTGGCACATAGGAGATGTTTTCATAGTAAAGTAAGCAAAAAGTCTAGGCCTCAAGCCTCCAAAAGCTGAAAAGCCAGACGATATTCCTAAAATCCGTAAACTCGCTGCGCTCAAACAGTACGGATTTTTTAACGGAATACCGCCCGGCTTTTCTCCTGCGGAACGCTTTTTCCGGCAAAGGCCATGGGGTTACGGAGGTTACGCAGGGTTGCGGAGTTGTGAGGTTGCCGCCGGATTCACAGCTTCGTAATTCCGTTTTTTGTTTAGGTAACTGTAAATACTGCTGAGGTACAGGCGGTCGTTATGCATAAGCGGAGGTTAAGCGCCAGCGGCGAAGCGTTGTATGACGGCCGTCTGTGCTGGGTTTTGTATTATGAAAAAAGCTATCACACTAATTCACTTAGCGCGACAGCCCCTTTGACTGGATTTGTAGCTATTCCGTTTTATAGGCGGCTACAATTTCAGCAAAATACAGAGTGTGATAATCGCCGCTGGCGTACCACTTGGTCTGATTGGTGGAATCTACGTTTTGTTGTTCCATTGTTTGCTTACATACGACTTTACATTCCAGTTGCAGACCTGGAGCTGCAATAACCGGGGTGGCGATAACTTGACCGGCAGCAAGGGTAAGCTTGGCCGCAGTAATTTTGTCGAGGTCACGCCCGGATTTAGAGCCGCACAGCGCTAGTGCTTCTTTCATGTCAGCAAGCGGGAGGGTAACAGTAAATTCACTGCTTTGCTCGACAAGCTCCTTGGTATAGCGTGATTGGCGCACCATGGCGGTAAATACCGGTTTGCCCCACATGAAGCCAATACTGCCCCAACTAATAGTCATGGTGTTGGTCTTGCCATTATGGGCAGTTGTCAAAAAAGCGCTTTTCGGAATAAGTGTAGCAGCCTCTGCAGAAAATTGTTCATAAGTAAGTTGATTTGTCATAATTTCTCCTCCTAGGTGATATATATAGTTAAATTTTATCTAACATAAGGGATTGATAACGGCCCTTGGGGCAGCACGGCAACACGGGCTCCTGGGTTTTCTTCCAGCAGTCGAGTTATGACTGCGCAAGGACTGGCTGCCGGAATAAGCATAGCAGCCTTTACAACCTGCTCATCAAGGCTGGAATAGAGATAACAGTCGGCTTTCTGCTGAATCATCGCCTGAGCCTGAACCTGCCACTGGTCAAATACTCTAAATGCCGGATTGGTAATCATGACTAAAAGTTCCTGCGGCGTAGTGCGCATCTTGAGAATTTTTCCATAATTGCCATGCTCAGGTACTCCGTCTGAGCATTCTGAGCAAGCTAAGATCGCGCCGCCTTGTTTGACGATTTGCGCGGCCGCGCTCATGCCCTTGACAGTCTGATATAGATTTTGGTCAAGGGGGTAGCCTGAGTTGGAGGTAATGACAAGGTCAAAAGGCTGATCTACCGGATACATGGCATGATCTTTAACAAAAACGCAGCCCGCGCGGTGGGCGCTAATTAAGTCGCCGGCAAATACACCGGTAATTTCCTTTTGGCTATTGAGCGTGACATTCAGCATAAAATCCGGTTTGGCCATCAGGCAGTTTTGTGTGGCAGCATCCTGGACAATGTTACCTTCTATAACGCCCCAGGTGCTGTTGGCATGACCAATCATTTGGGCGTTGTGGAAGTCTTGAATGGTTGATATACCGGCAATTCCCGGGCAAATTCCCTTAGGTCCACCGGAAAAACCGGCAAAAAAATGCGGTTCAATAAAGCCGGTAACAATTTTAAAGGTACAATTAACATAGGTTTTATTGAGGAAAACATCAGAACCATAGCTGTTTTTGCCGACAAGCACCAGTTCTTCGGGGTCAAAAGCATTATGGTTAATCACCCGGACGGTATCGCAAACCTCTTGTCCAAGCATTTGAATAAGCTCTTGGCTGGTATTGGCGCGATGACTACCCAAGCCATTGATAATAACAATATTTCCTTTGGGAACATGTGCAAGCTCTTCCAAAAGCCAGGGCACCAGTTTGTGATTGGGAGTAGGGCGGGTCATGTCAGAAATAACGATGGCGACAGTATCAGTAGCTGTGACCATGTCTTTAAGGGGTGGTGTTTTGTACGGTTGCCGCAAGGCTTGCTGTACAGCCGCCTTGTCATTCTGCAAGCCATCTAAATGATGGGGCTCAATAATTACCGTTCTGTCGGGCACCATTATAGTAAGAGTGCTTTTTCCATAAGCCAGAGCTACTTGTTTCATGCCAATACCTGCCTTTCGTTATTTTGTAGTAGTTTGTACTATAGCTTTCATTTTATCCTGATTTTACCGTAACCTCAATAGTGTGTCATGATTAGCATTAAGGAAAAGCCGTAAAAAGCGTCAAACTGACGGCGGAAAATAATATGATAAAGTTGCAAAATAAGACTTAGTTTAAGATGCTGTTTTCCCGCGTATCCTATAGTGGTACGCGGGTTTTATTTTGCTGAAAAAATAACTTGCACTTTGGGTCATTTATGTTACAATCATATAGTACTTTTATTAAAAAAATAACGGGCAAAAAGGAGCGATGATAAGTGAAATATTTTAGGTTATCCCAGGACGCTGTCAAGGCACTGGCTGATACCTACAGCACTCCCTTATTGGTGCTGTCTTTAGAACAAATTGAACTTAACTACAAGCTACTGGCTGAGAATATGCCAGATATTAAAATATATTACGCCGTCAAAGCCAATCCGGACGAACGAATTATCCGGAAGCTTACTGAGTTGGGAGGCTATTTCGATGTGGCCTCTGACGGTGAAATGCAAATGCTTGAGCAGATGGGCATTGCGGCTGACCGGATGGTGTATGCTAATCCGGTAAAAACGGCAAGCGGCCTAAGAGTAGCCCATGATGTCGGAGTGCATAAATTCACTTTTGACTGTGAAAGCGAAATTGCTAAAATGGCTTCAGCTATTCCCGGCGGCACTGTTTTGCTGCGTATCCGGGTGGACAATCCTCATGCATTGGTTGATCTCAATAAAAAATTTGGTGCTCATCCTGATGAGGCGCTGGAACTGTTAAGCAAAGCTCAGGCGGCTGGGCTTGATGTGGCTGGATTATGCTTTCATGTTGGTAGTCAGTCTACAAGCAACGAGGCTTATCTTGAAGCACTCAAAATCTGCCGGCGACTCTTTGATGAAGCTGCTGCGCGCGGTATGAATTTGCATATTCTTGATATTGGCGGTGGATTTCCCATCCCCACACTAACAGAAGAACCTGATGTTGCGGCAATGGCAGCCAGTATTTATAAAGTTGTTAGACAATATTTCCCTGATACCGAGATTTGGGCAGAACCAGGTCGCTATATTTGTGGCACAGCGGTTAATCTGATTACTCAGGTTATTGGTACCAAAGTGCGCAACAACCAGCAGTGGTACTTCCTGGACGATGGCTTATATGGCACTTTCTCCGGTGTCATCTTCGATCATTGGGACTTTGAGCTTGAAACCTTCAAGACAGGCAAACGTATCTCAGCTACCTTTGCCGGCCCGAGCTGCGATTCCCTGGATATTATGTTTCGCGATAAACCCACTGTGGCGCTCGAACTTGGCGACTTGATCCTGGTGCCTAACTGCGGAGCTTATACATCGGCCTCGGCAACCGTATTTAACGGCTTTGCCAAAACGCAAATCGTGGTATGGGAAGAAGTATATGAAGCCATTCAGGCTAAACTTCAGTTGGCTACTGCCGGGTAATATGAAAAGATCGCTTTCTCCTTGGTTTATCCTAGCCAAGTGGAGGGCGATCTTCTTTGTTTTATAGTAAGTTTCAGTCACGAGCGCAGCTTCTTTTATAACGTAATTAGGCTATATATTCCAAACGCCATAATGATTAGGCCTGAAAACTGATTGATCCATCGTAAGTGGGTTTGGTCAAACTTATTACGAATTTTATTAACCACTGCACTCAACAGTAACCACCACAGCATAGAACCAATAAATACACCAAGAACTAAAGCCGAGGATGACCAATAATCCGTACCTGTTGAACCAAGCCCAACTCCGGCAAAAATAGCAACAAAAGACAATATAGTCATAGGGTTGGTAAGCGTCAAAAATAAGGTTGAGGCATAAGCGCCGAATAACCCTTCGCCACGTGCTGCGGCAGCTTCCATAGCAGGAGGAGATTTGTATGTTTGATAACCTAAGTATAGCAGAAATAGCCCGCCGGCAATGTGTAGCCAGGATTGATGCCTTAATAAAAACTGAGATACAACGGAAAGACCCAGGGCGGCTACTACGCCGTATATTGCGTCAGCTGTCGCAGCGCCTAAGCCTGAGACAAAGCCGGTTCCCAGCCCGCTCACAAGCGTGCGACGGATACAAAGTACGCCGATAGGCCCTACCGGGGCAGCAATAGAGAAGCCTAGAAGGATACCTTTAATTAGAAATAACATGAGTCCACCCCATTTCTATACTTACGCCGAAGCGCCTTACTAACTGCCCAGAGCATGGAAAAGAGCCGTCTGCATAAGGCAGCGGCTCTTTGTAGCGATTACGCGTTTTTGGGATCCATAATGGCAATGTCGCCTTCTTCGCCGGTACGAATGCGTACGGCATTGGCAATAGGATGTACAAATATCTTGCCATCACCCATTTTTCCGGTTCGACAGACTGTTTTGGCTGTTTCGATAACGAGTTCTACCGGAACTTCGCAGACTACGATTTCCACTTTGACTTTGGGGTGCAAGTTGACAGTGTACTCCTGACCGCGGTAAATTTCGGTGTGGCCTTTGCTGAGGCCGCAGCCATATACCTGGGTAACGGTCATGCCGGTTACCTTAATTCTATTCATGGCTTCTTTAAGTTCTTCTAGCTTTTCCGGTCGGGTGACAATATCGATTTTGGTTATGGGTTTCATATCTTTCCCTCCTGTTACACTGGCCTTGAAACTATGCCAGTGTAGTTTCCTTTACGGTTACTGTATTACCAGAGAGGCCGGTTATCGGAGTGCTAAGCGGGGAGCCGGTCATAAGATCCTGATAAGCATAGCCGCGTTCACCATGCTCGGTAATATCCAGGCCTTGCACTTCTTGTTCCTCATCAGCTTTGACCTGCATAACCAGGCCGATAGCTTTGACAATCAGGAAGGTCATAACAGCGGCAAACACCCAACTGGTGCCTACTCCGGCAAGTTGTTTTAAAACCTGGGCGGCATTGCCGTAGAATAAACCATCAGCTCCAGCCGGATTGACGGCAGTGGAGGCAAAGAAACCAGTTGCAATAGCGCCAAAAGTGCCGCCTACACCATGAACACCAAAAGCATCTAATGAGTCATCATAACCAAGTTTGTGTTTAGCAACAGCTACTGCGAAGAAGCAGACGACGCCGCCAAGCAGACCCATAATGATAGCAGACGGTACAGTGACAAAGCCAGCTGCCGGTGTGATGGCAACAAGACCGGCAATACAACCGGAAGCTGCGCCAAGCAAAGTAGGCTTGCCATGATACATCCACTCGGCCACTACCCAGGATACTGTTGCAGAAGCTGCGGCTACATGGGTTGTAACGAAAGCGATAGTTGCCAAACCGCTAGCACCAAGTGCGCTGCCGGCATTAAAGCCGAACCAGCCAAACCACAGCAGGGCGGCACCTAGAACCGTCATTGGCAGATGATGAGGAGCCATTACTTCGCTGCCGTAGCCTTTGCGTTTGCCAACCATTAAGGCAAAAACCAAACCAGATACACCGGATATTATATGAACGACTGTGCCGCCGGCGAAATCAAGTACGCCATATTCGCGCAGCCAGCCGCCTACACCCCATACCCAGTGCGCTACAGGATCATAAACTAAAGTAGCCCAAAGTACGACAAAGGCCACGAAGGCAGGGAACTTAACTCTGCCGGCAACCGAGCCCGAAATAATGGCCGGAGTAATAATAGCAAATACACCTTGGAAAATCATGAAGGCTAATTGGGGAATAGTAGCAGCGTAATCGGCGTTAGGATCAGTGCCAACACCGTTTAAGCCAATCCAGTCCAAGCTGCCAAGGAGATGATTAATGTCTGGGCCAAATGCAAGTGAATAACCCCAGAGAACCCATTGAACTGAAATGACGCCAAGGCAAATGAAACTTTGCATGATGATACTGAGTACATTCTTAGTCCGAACCATTCCTCCGTAGAAGAGAGCCAAGCCCGGGGTCATTAACATTACAAGTGCAGCACTAATTAGTACAAAAGTTGTATCACCGGTATCGATTTTTGGTGGCTCAGCAGGGGCATCACCTTCGGCGGCCAAAACTACCGGAGCCATCAGCATTGCAAAAACCATAATTAAACTCAGGATGGTGCATAGCTTTTTCATATGTAGTCTCCTCCTTTTATTGGTCTAAAAGTTGATTTGACGAAAACGAAATTTAAATCAAGTACTTTTGGAAAAGGCAAATGATATCAGTTTTACCTTGATTCAAGCTCAACATCATAGCAAGCACCTCCCTGAAAAAATTGACTAAAAATAAACGCCCTGGAGTAATGAACTCCAGGACGTCATTGTCCAACTGTAAGATAGACAAAAGAAAAAAGCTTAATTAGGTTCTGTTAAAGAACCTGAATTAAGCATCTTTGCTTATCATAACGGTAATTATTTGCTTGTTATTTTATGAGATGAATTATAGCACCATTATTTTTTAAATGCAATAGGGTATTGAATAAAAATTTTAGAAATCCAAGACAGTCAATATATTATTTGAAAAGCAGGAAAAGGCAGGCCTTTAATAGAGGCATTGACAGAGTAAGCTGTATTTTGTTATGATAAATGTAAGGTTTTCCCGATATGTTTTATTAATTGATAGAACAAAGACGTTCTGTTGGCTTGAGCTGCAGAATGTCTTTTTGTTTTTATATGTGGTTATGTGCCGGAGGAATTAACGATTGGAGGCTTTGTCTCATGCGTCCGGATAAGATTATCATGAAGCTGAAAAAGTCGGTAGAGGAAATGGAAATCATGTTGGTGGAAAAGGCGGCGAAGGAAGCGGTTGCTGCCGGAACTGACCCAGTTGTTGCGATTAATGAAGGTCTGGCCAAAGGCATGAAAACAGTAAGCGACCTATTTGATGAAGGCGAGGCTTTTGTACCGCATTTATTAGTGGCTGCTGAGGCCTTTGAATCAGGGGTAGCGATTTTGACAGAATCGATGAGCCAAGAAAATAAATTACGGTCTACGCAAGGCCGGGTATTGATTTTCACTGTGCAGGGCGATATTCATGACATTGGTAAGAATATTGTTAAAACCATGTTGCAGGCCAGTGGCTTTCTGGTTATTGATTTAGGCCGAGATGTGGCAATTGATGAGGCTATTGAAAAAGCCAAAGAGTATAATGTA
The DNA here is from genome assembly GCA_023443285.1 of Bacillota bacterium. Classification (GTDB taxonomy): domain Bacteria; phylum Bacillota; class Negativicutes; order Sporomusales; family Sporomusaceae; genus Sporomusa. Next base: position 7,436 of record JAEZVB010000066.1, read on the forward strand.
GATATTATTGTTGCGGCGGCGCTTATGCGAACTACGATGCCGGCTCAACGCGAGCTTATTCAGGCTCTCGATGAAGCCGGTATCCGAAAACAGTTTAAGTGTTTGTTTGGCGGGTCTCCGGTATCAGCGGAGTGGGTGCAAAAAATCGGCGGTGATGCCTATGCCGAAACAGCTGGTGATGCAGTGGTCAAAGCCAGGCTGCTAATGGCAGAGATTCATGCTGGTAATGGTAAACAAGACTGCCTAGTCTGACTTGACAATTTTTGAATAAACTGATATTATACGCCTGCATAGGTGTGCGGTTAAGTTCTCGCGCTTGGGTGCGGGCGGCTTATCGGGGGATACCCAAGGAAAGGTTGAGTGTATGCCTAGGGTAGCGGTCAAAATTGAGTTAACTGATACGGAGCGGGCTGAATTAGAAAAAAACATAAAAGGCCATAAAATTGAGAAACGGCTCTATATACGGTCAAGAATTATTCTTTTGGCAGCAGAAGGCAAAGAGTGTATCGAGATTGCAGAGATTCTCGGTGTTTCTGAGAAAACCTGCCGTAAGTGGCGAACCCGGTTTGCCGAAAAACGGCTGGATGGTATTGTCGACTTGGAAAGAAGCGGCGCGCCCGATACCTTTACAGAAGAAGAACGCCTGGAGATTATCCGTTTGGCCTGTAGTCAGCCGGAGATAGCGAAGAATTGGACCCTGGCTTATTTAACAGAGATGGCCATAGAACGAATTGGACGTTCCATTTCCATTGAGACTGTACGACAAATTCTAAAGTCGGCAGACAAAAAGGCAGTTGTTGTCCCGCCTAGCAGGCATAATTTGTATATAAAGCCTAGTTTATCGCCTAGCTTATCGGAAGACAAGTGATTATTGTGTTGTCGCAAACTGGCGACAACATGCCGACAAAAGTATATTGAGGACTATTTAAAAGCAATGGCAGCTTGGGGGGAAAGTGCCATTGCTTTTTTATTTTTGATTATTTCAAATAAATTCGGTTTGTTATAAATCAAATAATCAGTATTAATAAAAATTAAAAAATAGTTTAAAAAGGGTATTGCATTATAAAAAACACAGTGATATAATACGTTTCATAGAATATCAAGCAAATAGTTACCGTTATAAATAGCGAATAGCTCCCTAATAGTAGTGATTAAATGGTAACCTATTGTTGTTGTTTTAGCGGTACTTATTTATTTGATAAATACTAAATGAATGGAGGGGAATTTTACTCAATGAGCCAAAGTGAAATTTTAGCAAAGCTAAAAAATGCAGTGGAAGAGATGGACAGCGAGCTTGCTGAAGCAGCCGCAAAAGAGGCAATCGCAGCCGGCGTGGATCCGCTTGTTGCCATTAATGATGGATTGGCGGCAGGCATGCAAACCATGAGTGACCTTTTTGATGAAGGAGAAGCCTTTGTTCCCCAGTTGGTTGTAGCAGCCGAAGCCTTTGATGCGGCGGTGGCTATTTTAAAAGAAGCCATTCCCAAAGACCAGCAGGATAGTGCATCCAAAGGTAAAATACTGCTGTTTACCGTTCAAGGTGATATTCATGACATTGGTAAAAACATTGTTAAAACAATGCTTTCCGCCAGTGGTTTTGAAGTGATTGACCTGGGACGGGATGCAAATACCGAAGAGGTTGTCAGCAAGGCAAAAGAGTACAAGGTTAATATTATAGCCGGAGCAGCACTTATGACAACCACCATGCCAGCTCAACGTGATATTATTTCCATACTAAAGGACGAAGGTATCCGCGATCAGTTTAAATGTATGTTTGGCGGTGCGCCGGTATCACCTGAATGGGTGGCTAAAATTGGCGGCGATGCTTATGCCGAGACGGCGTCTGAAGCCGTTGAAAAAGCAAAAGCCTTAATGGCACAAATACGGGGGTGATCTAAATGGCATTGGCAAAAGCGTTAACGGTTTTTGATATTTATGAAAGAGCGAAAACCGGTCCGAAATTTGAAGAGAAGGAATGGGACTTTAAAGTTATCCCACAAACAGCTGCTAGGCTAAAGAAAAAGTACAACATTAAAATGGATAAAAAACAGATTATCCCGACTGACAAAGAACAGATCAATAATTTGTTCCAAGCCGGCCTGGAAATGCTGGTAGAATGTGGTATCTATTGTATCGATACGAACAGGATCATCAAGTATACCAAGGATGAAGTACTGGCAGCCATTAAAACTGCGCCGACCCGGGCGGTGTATGGCGAAGGGAAACAGGCAGTTATTATGACGCCGCGCAGTTATCTGGATAAAAAAGCGCCGATTATACAAGGCGGCCCTACAGGAGCTCCTTGCTCGGAAGAGCACTTCTTAGCAATCCATCAATCCTATGCGCAGGAACCGCTGGTTAATACCATTGTTGACGGAGTTCTGCAGACAATCAAGGGTTATGATCCAGTCCCCGGCAGCCCTTATGAAATAGCTGCTGTAAAATCAGAAGCCATTATGGTTCGGGCGGCACAAGACAGAGCCGGTCGCACCGGTATGGGGCTCTAGGGGAATGAAACTTCACTTTCACCCGCAGGAGTAATCGCAGCCGATTTTCCTGGCGGAATGAGGCCTTCTGACAGCCATGAAGTGTCCCAGCTCAATGAGTTGAAAATCGATGTAGGTGCATTGGTATTCACTGCTCATTATCAACTAGCTGGCAATCTCATCATGTGCGAGCAGATGCCTATTTATGGCGGTTATGCCGGTGGTCTCGAAGAGACAACCATTGTTGACGTAGCCACCACTATTAACGCCTTTGTTATGACAGGGGCAACCTGGCATTTGGACGGTCCGGTTCATGTTCGTTGGGGCATTACTACAGCCAGAGAGGCTCTTGCTGTAGCTGGCCACTGCGCCATGGCAATCGAGGCTAATACCAATTTGATGCTAGGCAATCAATACTATACACTGGCAGGCCCGTGCACAGTTATGTGTTTGCTAGAAACAGCCGCGCAAGCTATAACCGATACGGCAAGTGGCCGGGAAGTGCTTTCCGGAGTAGCTGCCAGCAAGGGTGTAGCTACAAACTTTACCACTGGTTTAGAAGCTAGAATGATGGCTGAAGCCGCCTGGGCAGTTGCCGGTATGGAAACGGCTAAAGTAAATGAAATTCTGGATAAGCTTGTCGCTATCTATGAAAAAGATTACAAAAACGCGCCAAAAGGTAAAGCCTTCGAAGAGTGTTACGATGTGGTTAAATTAGTTCCTACGCAGGAATACCTGGATGTATATGAGGAAGCCGTAAAAATTCTAACAAGTTTGGGTCTGGATTACTGGACAGTAAAGTAGCTGGAGGTTCCCCCTGACGGGAATTGCCCAGCCTATTGCCGGAAATTCTCACAGGGGGATATCCCCTTATAATCTGGAGGGTGGATCGTAGAGATCGCATGGACTCTAAATTCATGCAGCCGGGTGCGACTCCCGGACTCTCCGCCATTTATGGAGAAAAAGTGATGGAATGTACAGTTGTTTTTCAGCCGGCAGGCTGCCGAGGGCTGATAGCGCGAGGGAAAAGCATACTTACTGCTGCCAGGGAGTTAGGTGCCGCTGTGGAATCACCCTGCGGTGCCAGTGAAGTCTGTGGTAAATGCAAAGTAATTATTGAAGATAAGCACTGTGTATCGCCGGTCACTGCAAAAGAGCGAAAAATGCTCAGCGGAGAAGAATTAGCTAATAACTATCGGCTAGCCTGTTGTACCTATATCAACAGCGACACTGTGGTGGTTGTCCCTCAGGAAAGCAGGGCTTTAAGCCAAGTGGTGCTGGAAAATGGAACCGAGCGGGAGTTTACCATAAATCCGGCAGTAAAGAAGTATTCTGTGGAACTGAATAAGCCTACTTTAGCTGATTGCCGAGATGATTTTACCCGATTGACGGCAGCGCTAGAAAGTAAGTTTATTCAGCTTGACAAGCAAATAACGATGGATTACAAGGCGCTTTGTTATCTGCCTGATATGATAAGGCAAAACGGCTGGAAGGTTACGGCTACGCTGTGGCAGGACAGTGAGATTATTGCTGTTGAGCCTGGAGTGTCTAATACAGTGTATGGTATTGCCATTGATATTGGGACAACAACATTGGCTGCATACTTATGTGAACTAACTAGTGGCAAGATGGTGGCTCAGGCATCGCTGATGAACAGCCAGGTGAGCTATGGTGATGATGTATTGTCCCGCATCACATACTGCATCAACAATGAAGCGGGTCTTAATAAGCTGCATCAAACCATTATTGCGGACATAAACAGTCTTGTCAGGTCATTATGTGAAAAGGCAGCCATCCATACCGGAAACATTATGGAAATGGTGCTGGTATTTAATACTGTCATGCACCATATCGCCCTTCGCATCAACCCTAAGAATATAGGCGTTGCGCCCTTTGTCTCCGTGATTAAGGAGGCCGTTAATATTAAGGCGCGAGAATTGGGGATTGAAATCGCCGCAGGTGGATATGTGCATTGCTTGCCAATTGAAGCCGGCTTTGTAGGTGCCGACAATGTGGCTGTACTTATTGCCGAGCAGCCATATAACCAGGAAGAACCGACACTCATTGTCGATATCGGGACAAACGGCGAGATTAATTTGGGCAATAAAGACAGAGTATTGTCTGCTTCCTGTGCAACCGGGCCGGCGATGGAAGGCGCGCAAATCAAATTCGGGATGCGGGCTGCGCCGGGAGCCATTGCCAAGATAACAATCGATCCTAAAACCAGGGAACCTGAGGTAGAAATTATTGGTAATGCTGAGGATAGCCAAGACTCTCTGGTAGCCAGGGGGATATGCGGTTCGGGAATTATCGATGCGGTGGCCGAGCTATTCAAAACAGGTATTATTAATCCTGATGGCAGCTTTAACAAAAAAAATCAGTGTGAGCGATTGCGAAAAGGCGCAGACGGAAAATTCGAATATGTACTGGTCTGGGCGGCTAAAACTTCTATTGGCCAGGATATTACGATTACCCAGAAGGATATCCGTGCCGTTCAGCTTGCTAAGGCGGCGCTTTATGCCGGTGCAAAGATTCTGATGCGTAAAATGGGTGTGGAGCAGGTCGGGCGCATTACACTGGCAGGAGCTTTTGGCAGTTATATCAACAAAGAAAATGCCTTGGTTATCGGCATGATTCCTGATTGTGATCCAGCTAAGATAGTAGTTGTCGGAAATGCTGCCGGTGAGGGCGCAAAACTGGCCTTATATGACCAAAATAAACGAATTGAGGCGCAACAAGTGGCTAGGATCGTGCAGTTTGTCGAGACTGCCGCAGAGCCTGATTTTCAAGAAACCTTTCTTGCGGCTATGTATTTTCCCCATGCCAACGATCAGTTTGTACATATTGCCCGGATACTTGACAAAGTTCCTTGTGTATAGCCTCAGGCTAACTGACTTGAGTCTGGAGGGAGAGTAACTATGAGTAAGCCGATTCAGTTTCAATGCAAATGGGATACTGCCGAGGTGCTGCCAGCGGTCGTACTGGAATCTGCCGGTACTAGTTATCTTCAGGCCTATACCGAGCGTCAGGCCATGGCTTTAGTAGCAGAGGGCAAGAGTATACTGGCATGTGATTCTATCTGCAGAGTTCCTTTTTGTGTGACCGTTGAAGCCGAAGCTTTTGGAGCCAAAGTAGAAATCCCAGAAGATGATACCGTGCCAACTATCAAGGGATATCGTTTTACCACAATGGAACAACTGGCAGGTTTGAGCGAGATTGACCTGACCGCAGGCAGAATTAATGAGGTGCTACACTGTATTGCGATTCTCACAGATAGAGGCAATGTGGTTGCCGTTAATGTGGAAGGGCCGTTTACCATTTTGGGACTATTGATTGATTCAACCGAACTTTTTAAAGGTATTTACCTCCACCGAAAGCTATTGGAACAAACCCTGCAAGTACTGGAGAAGAGTATTGTCAAATATATCGAAGCCTGTGTGGCGCAAGGGGCAAAAATTATATCCTACGCTGATCCCACAGGGGCGCTGGAACTGGTAGGGCTTAAGCTCTACCGGGAATTAAGCGGCAAAAGCTCGTACAATATCCTAAAAATGCTGGATGGCAGGCTGGAGGGGGCGATGGTTCATCTTTGTGGCATAAGCTCTCTTAATATGGAATCGGCAGGTTTTTGTTCAGCTAAGAAGGTTGTGGTGTCAGGAGCGCGGACATATGGTGACAGCTTATGTCAGGTAGTAGCCAACAAGCCGGACATCAAACTGGTAGGGCATAATTGCATGAAAAGTACGCCGGTCGTGCAAAAAAATCCTGTGGTATGGCAAATTCAACTTAAGTAGGCCGCAAAAGAGGTGATGAGTATGACGGTATCCTGGACAGATATCCAAAGAAAACGATTAACCGAATTGAATGCAACCGAGGCACAAAGGCAATTGAGTTTTGCTTCTGTAGAGGAGCGGGAGCAAGTCTTTAAAAAACAAGAAGCCGTCTTAATTAGTGCAGCCAAACTGCGATTGGAGCAATTGCGGATCGCGAAAAAACGGCCATCACTTAGTTTGCTGGAGACAAAGCTGGTTGAAGCGCTTAACGCTAATGGGTTTGTACAAGTGACAACCCCGATTATTCTGGCTAAAAATTTACTGGCCAAGATGACCATTGATGAGGAACACGAGTTGTTTTCGCAGGTATTCTGGCTTGATGATAAAAAATGTTTGCGGCCGATGCTGGCACCAAACCTATATTATATTTCCAAAGATTTAATGCGGTTGTGGGAAAAACCTGTGCGCATTTTTGAGATAGGTTCCTGCTTTCGCAAGGAGTCACAGGGCAATAATCATTTAAACGAGTTTACCATGCTTAACTTGGTCGAATGGGGTTTGCCGGAGGAAACCCGGCATGAACGTCTGGCTGAGCTGGCTACCATTGTTATGCAGGCAGCCGGTATTGCCGACTACCATATTGAGCAAACGTCTTCGGTGGTGTATGGCGACACGTTGGATGTTATGGCTGGTGATATTGAATTGGGTTCAGGAGCTATGGGTCCGCATTTTCTTGATGGCAAATGGGGTATCGCAAGTACCTGGGTAGGCATTGGTTTTGGATTAGAGCGATTAGTCATGGTCAAAGAAGGCGGACAAAATGTGCGTAGTACCGGTAAAAGCCTGTCATACCTGGATGGGGTTCGGTTAAATATCTGAGGACGGCAAGCCGCTGGCCGATAGGGAGGATGTATTGTTATGGGACAATTAGAAGCGATTATTGATAAAGCTGCCCAGTGTAGGCCGATTGCGCCGCAGGACATATTGTACTTATTGCAGCTTACCCAACCGGCAGAGCGGGAGCTGTTGTATCAAGCCGCAAGAAACATGCGGCAGAAATTTTTTGACAATAAAGCATTTCTCTATGGCTTTGTTTACTTTTCTACCTATTGCCGCAATGACTGTACTTTTTGTTATTATCGCAAGTCCAACAGTCATTGCCAACGTTACCGCAAATCATCCCGCGAGATTGCTGATATTGCCGGTGCGCTGGCTGAATCGGGTGTGCATTTGATTGATTTAACAATGGGTGAAGACCCGCAGTATTTATCAAATGGCCCTGCTGGTTACCAGCAATTAATTGAGGTTGTTAGCAAGGTGAAGCAGCAAACCGGCTTGCCCATCATGATATCACCGGGTGTTGTACCCAAAGATATCTTGCGGCAGCTGCATAAGGCCGGAGCCGATTGGTATGCCTGTTATCAGGAGACACATAACCGGGAATTATACGGCAGGCTGCGGCTTAATCAGGAGTATGACGAGCGGTGGTCAGTCAAGGTATTTGCCAAAACAATCGGCATGCTGGTGGAAGAGGGACTGCTTGTTGGCGTTGGTGATTGCGTTCAGGACGCCGTCCATTCTTTACGGGAAATGAGCAAACTTGGTGCCGATCAGGTTCGGACTATGAGTTTTGTACCACAGCCGGGAACGCCTTTATATAATAGGGCAGCTGTGAATACGCAGTATGAACTCAATGTGATTGCGGTTATGCGATTGCTGTTCCCTGACAAACTGATTCCGGCGTCACTGGATGTGGAAGGCATTCACGGTTTGAAACAGCGTTTGGACGCCGGTGCCAATGTTGTTACTTCGATAATTCCGCCAGATGCCGGATTAGCCGGCGTATCGCAAAGCACCCTGGATATTTCAGAAGGTTACCGGACAGTCCAGGGTGTGACTCCCATCTTGCAGGCCTGCGGTCTAATGCCTGCTACCCAGCAAGAGTATGCTACGTGGCTTAAAGCGCGGTTGGGCTATGGTCTTAAGGAGGGTGTTGTATGCGAGTAGCAATACTAGGCGGCAAGCTGCAGGGGGTTGAGGCTTGCTATCTTGCCGGCAAAGCGGGCTGGCAAGTGGCTCTTGTCGATAAAAATCCGGCAGCGCCAGCAGCTAAACTATGTGATGACTTTTATGTTTTTGATCTTATGGATAACGATAAGCTGACTGCCTTATTAAGAAGCGTACAGTTTGTGGTACCAGCCTTGGAAGACAAGGCTGTGCTTGACAACCTATATCAATGCGCAAATCGAGTGGGGGTAAAGGTGGTCTATGATAAGCAGGCTTATGCGCTTTCGGCTTCCAAACTGGCATCAGATACATTGTTTGCAAAAATGCAGGTGCCTGCCCCTAAGCCCTGGCCCTTGTGTCAATTCCCGGTAACGGTAAAACCGTCAGGCGCCAGTGGTAGCGAAGATGTGTTTTTGGTCAGCAATCGTCAGGAACTAGAAGCCTTGCGGCAACAATTAGGTGGCTTTGAAGGCTGGGTGGTTCAGGAGTTTCTGGAGGGGCCGTCGTACTCAGTTGAGGTTGTGGGCTGTAATGGCGAGTATCGTGCGCTGCAGGTTACTGAGCTTGCCATGGACGATGTGTATGACTGCAAACGGGTTTTGGCTCCGGCAATGTTGCCGACAGATAAAGAGCAAGATTTTTGTGAAATTGCCTTGGCGTTGGCCGGCAGGCTGCAGTTAGAGGGGATTATGGATGTGGAAGCCATCTATCATGACGGGCTATTTAAAGTATTAGAAATTGACGCCAGACTGCCAAGTCAAACCCTGACAGCAGTATATAATTCTACCGGGATAAACGCCTTGGAAGCTTTATGGTTCGGGCTAAATCCAACGGACAGAAAAAATCGCAACAAAACGGCGTGCGGTGTAATTTACGAGCATATCAAGGTAACGCCGGAGCGAATCGAGGTTTGCGGCGAACATATTATGGCCGCTGCCGGACACCTGTATTTATACCATGATTTTTTTGGCGCCACAGAAGCTTTATCCAACTATCAACCAGGCCAGCAGGAATGGGTGGCCACGCTGATTATTACCGGTGAAGACCGAGCGCAGGCCTGGCGGCGGCGTACCAGCGTTATTCAGGCAATTATGAAACATACCGGGGTAAGCCGCTATCAGGATACAGAGCCACCGCTGCCTGGTCGGCAGGCAGTGGGGATAGAAGAAGCTGTATAATCAATAGCCACAGGGGGTGAGAAGGTGACAAGACTGCGGGAAGAGGATATTTACTCAGTTGGTGAGCACTTGCATAATTATGACTTGCAGTTACTTCGAAGTACCGGGCGGGGGTTAGCAGGGATTGCCGCCCACTCCCTCGGCAAAGTACCGGAGGATTTTGCCGGTATTCGCCAGTCGGTTTCTATAGGGATTGTTCCGATTGCGTACGGGCAAGGCATCATTAACGGTTTTTCAGAAACTGTGAAGGCCATTATCTCCTTTTTAGGGTTTTCCGCTTTTGTTACTACCGAGCCTAATCTTGGTGGTTTGGCTGAGGCTATCAGCGCCGGGGCAAAAATTATCTTTTTAGCAGATGATGACAAATTTGTTGCTCTCAATGTAGCAAGTGGTAAGGTGAGTGATAACGGCGAGGCCACCGGCCGTGGGTATGCCGCCGCCCTGGAGCTTATGGCCGGCAAACTTAAGGGCAACAAGGTACTGATTATCGGGGCAGGGCCGGTTGGCTGTGGGGCTGCTTGCTACCTAGCGGCGCAGGGAGCCAAGGTATTTGTTCATGATTGTGATATGAGTAAAATTGCTCAGCTTAAGCAGCTTGTACCAGCTATTCAAGCTACCAAGCCGGAAGCAGCCTTGGTGGACTGCGATTTAGTACTTGAAGCTACTCCGGCGCAAAACACCATCACAAAACAATATATTACTGCCGACACTCGCGTAGCCGCTCCCGGAATTCCGCTGGGACTTAACCCGGAGTGCCGCGAATTGCTGGCAGATAAACTGATTCATGACGTCTTGGAAATCGGCGTAGCTACCATGTTGTTTACCGTAGTAAGCGAGTAATACCAAAGGGAGGGATTTGTCATGGCTGCCAAAAACGCGGTTGCGCTTGTTAGCGAGACTTTACCGGAAACGGTAAACAAAAAGAAAAAATATTACCGGAAGAATGTCGAGTTTTTTAAACTGATCGAAAAGATTAAACTATGGCCGTCGCGTTCCGGTATGCTGCATGGCATCAAGTCCATTAAGATTACCGGTGATATTGCTGAGATTGTTACCCATTGTGATGAGAAATTCATTGTCTGGAATTCGCGAACAAGCAGGGCGGCTCGCTGGCTGCGCAATAAATGGTGTGTTTGTGCCTGCAAAAAATGCAAGATACCAGACTGGAAGATTCAAAAATATACAAGCACCATGATGACACAAAAATGGGGTTCTACGTTATAAGTGCAGCACAATTATTAAATTTGGGGAGATGAGAGTATGAATGGCAAAGAGCGTGTATTAAAGACCTTGAGTTTTGAACCTGTAGACAGAACACCTTGGGTTCCCTATGCCGGTGTTCAGACTGCAAACTTAATCGGGGTGGATGCTGAGACCTATTTAAAGGACGCTGACAATATTGTAAAAGGAATCCTGAAGGCTTATGAATTGTATCAGCCAGATGGGTTGCCAATCGTGTTTGATGTACAAATGGAGGCTGAAGCCCTGGGTTGTACACTCAAATGGTCTAAAGACAATCCGCCGGCCGTAGACGTCCATGTATTAGAACATAAGGAACTGTCTGAACTAAAACTACCTACCGAGAAAGACGGTCGTTATCCTATCGCTCTGGAAGCCGCCCGCCGGTTGGTAGCCGAACTGGGTGATAAAGTTGCCCTCTATGCCCTCATTTGCGGGCCGTTTACGCTGGCATTGCATCTTAAAGGCACGGCACTTTTTTCCGATATGATCAAGCGGCATGAAAAGGTTGATGAGGTAATGAACTTTTGTACGCAGGTTTGTAAAGACTTGTCTAAGATGTACGCCGCAACCGGGGTTGATATCATCGCTGTTGTCGATCCAATGACCTCGCAAATTGCGCCCAAGCAGTTTGAAAGATTTGTTAAGCCTGCTACCATCGAATTGAATCGTTATGTAAAATCGCTGGGACTGAAGGTAACAAGCTTTTGCTGCGGCGATGCTACCAAAAATATCGAGCTTATGTGCCAAACTGAAACAGACGGCATTGCTTTTGACGAGAACGTTAGTATGGCTTATGCTAAGGATATTGCCACTAAATATAAAGTATCCTATGGCGGAAATCTGCCGTTAACAACAGTAATGATGTTTGGCTCGCCGCTGGAAAACGTAGAGGAAGCGCGCAAAGAAGTCGAAATTGGGCAGGGTGTAGGTTATATTCTCTCTCCCGGCTGCGATATACCCTTTGATACGCCGATAAACAACCTTGTGGCTATTTCCAACTTTATTAACGGTAAAGCATCCTCATTAGAATTGTTAGAATCTGAGCAGCAGTTCCAAGAAGAAGACGAAACCGTATTTGAAGATGTGGAAATCAAACCAGGACAGGTGTTTATTGAAATAGTAACTTTGGACTCCGAAGGCTGCCCGCCTTGCCAGTATATGTGCGAATCAGTTAAGAAAGTATTGCCGCATTATAAAGGGCGCCTGACCTGGCGCGAATCACTGGTAAAAACTCGGGCTGGGATCAAGCGAATGGCTACCTTGGGGGTAAAGAATTTGCCTGCTATGCTTATCAACAATGAAGTTGTGTTTGACAATATTATTCCGTCAGAAAGTGAATTGATTGAGGCCATTGAAAAGCGAATTGGCTAATCAGGCGGTTTTGTACGATAGCCTAGAGCTTGCTCTAGGCTATCGTACGTTAAAGGAATAGGAGGGGTTATGATGGAGCGGCAACCGATAAAACTTTATTTGCTTACAGGATTTCTGGGAGCAGGCAAGACAACTTTTCTAAAACGTATTATGGATAGCCTGGCTACTCATAAAATCGGTATCTTAATGAATGAATTTGGCAAAATCAGTGTTGATGGCATGCTGTTGCAAAAAAACGGAGTTGACATTGTGGAAATTAATAATGGTTCTGTATTTTGCAGTTGCCTGAAAGGCGCATTCATTGATGCCTTGATTGCCTATTCGGAATTGCCGATTGAGTATTTGTTTGTGGAAGCTTCAGGCATGGCTGATCCGTCAAGCATTGAACATATTCTTAACTCGGTGGTAGGTAAGGTAAAGGGTCAAGAATATGATTATCAGGGAGCTATCTGTGTTGTCGATGCGCTTAACTTTTTGGATCAGGCCGAGGTGCTTGTTGCTCTTGACCGCCAGGTGGCGGCTAGCAATTTGATCATTATCAATAAGGTGGATTTGGTCGATAACCAGGTTTTGGAACAGGTTGAGCAACACATAGCAAGTATTAATCCAGCCGTAGAATTGCTCCGAACCAGCCATTGCGAGGTTAATACTGACTTTTTGACCCGCAAATTGAAAAATACAGAGTTTGCTGTTTTTCAGGAAAGCTGTAATACCCCCGGCAATAGGCCTGTTGCGCATGTTATTAATGCTGAGGGTATTTTTGATAAAGCAGTGTTTGAAGATTTCCTGCAGGCTCTTACACCCTGGACTTTACGGATAAAAGGCTTTTTCCACTTGAAAGAAGGCTGGTATCAGGTGGATACTGTGGGGAACCAGCGTGAGCTTAAACCCACAGATATTGAGAGACCGGCTTCTGAACTTGTTGTTATTTCAGCGAAAGGTTTGCCGGCACTTACAGAGATTTATCAACATTGGGATAAGCGTTTTCCGGAAAAGATATCCTTGCAATAAGGATAATGAGGTAAGGTGAAAGAAGTGGTAGTTGTGAGGCAAGCGTCATCGAAAGATATGGACGCTATGATTGAATTACTACGGGCATTGTTCGCGATTGAGACTGATTTTGTATTTGATAGCAACAAGCAGCGGGTAGCGTTAGCCCTCTTGCTACAGACCTCAGCTGGCTGTGTCCTGGTGGCAGAACGCGAACAGCAAGTTATCGGCATGTGCACGGCACAACTGCTTATATCCACCGCGGAAGGCGGAATAAAAGCAGTAATTGAAGATGTAGCTGTTGTCGAAGATTGCCGTGGGCAGGGTATTGGCAAGAAATTGCTTACAGCCATTGAAAAATGGGCGGTCAGTCAGGGGGCGAAACGTCTGGATTTACTGGCTGACCGGCATAATCATTTGGCGCTCGGTTTTTATCGGCAGTTAGGTTGGATACAAACTGAACTAGTCGGCTTGCAGAAAAAAACATAAAGCACATATAAAAATGTCAGAGAATAGAAGGATTATGATTGGATAAAAACATTGCTGGGTCAATAATGGTGTAAAGGTAAAATATGTAAGGAGAGAGAATACCTCTCCTTACATATTTTTTTGCGAGGTGTGAGTTATGCCAAAGCTTACGAGAAAATTATCCTCAAAAGTGGGTTTGCCGCCAGGCACTTTACTGCATGTAGGGGATACGCGTGCTGATAAGGCTTATATTAGTGTGGTGAATTATAATGGTACAGAATTTAGTGAAATTGAGGATGCTTCCCTGAGTGAGCTTGGGGAGTTAGCAGCCACCCAGCATGTTACCTGGATCCAGGTGCAGGGACTTACTACAAAGGCGGTCGAGGAGATTGGCCGGCAGTTTGCGATTCATCCACTGGTGCTTGAGGATATACTGCATACCAGTCAGCGACCTAAGCTTGTGGATTATGGAAGTTATTTGTGCGTAATTCTAAAGTCACTGACAATAACAGATGAAATGACCGACTATCAGGCCGAGCAAGTCAGTCTGATTTTGGGGTCAAACTATGTGATCTCCTTTACAGAAAGCCTACGGGGCGACAGGAATGTGTTAGCGAATGTCTACGAGCGTGTCAAAGGTGGGCGCGGTAAGATATGCCAATTAGGAGCTGACTATTTGTTTTATGCTTTACTTGACAGTATTGTTGACCAATATTTTTTAGTTTTAGAGCATTTGGGAGAAAAAATTGAGATATTGGAGGACAAGATTGCTAGTCAGCCACGGCCTGAGCTGTTGCAGGACTTGCATGCGCTTAAACATGACATGCTGTATCTACGGAAATCGATATGGCCTGTGCGGGAGTTAGTGAGTGCACTGGAACGTGGCGAAACGTCACATATTAAAGGGTCGACTCTTATTTATTTGCGAGACATCTACGATCATGTAATTCAGGTAATTGAAACTGTTGAAATTTACCGAGATATGCTCTCAGGTATGCTGGATATATATTTATCCAGTATCAGCAACCGCATGAGTGAAGTTATGAAGATGCTGACTATCATTTCCACCATTTTTATTCCGCTGACCTTTATTGCCGGAGTCTATGGCATGAATTTCACCCATATGCCGGAATTGGAGTGGGAATATGGCTATCCTATGATCCTATCGGTTATGTTGCTGATCGGCTTGTTGATGGTACGCTATTTTCGCAAAAAGCAGTGGCTGTAATGGGAGGAAAGTCCTGGCTGCTAGCAGCACTTTGACCCTAAGTCCTAAAGAAAATAGGAGAATCTCCTCGCTGGTTTTTACAGGTATTTGCGTTTAAAATTTAAGTAGAATATAGTTTCGACTTGGACGCATGGTCTGTAGCACTTTTCGTAAAACGCTCTCATAGCCAGGAGGGGCATTATGGTCAAGTTTTCTAACAAAGGATTATTGGTGATTGCAGTAATTTTGAGTTTGCTAACAGCCGGGCTTGTGTATAGTTATTTAAAGAAAACAAGTGGAAATCTTGCCGGCGACGGAGTAGCGGTAGTTGTTGCTAAAGTGGATATTGGTACAAAAACCAGAATTACTCCCGAGATGGTGCAAGTAACCAAGGTTCCCGCTCCCTATTTGCAGCCGGGTGGTGTCCAAGAGTTACAAGCGGTTATCGGCATGGTATCACGGGAATCCATCGTAGCGGGTGAACAAATAACCTCACGGCGCCTGCTTGGTGAAGGTAAGTCAGCCGGATTTACCGGCATTATTCCCCAGGATAAGCGGGCAATTACCATTGGTGTGAATGAGGTGTCCGGGGTGGCCGGATTTACCAAAGCCGGCGATTATGTAGATGTGGTTGTCACCTTTGATAAGAATACGGCTGGTAACCATGTCAGCCAATTGGTGTTGCAGAATGTACTGGTACTAGCGGCCAACCGGGAAAGCGAAAGTGGTGCCGGTGAGCCGGCAAATACTAATTCCAAGGACAAAAAGGAAATTAGCAAAACAGCCACAGTTACGCTGGCGGTAACGCCTGACGAAGTAGCAAAACTAACGCTATCGGAGGATAAGGGGAAGGTACGGTTGGTGCTTAGGCCTTTTATGCAAAGTACCGGTGTCAATAGTGCTAGTCCAGTTACGCCCCAAGATATTGTAGGGATATATAACCCGCCTGTTGTTCAAGCGCCTAGCGGCAATGCGCCTGTGCCGCCGGCAACAGGTAAACAAGCTGGCGGTATTCAGATGATTCGCGGGACAAAAGCTGAAGTCATAACTATTAACTAGCTGTCAAGTATTCGTAGCAAAAGTTGCAGAAAGGCAGGCGTTGCGCTGATGAAGCTAAAGCTGTATATTGCCGTTGTTATAGTAGTTGCCAGTATTCTGCTGAATGGGATAGCAGTAGCTGCTAACGAAAAAATGATTGTAGCTGTAAATCAATCCCGGATATTGCATTTTGCTGCTGTAACCCGGGTAGCTATCGCTAATCCGGAAATTGCCGACGTGGTGATTGTTTCCGGCAGGGAGGTGTTGCTTGTTGGCAAAGCTCCAGGTTTTACAACCCTTCATATTTGGGATAGGGGAGGCCGCTATAGCTATCAGGTTGAGGTCGGGGCAGCAGACATTGCCATTGCCAACGACATTAAAAATATACTAGGCTTAGCTGATATTACTGTGAGTAAAGTCAATAAGACCATTATTCTTGAGGGAACTGTCAATGACCAGTACCAGAAAAACCGGGCTGACAGAGTGGCATCCGCTTATGCCGAAAAGGTGGTCAATCTTTTGGAGATTATTCACCCGGTACAGGTTCGCATTGAGGCCAAAGTAGTCGAAATTAACCGGGAAGCCGCGAGAAACGTTGGTATTAAATGGTCAGGCAATACTGCCGGTACGACAGGTAATTTTTCCTTTGGTCAGTCATCGCTAAACTCGCTGGTGCCAAAGGCGTTTGGCAGCTTAGGTACTTACAGTCCCATCAATGCTCAGATTGACGCTCTTGTCAAAAATGGCTTGGCCAAGATACTGTCTCAGCCTAATATAATCACCCTAAGTGGTGACAAGGCCAACATACTAGTCGGTGGTCAAATTCCAGTGCCTATTGGCCTCAATGACGGCAGGATTTCTATCGAGTGGAAGGATTACGGTATTAAGTTGGATATTGCTCCGGAAGTAAATGCCGAACAGCTCATCCAAAGTAAGATAAAAGCAGAAGTAAGTACGCTCGACTGGACAGACGAACATAAAATTGAGCTTGGACTTGGCATGAAAATTCCGCCGGTAAAAGTGCGCAAGGCTGAAACCGCTGTTGCCATGTCTTCCGGTCAAACGATGGCGATCGGCGGGCTGATTTCCAGTGAGGTTACCAAGGATGTGTATAAGGTTCCGCTATTGGGAGACCTCCCTATTATCGGCAATTTGTTTAAGAGCACGTCCTTTAGCCGAGGAGAAACAGAGGTAATTATTTTTATAACGCCGACAATTATCAATCCTGACGAATATAGCCCGGCGCAAACACCGGAAATGCAGGAGTTTGTCAAAGAAAACCCATTTAGGGGGTAACGGTAATGAGTGATAAGATAAAAATTTTTATTGCTGACGATATTGCGGCTACGCGGACAAGTGTATGCAAACTGCTAGAATTCGAGTCCGATATGGTGGTTGTTGGTCAGGCCGGATCTGGTGAAGAGGCAGTGGAAAAGGTAAAAATACTGCAGCCTGATGTTATTCTGATGGATATTAATATGCCGGGGATGGATGGCATAACAGCTACTGAGCAAATAGTTGCGCAAGTCCCGAATGCCTGCATCCTCATCATGAGTGTGCAGGGTGAACAGGAATATCTGCGGCGGGCGATGGTGGCCGGAGCAAAAAATTATCTGGTAAAACCTTTTAGCCAGGATGAACTGGTGCAAGCTATTAAGCAAGGTTTTATCAAGGAAAAAATGCGCCGTAATGTGCTGAGGTTTGAGCCTAAGCAAGAAGTACAAGGTAAAATTATCTCAGTATTCAGTACTAAAGGCGGTATTGGCAAGACCACCATTTCGACAAATCTGGCAGTAGCCTTAGCCGAGAAAACCAGTGCTAATGTAGGGATTGTTGACGCCGACTTGCAGTTCGGCGATGTGGCTCTATTTTTGAATTTAGTACCCAGGGCTACCATCGCGGATCTCGTACGGGATATCGATAACCTGGATGCCCATGTTCTAGAGGGGTATCTGGCGCAGTATAGCGACAAAGTCAAGCTGTTGCCTGCTCCTATCCGCCCTGAACATGCGGAAACCGTCACAGGTAGCCACTTGTCGACCATTCTTAAAACCATGCGCGCTAATTTCAAATATACGATAATTGATACCGCTCCTACATTTTCCGACAGTATGCTAACCGTGCTTGACGCCTCAGATATTGTTTTGGTTGTGGCTGCACTAGACTTACCCACAATCAAAAATGTCAAGCTGTGTTTAGAAATCATGGAGTCCTTACATTATGGACAAGATAAGGTCAAGGTTGTGTTAAACAGAGCCGATACGAATGGCGATATCAATATTGACGAGGTGGAAGCAAGCCTGCAGTATAA
This sequence comes from Bacillota bacterium, assembly GCA_023443285.1. Classification (GTDB taxonomy): domain Bacteria; phylum Bacillota; class Negativicutes; order Sporomusales; family Sporomusaceae; genus Sporomusa. The sequence continues at coordinate 25,507 of JAEZVB010000066.1, forward strand.
GTTTTCGGCGACGATTCCCAGTGATGGCAAAACTGTGGTACCTTCAGTGAATAGAGGTGTGCCCTTTGTTGCCAGCCATCCGAAAACACCGGTGGCGCATAGTATCTTTGAATTGGCTAGGTTGGTGGCAGACAGTGACTGGGAAAACCAAGGGCAAAAGCAATTACCAGCCACAGTGGTTGGACGTCTTAAGCGGTTATTTGGCTAGAGAGGAGCTGCCGGCATGCTGCTTGTAATCGGGATTGTGCTGTTTCTTAATCTGCTGGTTGTATGCTTTATCATTCTTGGTTGGCGCAGCCGCAATAAGGTGGCTGTTAGTCAACGAGTAGAACAATATTTTGCACCGGTTGCCGGCGATAACCTACAACTGCCGATAGACAAAGCGGGTGCTGTTAAGCTTGGCGGCTGGCGGGTTATCATCAGATGGTTGGGAGAACAGATTTCATTATCTGACGGTTTTTGGACAAGACGAATGGAACAACGTCTTATTCAAGCGGGCTTACCGCTAAAGAGTCAGGAATTTTTGGTGGTTTGCCTGGGGTGTGCACTGGTCGGCAGCTTGCTGGCTATGCTAAGCGGCGGTTTGCTAGGGGCTGTGTTTGGCGGCATTTGCGGCTATGGCATACCGCTAGTATTTTTACGAATAAAAATCAAACAGCGCGCGAAAGCTTTTAATGATCAATTAGGTGATACCCTTATCCTTATTGCCAATGCACTGAGGACAGGCTATAGTTTTATGCAGGCGATTGAGATGGTAGCCCGCGAGATGTTGCCGCCGATTTCGGCTGAATTTGGCCGGACACTTAAGGAACTGAATTTAGGCGTTCCAACCGAAACGGCCATGACCAATATGGCAATGCGGGTAGATAGTGATGATCTTGATCTGGTCATTACTGCAGTATTAATTCAGCGTCAGGTAGGCGGAAATCTCGCCGAGGTATTAGACAATATTGCTGCTACCATACGCGAACGTGTTCGTATTAAGGGGGAAATAAAGACGCTGACAGCGCAGGGGCGGATGTCCGGAGTGATAATCAGCCTACTGCCGGTTGCCTTGCTAGCAGCACTTAAGCTAATTAATCCCGAATATATTGATTTGCTTTTTACTCATCAGACTGGTCAGCTTATGTTGGGAGCTGCGGTTTTTGGGCAGGTGCTGGGAATAGTGGCTATCCAAAAAATCGTTAATATTGAAGTTTAAAGTAAACACAGCTTGCGCCGAGCCCTCGGCGCAAGTCGTGTTTTCTTTACCCTAACAGAAAGTATAACTTTCCCCCACGACTACGTCTCTGGATAAGGGCGACTAACCTTCAGCCGCGGTTAACACCCCGTCTGAAGCTAAGTCTACTATATTAAAGGCAGGATAAGGGCAACATCGACTTCCGCTTTCGCCAAGGCTCGGCGCAAGCCGTGTTTTCTTTATTAGCAGGATATGGGGCAGGGATGGCGAATGCTTTATAGCACTTGAAAAAGTTAGAGTGGTGAACGAATGAAAAATCTTGATGTGAAATTTCTCGATAAAATTGTCAAAACGACCATTGCTACTGTAGAAAAAAGTAAAACACAGATATTTGATATATATGAAGCCGCCAAGGTTGAGATGGATAATGTCAAGCAGGATGTTGAACGCATAAAAATTGAAACCGCCGATGTTATCTTTAAGGTTGACGATCTTGAGAAAAAAGAACGTCGTTCCCGCCTAAGACTTATGGAGGTTAGCCGCAACTTCAAAAAATATGCGGAGGAAGATATTAGATCATCGTATGAGGATACCAGCAATGTTCAGCTTGAATTGGCGATGGCTAGGCTACAGGAGCAAAATCTGCGCCGCCAGCGCGATGAGTTTGAACTCAGGCTGAAAGCCTTGAAGAATACAGTTGAAAAGGCCGAGAGTTTGGTTTCACAAGTGGGAGCGGTACTTGGCTATTTGGGTA
>JAEZVB010000079.1 GCA_023443285.1 Bacillota bacterium
AAGCATCTGGGGAAACGCAGATGGTATCAGCGGCAACAGAAGAGCAATCAGCGTCCATGCAAGAAATCGACTCAGCCAGTCAGGAATTGGCCAAACTGGCTGTAGAACTACGGGAAACTATTAATAAGTTTCAAGTTTCATAGCATGGGAGACGATCCAAGAAGCTTTTCTTTGCCCCTTTAGCTAAAGAGAAAGGGAATCTGTGCCGTTTAAAATGAGCGGAACGATAATATGTGCATTAGCAAGAAAATCATCAACCCGATAAAGCCGGGGAACGTTAGCGCCATGGCAAACGGCAGGCAGAGTTTTTTTACAAAGTGCTTTGCGAGAAACGTGGAAATATTTATAAAGAAAAGCTATTTGTCCAGTTATAGACAAATAGCTTTTCTTTATGTCTAGATAATACCGCAAAATTACCTCCCATACCCATACCCATTCTCAGGCTTTACTTTAATTAAATAACAAGGGACAGCATGAGTAGTTAGCTTAGTTAGTCCGTTAGCCCAGGAGGATCTGAATTTCTGGCAGATGTGGTTTAGAAAACAAATTTTACAGAGACACTTGTCTCCAAAGTATTAGATTGGATAAATATCCTGGCATTATGTCTTGAGGCAATGCTAAAGCATACAGCCAATCCTAAACCAGTCCCATCGTCTTTAGTGGTAAAAAAAGGTGTACCTATCTTATCTAATATCTCTGCCGGAATTCCTATACCGTTATCTTGAATCTGCAGGACAGTCGTTTCATTATCCATGAAAGTGCATATGTTGATAACCCCGCCCCGGTTTGTGGCCTCTAAAGCATTCCGCACTAAATTAACGACAAGTTGGCGTATCTCACTATTGTCTAATAGCAAAGTTTGAATATCACCTGGTGTCCAGTGAATAACTTTACTTTCTCGCGTTGCCTCTGAAATTAACAAGGGAAGCAAGCCGTCAATGATTTGATTTAGATCATGTGCTTCTTTCTGAACTGACTTGTTCTTGGCGAGGGAAAGATAGTCTGTGATAATCTTGTTAGCGCAATCTAATTCTTCAATCATCAGATCAAAATGCCCTACATGAGCTTGGTAACACTCTTTATTCCTTAACATTTGCAGATAACCGCGAACCGTGGTCATAGGGTTTCTTATTTCATGAGCTAAGCCGGCTGCCATTTCACCAATCAAACTCAGCCTGTCAAGACGTTCGATTTCTTTTGCGAACTTCTTGTGCTCTGTTATGTCTATATTCATGCACACTAACTCTTTCTTTCCAGTGGACAAACGGATAGGGAACAAAGTTGCGTAAATATATTTTTCATGGCCGCTTTTATCTATGAGTTTATGTTCTATAGGACCATAGAGCGAATTGGTAAAGGTAATTTCTTTCATGATAGACATTAATTGTTCTGAATCCTCAGCAGATAATATCTCTCTAAAATGTCTCCCAATTACATCTTTCTGCCTAAAGCCGGACAACTGCTCAGAGGCAGCATTCCAAAAGGTAATGTTGCCCTGCTCGTCATAGGCTTGAAAGGCAACATTTGGTGTGCTGTTAAATATCATAAAGATTTGTTCATCGCTTCGCTTTAGTGCTTGTTTTTGCTGTTCAATTTGTCTAAGGCGGGGCACTGCCAAATCAGCTATCATTTCTGCAAATTCAACAGAAAAATGCATAATATCGTCCAGCTTTTCTTGAGTATATATAGGAACCTTGGCAAGGGCCGCCAGATAAGCTTCTTTATCGAAGCCATAGCGCTCGGCCTGATGAATAAAATAACTTACATCAGGTTTTTCAAACAAAAATTGTCCTTGAAAAACATTGGCTACATGTAGTCCGTCGATAATGATCGGAGCAACCGCATCGATTAAGCCATTTGGACATGTATAACACAGATACGGCTTGGTATCTATATGTTTGGCAAGCTGTTGCTTGATGCAATCGTCGCTTTGTCTGCATAGTTCTTCTGTATACGAATTTTTTCTGTGGAAATTTTGACAAATCTCTTGCCATCCAACTGATACTAATATATTTCCTTTGATATCAAGGATTCCTATGGGGATTCCTGTTGCGTGATAAAGACTTTGCATAAGCTTATTAAGTTTATTTATATCCACCAAATCGCTAAAATTATAGAGCATGATCGTCATCCTTACACATATTGAGGTAATCCCCCTGTGATAGTTTTTAAAATAAGCATTCTACGGTAGAAGCTTAATAGTATTTGTCATGTTTCCGTAACTACCAATAAAATTCCTGCCCAATTAGTAATGATTTTACGGGAATTTTATTGGTGTCAGATAGATACTACTAGAAAAACATACGGTTATTTAGTATAATTATGCATGGCGGGATAAGACTGGCAAAGGTGCTTGTTTTATTGTTAAAACAGCGTCTTTGCCATTTTGATGTAAAGAGAAAAGGAGGAATAAGCGGTTTTATGTAGTTATCGCAAGAATGTTTATAATGAATTTGTTGTAGGGGAGAGGGATAATATATGATGCTTACAATTGGTATTATTATAGTAATTGCTACAATTTATTTTTTAGTTAAGCGCTATGACGCACGATTAGTATTATTAGGCTCTGGTATTATTATGGCTTGTGTGGCGGGTACGCCGATGGTTTCCTTGAATGCATTTGCAAAGGACATGACCAATAGCGGTTTGATTCAGGCTGTTTGTTCTGTTATGGGTTTTGCAATGGTCATGAAGTACACAGAATGTGATAAACATTTAATTAACCTTATGGCAAACGGTCTTTCTAAAGTTCGTCCACTACTCATTCCCGGGGTTGTTATTGCAACCTATGCTGTTAATATTGCCTTGCCAAGTGCGGCCGGAACGGCAGCGGCCGCAGGTGCGATTTTTGTGCCGCTCATGATGTCGGCAGGTGTACACCCGGCGATGGCAGGAGCTGCGGTAAAATGCGGTACTTATGGCAGTATGCTGAATCCTGGTTTGGCTCATAACCCCTTTGTTGCGAAAATTGCCGGTGTAGGTGTTATGGATGTTATCGGCTTCCATTATAAAGCCAATATTGCATCATTGATTATTGCAACAATTATGATTACCTTAATTGCCTATTATAAAAAAGAACATAAAGGATATATTGCCGAAGGCCTGGAAGTGGAAGAATCTTTCAAAGTGAATTTCCTGTATGCGTTGATGCCGATGTTTCCGATTGCAATTCTAATACTCGGGGCAACAGGCGTTGTTCCGGCATTCAAAATGGGTGTGCCGCAAGCCATGATTATTGGGGCACTGTGTGCCTTGCTTGTCACGAGAAAAAATCCGGTCAACCTGAGCAATGCATTCTTTGACGGTATGGGGAAGGCCTATGGCGAAATCCTGGGTATTATTATTGCCGCCGGTGTATTTGTTTCGGGCTTGACAGCTATGGGACTTGTTAAAGCTTTTATGACAGCTATGTTGAACAATCCGGCGATTGTCAAGGTTTGTGCAGCGGTTGGCCCGTTCATTTTGGGATTGGTCGTTGGTTCCGGTGATGCGGCAACCTTTGCCTTTAATGAAGCGATTACACCGCATGCAGCAGATTTCGGAATGTCCCAGGTGCAAATGGGTAGTATGGCAACTTTGGGTGGTACACTTGGACGTACCATGTCACCAATTGCCGGTGCTACTATAATCATCGCCGGTATTGCCGGTGTTAACCCGATGGAAATCACCAAACGCAACGGCTTACCCATGATTGGTGCTATGATTGTTGGTATGGCCTTCTTGTTAATGTAGGAGCTTAGCAGTTAGTTTCCGGCATTTATTTAGAACACAAATGACAAAGGAATGTATTGCTATGGATAGAAAAATCAAAGAACTCGTTCATTCACTAAAAAATAAACTCATTGAGCGCCGCCGTGATTTTCATAAACATGCCGAAGTTGCCTGGACGGAGTTTCGAACTGCGGCAATCGTAGCCGATACGCTTACCACGTTAGGCTATAAAGTGCTTGTTGGTGATGAGACAGTAGCGACTGAGGCAATAATGGGGGAGCCGGCTGCTGATGTTCTAAAACAGCACATGGAACGGGCGATAGCGCAAGGAGCTTCACCGGAGTGGGTTGCAAAAATGGCAGGTGGAAAAACCGGTGTTGTCGGTATTCTTACATTTCCTAAGCCCGGGCCAACAGTAGCATTACGTTTTGATATGGATGCCAACGATGCTATTGAAGCAGAAGAAACTACTCATCGACCCTTCAAGGAAGGCTTTGCGTCAGTCAACCGGGGAGCCATGCATGCCTGTGGACATGACGGACATACCGCAGTCGGCTTAGCAGTAGCTGAAGTATTATCTACTTGCAAATTTGAATTAGCAGGGACAGTCAAGCTCATTTTCCAGCCTGCCGAAGAAGGGGTGCGTGGTGCCCGGGCGATGATGGAAAAAGGTGTAGTTGATGATGTTGATGTGCTTATTGGTATGCATCTGGGCTTTAATACTAATAAGACAGGTCAGCTCGCCTGCCAGATTGATGGTTTTCTGGCCACTACTAAGCTTGACGCTATTTTTACCGGGGTGGCCTCCCATGCGGGTGCTGCTCCCGAAGCCGGGCGTAATGCGCTATTAGCTGCTGCGAGTGCTGCACTTAATCTTCATGCCATCCCCCGCCATAGTAAAGGGCCATCACGGATTAACGTGGGTCAACTGCAAGCGGGAACAGGCCGGAATGTCGTTCCGGCCAATGCTGTGCTAAAACTGGAGACCCGTGGCACTACCAGTGTTATTAATGAATTCATGTTCACTGAATCAATCAGGGTTATCAAGGCGGCCGCTGACATGTACGGTGTTAGTGTGGAATTAAAAGAAATGGGAGGCGCCGCCGGCGCAGAAAGTGACCGTTCTTTGGTGGACAGTCTCGAAGCTACCGGCAGGCGGATGGGGATTTTTGAAGAAATCATTCCCCGTTGCTATTTCGGTGCCAGTGAGGACTGCACTTATTTCATGGAGCGGGTGCAACAGCGTGGCGGCCGGGCAGCCTATATTATGATTGGTGCTGACATTGCGGCAGGGCACCATGATTTGCGGTTTGACTTTGACGAAAGTGCATTAAGTAAAGCTGCAGAATTTATTGCAACGGCTACTGTTGATTTGCTTACGTCGCAAAAATAATGAGTTCTGGGAAATAAGCAAAGTCGAAAGAACGGCTGGCTTATGTCAGGAATATATAATTTGATGGTAAAAAGCAAAGTTAGCCTCATTCAGGTGGGGTTAGCAAAATAATATAAACTGCCTCGAAGTTTTGACTTCGAGGCAGTTTGTATTTCTAGAAAATTGTGCAGAGGCAAGTTTCTGGCAAAGACCTGGGGTACAAAATAGTGCGACAAGCGAATGAAGCTAAGAAAAAGTTTGCAAAAAAATGGGAAATAGGATATTATCAATACATAGATATACTATGCATAGCGATTCGATGATTGTAGAGGAGGTTAGCATATGCGAGTCAATAAGGAACTTCTAAAAGGAAGTACGGTTATCCTTATCCTAAAATTGCTTGAACGAAAACCCATGTACGGTTATGAAATGATTAAGGAAATGGAAGATAACTCTGGAGGAGTGTTCCAATTTAAGGAGGGAACACTTTACCCCATATTACATTCGCTAGAATTGAATGGAATGCTCGAGGCATATTGGTCAGATGCTCAGGGAAACCGGCCCCGGAAATATTATCGAATAACAGAGCCAGGCAGATTGCAGCTCGAAGAAAAAAGGCGAGAATGGGTTGTATTTCGTTCGGCAGTCGAGCAGATTTTAGGGGAGGCGATTGTATGTATTTAGAAAAGAATGATAAGATACAAACCTATTTAGCTATCGTTACTTCTCAAATTAAGTGGAATGAAGTGCATGGACAGGTGAAATCAGAGTTGTTATCTCATTTTGAAGAGGTTGTTTTGGAATTAGAAGACAGTGGACTTTCACAGCAGGAAGCTGTTGCGAAGGCAATAGCCAGAATGGGGGATGCAAACGATTTAGGCCGACAATTCCAGCAGACCCATGTACCGCAGAAGAATTGGCCGCTGGTTGCAACCGTGACTTTGTTGAGTGGTTTGGGTATAACTTTAATGTATATGCTGGAAAGTAGCGGTTTATTAACACCATCGCTGCATATATTTATGAGAAGTCTTATATTTACCGGGCTTGGAGTAGCAGTGCTGTTGTGGTTACACTACTGTGACTTTCGCAAGGTACGACCTTATACTACTTATTTATATGCTGGCACAATGATGCTATGGTTAGTGTCTTTACTATGGGGAACATCTATTGAGGGAAAACAATTTTTAACGTTAGGGCCTGTCAGCATAGACAGCACTGGCATTATTCCATATCTGCTGACTATTTCTCTGGCCGGGTTATTTACAAATAGAGATTGGTCAAACTGGCAATGGGTGGTAAAGTCAGTATTGCTTTTGCTGGTGCCGCTTCTTTTTTGCATAGAAAGCAACAACATTGCGCTTGCACTCATGTGTACACTGATATTTCTAGTCCTGATGGCCATTGCTGGTGCTAAAAAAATGCAGATTATTGGATTTGCATTGATACCCATAGGAATGTTATTAATAAAAATGTATCAAGACTTAGGCATTTTTCGTTTAGATTACCTTCAGTCTGCTAATCTGTGGGGACACGGAGAGCTAAGAGTAGAAGCAATCACAGGCGCTCATACGGATTATGTCTTTCGCTACTTTATTCAGGAATTTGGTTGGTTGGCAGGGATTGCTGTTATTATGGCAGGAGTCGTATTGTTGGTAGTACTAATCCATTCCATGCTCGAGATCAAAGACCGGTTTGGTAGACTGACGGTGGGCGGGCTTACTGTCTGTTTTGCGGTGCAAATAAGTTGGCATATTTTAATGTCATTAGGCTTAATGCCTGTGATATCTATGAATTTACCGTTCATTAGCTTTGGCGGCACGCAGACAATTATACACCTGGGTTCTATTGGGGCAATATTAAGCATTTATAAACGAAAGAATCTCCAAAGCATGTAGAAAAGACTCGGATTGTAGCAAGCCTTTAGGATGATGTAGAAACTTACTCCCGCGACCATATTGTTTGAACCAACATATTTGCGCAAGCATAAAATGCTTAATAAAAGCGTAGGAGTTGCAACGATGAAATGTGACGATGGAGATAGATTAGTACTGCTGGCTCTTGTACTTGCCATTATAGTAGACGGTATTACCTTAGTTGGCATACTACTATCTCAACGTTGTAGCCGCCAAGAAAAAGTCGAGAGTGCAAAGGCAACAGAAGCATTGAAGGCAAAATTGAATGAACTTGAACAACGTATTAGTAAGCTGGAAAAAACATAGAACCAGGAGGGTGCAGCATTCTAACCGATTGTTTTTGTTTGGCACGCAATTTTTAGGACAAACTATCACTGAGCGGTGAGTAATAGTTAAATTAACCGCTATTGCCGAATAAATAATGGAGGTAGCTAGAGTATGTCAAAAAAAGCTGGAGTTATGTCAGAAGAGACAAAATACAAATTAGCGCATGATCTAGGTTTTGGTGAGAAAGTGGAAGATCATGATTGGAGTGATGTTACGACAGGAGAGGTCGGCTCGATGGTAAGAGAAGCCATTCGGCGTGGGGAACAAGCGATAGCCGAAGAAGCTAAAGCGAATGGTACAGCACATCAGCATGCCGAATAAATAAAAGCGATCTGGAGTAATGAAGCTTCAGGTCGCTATTTTTATGCAACTGAGATTCAGAGTAACTGCAGTCTTTAAGAGATCGCCATCCATCAAGAGGATATGTAAAGATTTAATTCTTTGCCGCTATAAGAACTGTAAAACCACTATGAGTTTCTTCACATTCGATTTTCATACCTAAGGCGGTAAACTGCTCCTTAAGCCAGTGCTTACTGATTCGAAGCTTTTTGTAACTGCTTTTGTGTAAAATCCACTCAGTCCCCGATCTGGTGTAAATCAAATCATGGACTAGTACATAATTTGGCCAGTACTCCAAAAAAGCGGTCATTATTTTGTTTTCATCGCTACGGACCGGTATAAACCGATCAAGCCCGTTTAACTCCTGAGTCATGTCCCGGTAGGTAAGTATAAAATGGCCATTAGCTTCGAGCGTGTTTACAGCATTTTGTAAAAGGGTAACTATAGTCTCAAGGGAATTGAGATGTGTTAAAGTATCGCCCATACAGATGATTAATTCAGGGGCTTCATAAGAATAATATTGATTGAAGTCAAGTAAATCGGCATTGACGATACTTATAGATCGGTTCTCCTGGTGTTTTTTTAACTCCTCTAGCAATGCTTGGCTAAAATCGATACTGAGCACCTTAAACCCTAAGTCAGCCAGTGCGACAGATTGAAATCCGCAACCACAGCCTAAGTCAATTGCACGGGCATTTTTATGTGGCAGTATCTGATGTTGTTCAAAAAAAACCACGTTCTCTCGTACTTTAGACATATAATCACCGAACATCCAGGTATAGTGCGCAGCGAGAAGGTTCTCATAATGTGCCTGTATCTGATTCATAGCTTCACGTCCTCAATAAGTTCTCTTACTGTTCTTTTTGCAGATATACTAGTTTTAATGTATCTGATACCGGTAATTCCTTGAATGGTATATATCCATTTTTTCGATATAAATAGATATTTTTCCTACTGTTGCAACCTGTAAATAATTCATATCTTTTACAGTATTGAAAAATTTTTTCTATTTCGTTTAATAAACGCGTTCCTATACCGCGATTTTGATAAGCCGGGTGAACCATCAATTTCCCAATATAACAAGATTCCTTGTCTTGGTAGGCTCTAACAGAACCAATAATTTTGTCATCAATGGATACTTTTAAAACCGATTTTTCCTTGAATTCTTGTATCACTTGTTCGATCTTTTGTACCATTGGTGGAATTGTAAAATCATTATAAAGGATGGCTTCTTCTACATATGCCAGTTTTTGTAATGCTAATATAGGTTTGGCATCACAGACCGTTGCAAGCTCAATATGCATTTCTTTTCTCCTTCTTTTCCCTAATGGGGTAGGAAACTAATCATTATCAAGAAGCCCTTTGAGTAATAACTATGTTTT
>JAEZVB010000091.1 GCA_023443285.1 Bacillota bacterium
CCGCCAACGCATAGGTGGTAGACATTTTTTATTTTTGACATGATTTCAATCCAAAATTCTGCTGACAATCCGCCAAAATACCAAAGGAGCCATGCTGAAACTCTTACGTTTCAACACGGCCCCTTTCTTTTTTTGCAACATGAATTAAATACGATATTTCTCCTTATTCATTCTCATTTCATATTCTTTTATTTTTTGTGGTGAGTAAAAAGAATGATATCTTTGCTTATCAATGTAGTAAGGTTTAAGCACTTTGTTCTCCAGTATCAGTTCATTTAATACCGGAGCAATAAAATATAGTCCATTGAAATTGGCACCTTTTCTTATGCTATTCATAGCTGCCCGAACAAAATCCGTACCATGTTTAAAGTAATAAAAACCGGCAATTGCATTTTTACTTATAGGAGTCTTTTCGGCCGTCTCCACAATACTATTTTGGTCGTCAACTCTAATAAATGACCAGCGGGGATGAACAGATTCAAAACAGATCACGCCGGCATCTACACCTTGCTGCCTAAATTCGCCAATCACTTGGTTCAAGTCATAATCAAATAATTGATCACCGTTTACTATCAATAATTCCTCATCAGCATCGATGTATTCCACGGCAAGTAGCGCACTACAAGCCGCCCCTTTTGTATCGTTTTCTAGTTTTACAATTGCGCATTGGTTATTTGTTATAAGTTGCAGCACATTATGCAAACGATATTTGTAACAATCCGATGATTTGACAACAAATACATATTTTTTATCAATCCTAATGGACTCAAGACTATCGATTACCATTTCAATCATAGGCTTGCCTTGGATTTCAATCAACGGCTTCGGAAAAATGTACTCAGGTGAATCAAAAAATATAGACGTGCCACCTAATGGCACCAAGATGTTAAGCACCTTCTTCCTCAGCCTCCTTAATACGTCTCAAAATATTACAGTAGGTAACATCTTCAATACTAACTACTTGCATTAAGTGCGCACCACTGGCCAACGCAGCTTTTATCCCATTTTCATTATCCTCAATAATTAAACACTCTTCAGGAATCAAGGCCAGCCGATGTATAGCCTTCAGATAAATTTCCGGATCAGGTTTAGGACTCTTGACATCCTCGTTTGATAAATAGAAATTGAAATATTCCTCAATTTTGGCTTTGTTGAGCATAGTTCGAACCGTATCCAAAATGGAGTTTGAACAAACAGCCATCTGGTATCCTTGCGCTTTAAGTTTTGCCAGCGCATATTGATGACAAAATACAGGTTTGCATTGCACATGAATTAGTTCCATCGTATACTGTTGTTTCATTAAATTTATAAATGAATGCAGCTTCTTGGGCAGGTTTTTTTCCAAACTAAGCATTTCTAGTTTTTTTCTAGTCGGTAACCCATCAAATGTCACTAGATGATCGTATCTGCTTATTTCGAAACCGAAAAGCTGAAGCGCTCTGTTTAATGCTATATAGTGCCACTCTTTAGCATCAATCAGCACTCCATCCATGTCAAATATAATAGCTTTTATCATTTTTTCGCCCCCATTTCGGTTATGCAAAGAAATTCCTGGCATGTTCGGGCAGATCGGTACAAAGTATTAATTTATCAGTTTTTATATTTTTACTTGCTTTTTTATATTGACTCCATACTTTTAGATACTCACGTCCATGGAGCTCCGGCGAAACAATACATACGATTTTACCTTTCATTACATGATTCATCAAAACTTCCTGATCAATCCAATGCTCATAAAACTCATCTAACCAAACACCTACGGCATTTGTATATAACAACGAATGATAATCAGTAATTGTTTCAAATTCGCTTTGCCGAACGAAGTATTGTAAATTATTATTTAAATAATTCATGGTCTCTGGAATAGACATATCAAATACAAAATAATCCTTGATGTTATATTGGTTCAGAAAATTAGCCACTGCCGCCTGCAATCCATCTGCTTTTATATTTAATGCTATGGACAAGCCTTTGCCAAAATTATTGTACAACATCAAGAATTCATCAAATCTAAGCTCACCGCCATACGGTATATCATGAGAAATCACAATTTCCCCTGCAAAATCCCTGATATCTGTTTCGACACCAAAACCTAACTGGAACGATCGCATAAACGCTGTACATGTATTTTTCTCTGATGCTGATCTCCAATAACCTCTATGACTAATAATGTTCATTCGCCATCCCTATACTTTCACTATATATCTATTATCAGTTGCTGCTATCTCATTGATTGTTCTATACCGCTTGTAGAAATAAAGTGTATATCCGTTGAGTTTGATAAAGGGGAAATAGTTACTAAACACTTCGTTAGCGTCAGCCCCCCTCAGCACGGGGAAAGCCCTGTTCTGCAGCCATATCTCCGGAGCCGGATAGCCGCTGTCACTTTTAATCTCCGGAGTCCAAAAAGCAAGCATAGCAGACAATGATCCACCAACAATGTAATCCAGTAAATACCCACCCTCACAAGTAACATAGCCGAGGAAGGCTATAGGATCTTTTATAGTGGCGTTCCTTACTTCCTCTATAAATTTTTCGATATTATCTACCACGATATCTGACCTGATTTTTACAAAGCATTTTATATGGGGATCTTTAGCCAATTCCATGACTCCGGTGTATGTGGATAAACACTGTAGGTTGATATTCCAATATCCAGTATGAGCAGGTTTCTTTATCAGATTTAGTTTAATACCCGATTCTTTAATTGCATTAATGTTTGCTTCCGGTTCATCTTCCCACGTAGACCATACGACGTTTTTAGCTATGCGGTAACAATTAATAACTGGTTCAACATAGTTGGTCGGCCCTTGTAAGACGATGCCCACGTCATCAGTGTTTATCCCTGAACTGCAACCATTAACCATATAAAAAGCACCTCCCTGCAGTGTCAGTGAAATCATTAATTCGCTCTATATAGGTTATGAAAAATTACAGAGAGCAGTGCTTGACTATTAATTTTTACCTGCAATTTCCACATCCTTTATATCCCATTCTTTTGTTTCAGGCCTCAGCACTCCTGAAACTTGCTGAAACACAAATAAAAAATGCTAAGCAAGGTACAATACCTTGTTTAGCATTTGCATTTCATGGTTGCGGGAGCAGGACTTGAACCTACGACCTTCGGGTTATGAGCCCGACGAGCTACCAACTGCTCCATCCCGCGATATTTAAGCTGCGAACTTTCTATATAACAGCTACTTATTATTCTGCCAACCGCTTACTGCGCATACAGATAACTTATTAAGGATATCATGTTATTCCATTTATGTCAAGCGCAATTTTATTGGACACTTACAACTCCAGCGTCTATAACTATTCACATACTTCATAATTCCCTCTGCTTTATCTAGCATTACACATTTATCAAATAAACATACTGTTATTATTCTGGCTGCCGCGCTTGGCTAATTTGCTTAATCCCCATATTTCCATTGATACTCTCTAAGATTACACTAAGAATGCTACATAAGGTATATCTCCTTGCTTAGCATTTTTAAACTTTATTCATGAATAAAGGCAATTCGCCACATCCATCCTAATAGTGCATCCTTGTAGGTTGAACTCAGGCAAGACAATTCTAAGAAAAGTGCCGTATCCTCGCCATATAGCCATTACTTCAGGACAAAAAAGCACTTCCAGAAAGGAACTTTAACAAAAGTTATGCTCAAAATACTTATTGTTGCCAGTGAGGCTGCCCCTTTTTCCAAAACAGGCGGTTTGGGCGACGTTACAGCCGCCTTGCCGAAAGAACTTCGACGCCAGGGAATTGATGCCAGAGTAATTATCCCTAAGTATGGAGCGATGCCCGAAGAGTGGAAAGCAAAGCTATCACCCCAGGCGGTCTTCCAGGTATCGCTATCCTGGCGTCAGCAGTACTGTGGAATCGAAAAACTTGACATTGACGGTGTTCCCTTTTATTTTGTCGATAACGAGTATTATTTCAAACGCTCCGGCTTATATGGACATTACGATGATGCCGAGCGGTTTTCTTTTTTTTGCCGGGCAGTACTGGAAGCACTCCCGCATCTTGAATTTCAGCCGCATATTCTGCATTGTCATGACTGGCATACCGGAATGGTCAGTGTATTCTTGTCAGCACATTACCGCCGCAATCCGTTTTATGAAAGAATTAAAACACTGTTCACTATCCATAATCTTAAATATCAGGGAATCTTCCCCAAAGATATCTTGCACAATTTACTTAACTTAGGCTGGGAATATTTCACGCCTGACGGCATTGAGTTTTACGATAAAATCAACTATATGAAAGCCGGACTTATATTTTCAGATTTAGTTAATACAGTAAGCCCTACTTACGCTCTTGAAATTCAGCATGCTTACTTTGGTGAAAAATTAGAAGGCGTACTAAAAAGCCGCAAATATTCTCTTTCCGGCATTATTAATGGAATTGATTATAATTTCTATAATCCGGCAACCGATCCCAAAGTATTTGTAAACTACGATCAGCACTCCAAGCAACGTAAAGCAAAAAACAAAATTAATTTGCAAAAAATGTTAGGGTTACCGCCTGCCGTTGATACACCCTTAATTGCCATGAGTACCCGGTTAGTAGAAGCTAAAGGGCTTGATCTTGTCATCCGGGTACTTGGTGAAATTCTTGCGCGCGATGTACAACTGGTTATTTTGGGGCAAGGAGATGAACACTATCATCAGCTTCTCTGGCATGCCGCCTGGCTGTATAACGATAGGCTGTCCGCCATTATTCCTTATAGCGAAGATATAGCTCACAAATTATATGCTGCCGCCGATCTGTTTTTGATGCCATCACGCTATGAGCCTTGCGGCATTGGACAACTTATTGCCATGCGCTATGGAGCTATTCCCATTGTACGGGAAACAGGCGGCCTTAAAGACACTATTAAGTCCTATAACGAATACACCGGCGAAGGCAATGGGTTCAGCTTTACCAATTATAACGCCCATGACCTGCTGCACACTGTGAGGCGAGCCATTGGTTTTTATCATAATAAAAACATCTGGAATAAACTTGTTGATCGTGTTATGTCCACTGAAAACAGTTGGCATATTCCTGCAGGCAAATACAGTCAGTTATACAATAAGCTGTATGTGGAAGAACATATCTTTAAAAGAACTGCTGGCAGACCTGAAGCGGTTATAGACTACTGCCCACCTTCTCCCTTTGTCGCCACTGAGCAAGAAATTCCTGTAGAGGAGGAACCTTATGTTCACTAATACTCATCCGCAATGCGCCAAGACTGTGGCGCCTGTTGCTAGCCCCGGACATATCACGGTTTCAGAGCTGAGAGACGGCTTTATCCTAGCCCTTCAATCCCTACATGGCAAAAGTTTGAATGAGGCTACTGAACAGGAAAAATTTGCAGCATTAGCCTGGTTAACTAAAACTATTATCAGTAAAAATTTGATTGAATCAAAAAAACAGCAAGCCAATGATACTCCCAAGCAGGTATATTACCTTTCCATTGAATTCCTGATTGGGCGCCTCCTGGAAAATAATCTGGTTAACTTAGGTATCAGAGAGCTCTGCGCGGAAGCCTTGTCCCAATTAGGCATTGATATTGACATACTGATAGAGCGGGAGGAAGATGCCGGACTTGGCAATGGTGGTTTGGGACGTTTAGCAGCCTGCTATCTTGACTCTATGGCATCTATGGGCCTTGCCGGTCATGGCTGCGGCCTGCGTTACCGTTATGGTTTGTTTGAGCAAAAAATTATTAACGGCTATCAGCATGAATTCCCTGATAACTGGCTGAAAAACCACTCCTATGTCTGGGAATACCCCCGTCCGGAGGAAAAGGTTGCAGTGCACTTCGGCGGTTCGGTGCGCATGCAATCTAACGGCAGGCTCAGGTTTATCCATGAAAACTATGAATGCGTTATGGCAGTACCTTATGATGTGCCAATTGTCGGTTACAGAAACGAAAGGATTAATACCTTACGGCTCTGGAGCGCCGAAATAGAGATAGCCAACCATACTTGTAACCTTCATGGCTGTAATAGCGTTATTGATTATAAACACGCTGCTGAATCATTGACTGACATTCTTTATCCCAATGATACTGATTATGAAGGCAAATTGTTGCGCCTTAGGCAGCAGTATTTTCTTGTATCGGCAAGCCTGCAGAGCATTATCCGTGAGTATAGGCTGCGCCATGGCGCTCTGCCTGAGCTGCCTGACAAAATTGCCATCCATATCAATGATACACACCCGGCACTGGCAATCCCTGAATTTATGCGCATTTTACTGGATGACTTCTCGCTAGAGTGGGAAGAGGCATGGGATCTGACAGTGCGCACCATGTCCTATACCAATCATACCGTATTGCCGGAAGCACTGGAAAAATGGCATGTCAGCATGTTTGAATTCTTGCTGCCGCGTATCAATATGATAATTAACGAAATCAACGAGCGGTATTGCCGTGAGCTATGGACCAGATATCCGGGCGACTGGGAGCGTATCCAGAGCATGGCCGTGATTGCCGACGACCAGGTGCATATGGCTCATCTGGCCATTGCCGGCAGCCATACAGTCAACGGTGTGGCCGAAATTCATACTGAGATTCTTAAAAATACTGTTATGCACCCATTTTATAGCTATACACCTGACAAGTTTACCAATGTTACTAACGGCATTACACATCGCCGTTGGCTGGTAACAGCCAATCCCGCTCTAACCTCCCTAATCACTGATGCTATCGGACCGGACTGGATAGAATATCCCTCTGAATTGGCTAGTTTAGCTCCCCTCGTCAAAGATTCGGCTTTTCTTGATAGTCTGGCAGCA
Organism: Bacillota bacterium; assembly: GCA_023443285.1. Taxonomy (GTDB): domain Bacteria; phylum Bacillota; class Negativicutes; order Sporomusales; family Sporomusaceae; genus Sporomusa. Next base: position 6,788 of record JAEZVB010000091.1, read on the forward strand.
GTCAAAGAGCGCAACAAACTTAAACTGGCCAACTATATTAAAGCTAACTACAATGTTGCTCTAGATGTCCATTCGATCTTTGACTCCCATATTAAACGTATCCATTCATATAAGCGGCAAAGCCTTAATGTCATGCATATCATGAATCTTTATAACCAGCTGCGTGAAAATTCCCAGCTTGACATTACACCACGCACCTTTATTTTTGGCGGCAAAGCTGCACCTGGCTATTATAAAGCAAAAAAAACCATTAAGCTGATTAATGCGTTAGCGGATAAAATCAACAACGACACCAGCATTAATGGCAAAATAAAAGTCCTGTTCCTGGAAAACTACAATGTTTCTCACGCCGAGCTTATTATCCCTGCTTCAGATGTTAGTGAACAAATTTCCGCCGCCAGCCGGGAAGCCTCCGGCACCGGCAACATGAAGTTTATGATGAACGGCGCTCTAACTATTGGCACTCTTGACGGTGCCAATATAGAAATCCGCAGTGCAGTTGGTGCCGATAACATTTTTGTCTTTGGCTTAACTGCCGAAGAAGTACTCAACTATTACCGTCATGGCGGCTATAACCCCTGGGATGTCTATAACAGCGACCCACGGGTAAAGACCATTCTTGACCAGTTAGTGAACGGCTTTTTCCCGGTTGGTCCTGATGAATTCCGCACCCATTATGATGCTTTTCTTACCTATGGTGATGAATATTTCCTACTGAAAGACTTTGCATCTTATGTAGCTGCCCAAAACCGGCTGGCAACTATTTATCCCAACCAAAATCATTGGCAGTCCATGTGCCTTCTAAACATTGCCCATTCCGGCTGGTTTTCCAGCGACCGTACCTTTTCTGAATACGCCGCAAACATTTGGGAAATGGATCAACCTATTCCAATCTGGAACCATTACTTGCCGGAAGACTATACCAGAACAACACCTGGACGCGGGGCACATGCGGATTCAATCATATTGAGTTAACTTCGCCAAAGCAGACTGCCACGCTGCACCTCAAAGAAATTCTTCACCCGGATCAAGATACATCGAATAATCAATCAAATATAATGGATACGACAGCTCTAATGTTTGCGTCTGATCATCCCACCTGGTTGCCAGATTAAGTACCTCTCCTAAATCAGTGACGTTTATAAAGGGTTGCCCTTCGATAACAGTAACTGAAGCCGCCTTCCCGTGGATAAGCAATTCAGCAGTATCAAGCTGCCATTTTATCCGTTCACCTATTAGATTCGCTACTGTTAAGGCTGGCACAAGCCAGTTGGAGTCCAGGCGGTGAATGTCACCAGATACTATCTGCCCTTCGAATTTGGCGACTGGCAAAGTCAATTCCAGGCAATTCTCCCTGTCGTTCCATACTTCCCGCCCACCGAATAATGTGGGCAAGTATTCCACATTAACATATATTAAACTTCCTCGCTTTCTACCAGGAACTACCTGATTTTGGCGAGTTACCGTCTGCTTGCTTTCATCCCAGTTAACCGAGGTATTCAGTCTGTCCGCCAAGGTCATCACCGGTATCTGTTTTTTTCCTTCCCTGGTAATTATGTGTTCTCTGCACAGTGTCCCGTTTATTTTAAGCTTATGGATTTGTGCAAATTCTACCTGCCGGTCAGGGACATCCTGTATTAATGAATTCAAGAAGGCATCTTCCGCCAAGCCCTCCAAACCGGCTTGAGCTAACGCTTGCTTAACACTAGTCAACGTAACCCTTTGGCGGCCATAGACATCAGGATAAACCCCGATAGAGGCTCTTCCTCGATCATCCACCCGCACTTTTACCCGCTCATACTCTATCTTAACCGGCGTGTCGCAGGCAACACGCTCAAATAAGTCTTCCACATCTTCTTCCTGCATCCGCATACAACCATTTGACACAGCCGCTCCAATTGACCAGGGTGCATTGGTCCCATGAATACCATACAAAGGCGCAACCCCCAGCCAGCGATACCCCAGTGGATTATTAGGTCCTGATGGCACAACATACCCTTTGCCAGGCGGATACCAGCAGGGATCCAATTCTTTTTCAAAGATTGTAAATTCGCCAATAGGCGTTGGTGTTGACGGTTTGCCAATAGCAATCTGGTATTCCTTGAGCAAAGTTTTCCCTTGGTACAATTCCAGCGTGCGACTAGGAAGATTAATGATAATTTGCGGTAAATCATCCTGCTTCACAGCTTGTGCATGTACAGACAGAATACTCATAATAAACCCAAGGATTAAGAAAAAAGTTTGTTTGCATACTCGCTTCTTATCCATGCCGCTATCCCCTTTTAGGTAAATGCCTAAGACAATAACTTATATGAGGAAATAGCGCCTTGTATACGCCGCTATAAAAATAAAATGAGGCAGCGCACAAGCTTGTGCGCTACCTCATGTTTTGCAAGTGTTATTTAAAACCCTAATTGCTCACCAATAATAATTACTTCAATATCGGAAGCTGGCGGTTTTTTATGCATAACCGTGGTAACATTACAAATCCGGGTCGGCCCCTGACAATCCATGCATTCTCCTGTTACAGTACAAGGATTCGGGCGATTCAGACGTTTATTATTAATAGGGGCAGCAAATAATTCAATCCTGTCCATAGCTGTGTCTAAATTAGTGACAATTTTATTCACACCAGTGATTACAATAACTTTTTTCGGCCCAAAAATCATAGCCGCCACTCGGTTACCGGAGCCATCTACATTGACCAGTTCACCCTTAAGTGTGAGCGCATTGGTGCTTGTTAAAAATACGTCACAAGTCAGTTGCTTGCGGCGCAGTTCCAGCGACTCTTCTGGAGCTAGTCCGGGTTTGTTGTGATTAAATACAGTATTACCCCGTTCCTCAAGCAGCGTGTCAATACCAACTTCTTTTATTGTCCAGGAACCAGCAATACCTACCGTAGCATCCTTCGGGATAAGAGTAGCTAATTTTTCTAATGCCTCTTGCTTAGTATTTACATAACTAGCGGTAAAATGATTTTTTTGTAATGCTTCGACGACTTTAGCGCCAATTGTCTGATTGTGCCAAGTATGTAATTCACTCATAATTCAATCCCCCCAGCTATTATGTACTAAAGAAACCCAGGGGCTATGCCCCAAATACGCTAATAATGTAGACCAATGTTATGTAGCCGAACCTTGTGCCATATACGCGCCGCCGGTCATTTCGGCCATATCTTCGGCAGCATATTGATTGTACACCATATTAATATGCTTGGCATAGGATAATCCATTAAAGCTGCCATTGGCCTGGATAGTGATAGCCTCATTAAGCTTATCAGCAAATTCCGGTGTCAATGCTACTTCCCGCACTGCTTTGATAAGACCGTCAGTGACCTCTACCAGCGCAACCTTAAGCACATCGGTCGCTATTACTTCCTCCGGGTATACACGAATCCCAGCCGGTACAGTATGCCAGGAATATGGAGCATCATTCCACTTACTTGTCCCAAATTTAAAGAGCAAAAAAATAATAGGACCATCAATATATATACCCAACTCGGCTGCACCAGTTTGAATATTTTCAATTTCCTGCTGGGTAATTCCCGCTTTGACTATTAAGAGGCTATGTCCCTCATTATCCAGGCGATATCTGATTTGCTCATCCAGTTTAACCTGACCCTGTATATACGGCTGTCCAACTTGGCTTGTTTGCATGGTTTTGCACCACTTTTCCCTTAAGTCTTACGCTATATTACATTTATATTATACCATTAAGAATCTGGATTGGATAATAAAGTTTTTTGTAATAATTTGCAGTAATTTGAGGAAAACTATCCCAAGTGTTGAAAGGTTTTCACACTCAATACCAATCGGGAGGCGATTCTTGTGCTGAAGCACAAATTCAGTGGGTGCGAAGATTGCGTCGAAAGCAACTCCTGTGAATTTTCCTCAGAGTTCTGCCCGAAAACCGTACTTGACCACAAGCTTGATAGCGATTTAGCCGCAGATCCTGCATTTAAAAAGTATCAAGAATTCTATCAGCGTCTAAAAAACTAGTGATTACACTAGGAGGTTACCTGTGAAAACTACGATAAAATATTCTCACGGAAAAGGGTTCGGCAGAAATCTTTCTTCTGTTACTATCTTGGCAGGAACCCGCAGCAGTAGGGAAATTCAGGAAAACATTGAAAAGGCCCGCTCGCAACAGCCTAGCGACGAATAGGCAAAATAAACCTTCAGGTGGGGTAAACCCCACCTGAAGGTTTTATTGCCCAAGCTTTCGGCAAAGCTCAAAATTTACACTTACTGGAAGCTCCGTACAGATTCATCATCGGGTAGAAAAAAACTTTGTCGCTTACTCATAGCTGCCACTTGGCAGCCTATTTTTTTGGCAGCAGCCAAATTAATACCGGTTGGCACAGAATTAGTTGTTGCAAGCACTGCCAGCACCTCTTCCAGGGCGGCATTGCCTGCCCGTTCACCAATGCCGGCAGCCGTCACACTGGCATACCTGGCTCCACTTTGCAGGGCTGTTACCGTATTGGCCGTAGCCAGTCCGAAGTCATTATGAGCATGGAATTCTATGGGCAATGAGCAATAAGTTGCTAGTCGGCTTATTATTTCCCGAATGCGAAATGGCTCTAACAAGCCGACTGTATCTGCATACCTGATACGGACAGCTCCTAGGCGCTCACTTATCTCAGCCAATTCCAGAAACTGATTAAACTCAGCCCGCGAGGCATCTTCGGCGCCAACAGATACCTGGCACCCATGACTTCGCGCTAAAAAAACAGCCCGCGTAAGCTGCTCGAATACCCATTTTCGACTCTGCTTTAACTTATGATAAATATGCAGATCAGATACCGGTACCGAAATATGCAAAAACTCAAACCCACAAGCAAGCGAAGCGGTTATATCCCGCGCGCAGGCACGATTCCAGGAAAAAACGGTAGCCTTGAGGCCAGCATCCAGAATTAACCGCATGGCCTCAGCTTCTTCCGGCCCCATGACCGGCGTACCTGCCTCAATCCAACCTATGCCAGCTTTATCCAGCGCTATGGCAATAGCCATTTTTTCCATCGAGGAAAATACCAGACCAGCTGCTTGTTCACCATCTCGCAGCGTAGTATCAATAAGAAAATCCTGTTTGAGTTCTGGCATACATCGGCTCCTCTCAGCCTGAAAGATATAATCTTCTAAGCTCATTATCACTGATGGCTGCTTTTTTACGAACAGCCAGCGCCCGTACTGCCGACAGCAAGCGATTACTTTCCTCTTCCTCCAGACCAATTCCCCACGCAGCAAATTTAGTCTTGAGCGCCGCCGTACCCGAATGTTTACCAACTATAACCTGTCTGGTCAAGCCCACCAATTCCGGGGCAAACGGTTCATAGATTTCCGGCGATTTACTTACACCGTCAACATGCAGTCCTGATTCGTGAGCAAAAATAGCCGGGCCAATAATAGCTTTGTCAGCAGCTAAGGGCAGACTAAGCATGGAAAATACCTGCCGACACTTCCCAGCCAGCTCGGGCGGCAATTCCGTATGAATCCCCCCAATTTGTCTGGCCACCATCACTATCTCTTCCCATGGAGCATGACCGCCAATTCCGCCGATAGCTGTTATTACCTGTTCGGCACCGGCTTTTAGCGCTGCCAACGAATTGGCGGTTGCCATTTTGTAGGTATTGTCGGCCGCTATGCCCACAGGGCAAGCCAGATGACTTTTTAGAATGCTTATTTGCTCAAATATCGTAAATGGATTTCCCTTACCGGCCTTATCCCAATAGAAAACGGTAGCAACAGGGTACTTTTTGTTACTAGTAATGATATCTGACAACACGGTTGCTGTAAGACTGCTTGACTCTTCTACAAGTAAAGAAATCTGCAGGCCGCGTTTGTCTGCTTCCCGCAAAATCTCCCGCAAACTTGCGCCTAATTCGGCTTGCTGGGCAGCAGAGCAAAGCAGAAGCACTTGCCTTATCCCAGCCTGCTCTGCGAGCTGCAGATTACACCGGGCTAGGTCGAGAAGCCCGTAAAGACTAAGCTGTTGCCCTACTACCGTCAATTCCGGACAATTGCGTTGCCACTCGTTAAGACGAAGCACTGACTGCCGAAGCCCTAATGCAGCCAAAACACCGGCAAGCTCCCCCAGTTTTTCTGCGGCAAATTCTTGCCTGATAGCCATATCCAGCGTCTGATCCAGCCATATCGGCATCTTCATATTGATCACCCGCAGTGCTTTTTTTGTATTATTAGTTTGAGACCCTCGGCTGAGCGATTAGTCTTACAATCAAGGCGACCGCTTAGCTGTTCGGCCTCTAGCCAAGGAGGAATGTGACTGCACAAAACCTCCACAAGATAATAATTGCCTGCCAGCAGCGGCTGCAATATTTGTTTGGAGGTCAAGCCGCTGCCACTTTGCTGAATATCCTTTAGCGATACCCGGAAACAACCCGGTTCTGTCTCGACAATGGCTGGAGCTGCCGGTTTGTCAGGTTCATTCTGGCGAGCGGCTAACTCTTCTTGCACGATAATGTATTCCAAAAAATCTGCCGGCCGGCCGTCAAACTCCCAAATGCTAAACCCGGCTTGCTCCAATTCTTTATATAACAGGCCAGTTACACTCTGGGCAACAAATATACGGCACCGTCTAAGCCATTCAATTATGGCGGCCGCTTGCCGTCGCACCCCAGCCATACCTTCCGTACGCGCAAGCTGAATGGATAACGAGTCAGTTATCCGCCACTTGCCCTGCTGGCGTCGGTAAACAACCACCTCTCCAGGTTCTTCTAGGCAAGCTGTAGTTCCATTACTGCCAATAAACACCGCTATGTCCCGCGCCATTTTCTCTTCCCTCCTTATACAGCTGCCGATTTTAGCTCCAACTGCTTAACCGTATAGAAAAGTCCGCTTTCTACGGTATAGCAATATTCCACCGCCATAATGCCTCGCTTTAATAAGCGTTTTTGCACCTGATAACCAATTCGCATGGTTAACACCGCGTCACAATCGCTTAGCACCGACAATACGGTCGCCCGTTGTTTTTCTTCGTTGTCACAGTCTTCATTGCCACTGCAATATCTCTCCACGCTGCGCGTTTCCATTAGTTCAAAGCGGTTGTTACTTACCTGATAAATATCAAACTCCTCGGCTTGACCAAAGTGCTCATCAACCAGCTTCTTCGATTTGCTGGTAACTGCCACTTTGTAGTGACCGACAAACGGCTCCGGCTTAGCCTCAACCGCTTCAACTTGCGCTGCAGCTGAGCAGCTTCTAAACTCATTGCTGCGATCCTGACCTAATAAGCCAATAGCATCTGCACGGCATTGGCGACAATGCGTCATTTGTTTAATTTCACTGTTGCATGCTAGGCGCATGTTGGCAACATCACGCATACTGGTTTGCGGCAGCCCGGAAAAAACACTGCCTTGCGCTGGCAGGAACGGCATAATATTGGTCATGCTGGCACCTAATTGCTTGACCTTTTTAACCACATCAGGTATGTGCCAGTCATTAACCATTTTGATCATGACAATATTTACTTTGATAGCAATACCATGCCCTGCTAAATACATGATACCTTCTTGTTGGTTGTTTATGAGGATATCCGCGCCTTCCGCCCCCATATAGCGATTACCTTCATAATTAACAGTTCCGTAAATTTGTGCACCGACGACCGGATCAATACAATTAACAGTAACTGTGACATGCCGTACCCCCAGTTTGACTATTTCAGGGGCGTATTCCGGCAAAAGTAGTCCGTTGGTTGACAGGCAAAATAATATGCTAGAGTCTTTTTCCTTTATAAGTTCAATAGTCTCACGGGTTTCCTTCCAGTCAGCCAGGGCATCTCCTGGACCGGCAATTCCAACCACGCTTAGCTGGGGGATGGCAGCTTTCACTCGTTCGAATTTTTGCAGAGCATCCGTAGGTGACAGCACTTCACTGGTTACCCCCGGGCGGCTTTCATTAACACAATCAAACTTGCGACTGCAATAGTTGCAGCTGATATTGCACCGTGGCGCTACCGGCATATGCATGCGGGCATATTTATGTTGGGCAGAACTAGAAAAACAGGGATGTTTATCGGTAAGCACGCTCGCCATAGAGCGGCCACCTCCTTTCTTCAAGTGGAAGTTATGACGACTTACTATAATATTTTTTGTACATATCTTCACGATAGTGTGTATACTTTTCGGTTAACAGTGTATTGGTGATTCTATCTATCAGCAGCATGCTGCCGGTATAACCCACAGACAACAGCCGTTGACCGCCTACCCGGTCATGAATGGGAAAGCCTAAGCGCACCAGCGGAATATTATGCTTTTCAGTAAGAAACCGCCCGTCCGAATGACCAATAGCAATGTTGACCTTTCCCACCTTAACGTGTAGCTCAACTAAATCAAAGTCAGGATCGTCCAGGACAACGGTTTCGGCTGACAACTCGGTTTTGGGCAAAAGCCGCAATACGTTGCCGTTTTTATCGCCGGTTACTACGATCGGGCGAATACCATTTTCCAGACAAAGCTGGGTTACAGCATATACCAGTTCGGGTTCACCAAAGACCGCACTGCGTCCGGCAAAATTATATTTATGCGAATCAATCATGCCATCAAGCAGCCGCCCGCGCTCAATTTCAATGTCCGCCGGGCATTTGCGCCCGCTGATAGTTTCAAGCGCCCTGATAAATGTATCGGTATTTTCGATACCAATTGGCAAAGGCAGAGAATAAAGCGGTACGCCAAAGGTGTCTTTAAGATACTTACCCGGCGATACATTGTCACTTAGCGTAATACCAAATTCAATGGTTGCCGGCGCACCGCCCAGGCGGCAAAGGTCTGCAATCGCTGTACCGCCTGCCGGCAACTTACTGTAGGTCGCAAGATAGGGGCGATCAAGCGTATCTGATATATCAGGCAACAGGGTATATTCCAGCTTCATCGCGGCAAGTAGCCGTTTTATTTCCCGGATATCTGCCGGACTAATGCTGGGGATAATAACATTCACTTTATTATGGCTCTCACTCGCTGTTGCCAGCGTCTCAACCAGCCGCCTGACAGTCAGCCAATAGCCTTCGCTGTGGTTGCCGCCATACCCAGGAGTATTGGCAGTAACAATCGGCATGGTCAATTGCCGTTCCTGACGGTAGTCTGTTACTATCCTGGCAATGTCTTCGCCGATGGTTTCGGCCAGGCAGGTGGTAACAACCCCAATCAGTTCAGGCTGGTAGACTTTACGAATATTGTCAAGCGCCTTACATAGATTAGCCTCACCACCATATACAGTGCCTTTTTCATTAAGCGAGGAAGAACCGACATCAACAGGCTCATTAAAATGCTCGGCAATATGCCGCCGCATATAGGTGCTGCACCCTTGGGAACCATGGACAATTACCATAGCCTGCTCAATACCCTTGAGTGCCAAAATCCCCCCCATAGGCATACACATGTGACAGGGGTTTTCCATATTAGCCACCTCCTTGGCGCCTGGTATATTGCCATACCGGCGAACACACAGTAGAGTAAACTTCCTGTGCAAAATTAACAGCGCCGTCAAAACCACTTAACGGATGTTTGCGATTGTGGTTGTGATCAAGGAAAGCCAGTCCCAGTTTGTAGGCAAGCGGCCGTTCCTTAACACCACCCACCAATAGGTGCGCGCCTTGCCCGGTCATAAAACGTTCCAGTTCGGCAGGATTGGCATCATCTAAAATAACAGTTCCGTCACTTACTAGCTCATGAATGGTATCATACTCTTCCTGCCGCCCGGTCTGCGTACCGACCATTACCACCTCCATGCCAATTTCCCGAAACTGTTTGATCAGTGAGATGGCTTTAAAGCCGCCGCCCACATAGACGGCTGCTTTCTTGCCTGCCAGTTTTTCACGATATCTCTGGATAATAGGTGACACTCGGTCAGTTTCCCGACGAATGAGCACTTCGGCCCTGGCTCTTAATTCACCGCCGCCCATAGCCTCCGCAATAGCCCTTAGTGACTTCGAGGTATCCTCAATCCCGAGAAAAGACACCTGCTGGTAGGGAATATCATACAATTCCTGCAGCTTGCCTGCAAGGTAATACATAGAACCGGCACATTGGACAATGTTGAGCGAAGCTTTTGCTGCTGATTTAATAGTCTAACTGGTTGAGTCCCCGGTAAATACGGTGTTTATCTTAATACCTACTTGACTGAGGTAGTCCCTTACAATCCAGGCTTCCCCTGCCAGGTTAAAGTCCCCCAGATAATTGAGAGACCTACTGGCAGCAGCCTCACGCCGGTCAACAGGATCAATCAGCTGTAACAACGCTTCACAGGCCGCGCGATAACCGGCGGATTTATTGCCGATAAAGCCACTGGACTCCACCGGGATTACCTCAATGTCATGGCGACTGGCCGCTGCTTTGCATATAGCCTTCAAATCATCCCCAATGACACCGACAATACAAGTGGAATACACGAAAACCAACTTGGCTCGATATTTTTCCACAAGTTCATCAATTGTCCGGGATAGTTTCTTTTCACCGCCAAATATAATGTCTTGTTCCCGCAAATCAGTTGTAAAACTATTACGATAAAGTTCGGAGCCGCTGGACAGGCTGCCGCGGATATCCCAGGTGTAACTGGCACAGCCTACTGGCCCATGTACCAGATGGATGGCATCTGTTACCGGATTCAAAACCACCCTGGCCCCACAATACACACAGGCCCGTTGGCTGACACAGCCGGCAATGCTATCTGCATCACACTTTAACGTATTTTTTCGCCGTCCTTTAGTAGCTATAAATTCTTCCCGGCCTGAAATCGCTGCAGCTGTCTCGCTCATTTCGCCAGTCACCTCCCGTCTACTTACATTACTAACTCAAAATCCTCATCAGCCGCATCTCTATCCGCTCTATCGAGTAGCGCCCCGCTGATGCTCTCGATTAGACGCATAGCGCCTCGATAACCGACAATGGGCAAATAGGAATGAACACTACGATCCAGTATAGGGAAACCAACCCGTACTAACGGGATGTCTTCCGCCCGGGCTATATATTTGCCATAGGTGTTGCCAATAATCAAATCCACTGGCTCATTCTTGATCCATTGATGGAAGGTAAATAAATCGCCACCTGATTTGATATTAGCTGTTATACCGGTAGGTGCCAGCATAGCTTGTATCTCTTCATCAAAATTTCCGAGACCTGTTCCCTTAGCTCCACCCGGTGTACCAGTTAAGATATGTACCGGTTTCATGCCCAAACTCAGCACAAATTCTGTCAACCCGGTAACAATATCAGGGTCACCAAAAATGCCTACCTGTTTTCCATGAAAATGAAAATGGGTATCAGTCATAATGTCTACTAACTGTCCGCGCTCTTCTTCCAGTTCGGGTGGTACTTCCTGCGCAAACGTCCGCCGCAAGGTCACAAGCAAAGCATCAGTAGCTTTAATTCCAATCGGAGTTTTCAAAACAGTTGCCGGAACCTGGCATTTCTTTGACAAGAGTTCAGCAGCATCACTTGAGGCAAAACGCCCGAGTGCCACTGTCAGTTTGGAGTTGCCACTGTCTTTGATCTGCGCCACCGTAGCACCACCCTGAGGGAACATGCTAAACTTGCCTGTCATTGGAGCATCCAACACACCGGAGGTGTCAGGAAACATGATTGAAGCAATGCCCATGGCTTTGGCAATACGTTTGATCTCCCGCATATCGCCAGGATTAACGAAACCGGGAATGATATTGACCTGTTCCTTTTTTACCGGCAAAGTGGCTTCTGCTAAATAACTGACCATCCCTTTAGTCATATTAGAAAAGCCGGTAACGTGAGAGCCTTGATAACTAGGCGTATTAGCGTGAATAACAAGTTTGCCCTCAGGAATCTCGGAGGCTTTAATAATATTGGGAATATCATCACCGATAGTCTCTGTCAGGCAAGTAGTATGCACTGCCATAACCTCCGGATTATAAATAGCAAATACATTTTTTATGGCCGTTTTTAGGTTGGCACCGCCGCCGAATACCGAAGCTCCTTCTGTAAAGCTCGAGGTAGAGGCCATGGCCGGCTCCCGGAAATGCCGGGACAAATGCATACGGTGATACGAACAACAGCCTTGCGAGCCATGACTGTGCGGCAAACATCCATGAATCCCGAGGGCAGCGTACATAGCCCCAATAGGCTGGCAGGTTTTTGCCGGGTTAATTGCGCCGCCACTATTACGTTCTTTGTGTTCTTTTGGTGTACAATCCAGCATATCAGGCCACTCCTTCCTCAGTAACAGTACCAGTTAACAGCGGTTCATCCTTCCAGGGCGGAACTATGAAGTTCCAGGTAGGAGAAGCAAACCCCATACTCACATCTCGCGCAAAATTCACTGCACCGTTAAACCCAGCATAGGGACCGCTATAGTCATAGGAATGAATCTGTTTGGCCGGGATACCCATCTTCTGGATTACGTATTTATCCTTTATACCAGAGGCAAAGATGTCTGGTTTGAGAAGCTTGATAAACTCCTCTGTTTCAAAGTGATTGAGGTCATCAACAATAATACTGCCATCCTTCATGGCTACGTTCATGCCCGCATAGTGGCTTAAGGGAATTTTTTGTTTAAGCTCTTCCAGTTTTTCTGGCGATACCTTCAAGCGGAAACGCCGTTCATCTGCACTCACATGCAGCTCAGGAATATTCTTAGAATCGGCATCGGTTTTGATAGAAGCCATAACCTGGCGCCCTTCATAATCGTCCCGGTGGGCAAATTCATAGCCTGCTAATATTGTCTCAATCCCCAGCTCGGCAAATAGCCCTTGATAATGATGGCCACGCGAACCGCCGACGAAGCAGAACGCTGTCTTGCCATCGGAAATTTTCTTATACTGATCCATTAATGGTTCTATCCGCGCCACTTCACGGGCAATTACTTCCTCGGTTTTTTCGCGGAGAGCTTCATCATCAAAATATAGCGCCATGTTTCTAAGGGAATCAATGGTTCCCTGAATGCCAATAAAGTTGACTTTCAGCCAGGGAGTACCATACTTGGTCTCCAGCATTTCCGCGATATAATTTATCGATCGGTGACATTGAACTAAATTGAGTTCTGCCGTATGGGCATTCTTTAGTTCTTCATACGAGCCATCACCAGTCATAACAGATACAACGGTGTAACCAATCTCCTCCAGTACCCGCTCAACTTCCCAGCTATCGCCGCCGATATTGTATTCCCCGAGAATATTGATGGGATATTTGCCTGGCGCCTTCTCGGTGTCACTAGCCCCAATGACTCGATCCATCAGAATATTATTGGCAATATGGTGGCCAGCCGACTGACTGACGCCTTTATACCCTTCGCAACTAAAGGAAAGAACAGGAACCCCGTGGCGATTTTCCGCAGCCTTGGCTACAGCACCAATATCGTCGCCAATTAGTCCTACAGGGCAGGTGGCCGATACGGTAATGGCCTTAGGGTGAAATATCTCTACTACCTCATCAATGACTTGGGCTAATTTTTTTTCGCCGCCAAACACGATGTCGCTTTCCTGCATATCAGTAGATACACAATAGTTAAGGAAATTCTGAGTAGGGTCATCCGATTTTGCTTTGTTCCGACGAGTTCCCCAGGAATAGTAGCCACAACCAATAGGGCCGTGGGTAATATGAACCATATCTTTGAGCGGACCAAGCACAACACCTTTACAGCCAGCATAGGCACAGCCGCGGTTGGTAATAATACCAGGAATTGTGCGGGTATTTGCTTCAATTACCTGCGCACTTTTTGCTCCATCTTTAATCAGGATGTGCTTCGAGCGGTTTTTTTGAACTTTAGATGGATATTGATCAAGAATTTCTTGCAACTCTTTTTCAGTAACAGCCATGCTGCTTACCCCCTTTGCCTCTGTACTAACTACACTTATACTGCGTCTTCGCCAGACTCTCCGGTACGAACTCTGACGGCATCCAGCATAGGCATAATAATAATTTTTCCATCTCCCACCCTATTCTCTGTGCGGTTGACTGATATAATAGCGTCCACAATCTTAGTTACATCTTCATCATGGGCTAAAATCGTAAATAACCGGCGTGGGAACAATCGATGTCCATCCAAAAAACCGTCAATCAACATTTCCGCATCCTGCTCGTCAGCACCAGGCATACTCATCATTTTGTCTTTCCGTTCAGCTACAATGGCTGGATCATCAATCAGTTTGCCCCGTCCCATGACCTTAAAGGCTGTGAAACCGGCTACCCCGGCTTCTACCAAGGCTTTCTTGGTAGCACTTGTTTTATTCATACGCACTATGGCTAGAATCTCTTGCATGCTGCAGCCCCCTTTACAGTTCTTTCATGCCGCTTGACACGGTGTATACCTCGGAAACCGGCGTAATGAAGATTTTGCCGTCGCCATAGGCACCTTTTTCTCCCGTTTTGGCAGCTTCCATGATTACCTTAACAATTTCTTGTTTATATTCGGCTCGTACCGCCATGAGTAGCAGCGTTTTGGGGATTTCATCATAAACGACACCGCCAATTTTAATGCCCTTTTGTTTGCCGCGGCCTATAACATCAACGACAGTAACGGCGTTAAATCCGGCTTGTGACAGTTCAGCCAGCACTTCGTCTTTTTTATCTGGTCTAATAATGGCTCTGATTAATATCACAACATTCACTCCTTCATTTTTCGTTGTTTAGGTTTAGGCAATGGCGTCAAGGAAACCGTGTTGCATCATAAGCTCTTCCAAACGATCCTGCGTCATGGGTTTAGGAATAACAAACATTTTATTCTCGTCAATGGCCTTAGCCAAAGCGCGATATTCATTGGCTTGACCGGCTTCAGGATCAAAATCAATGACTGTTTTTTTATGAATTTCAGCACGTTGAACCAAGTTATCCCTTGGCACGAAATAGATGAGCTGGGAACCAAGTTCTTCCGCAAACGCTTTTAAAAGTGGCAGTTCATTATCCACTTTCCGGCTGTTGCAGATAATACCACCTAAACGAACCTTACCTGAAGCTGCATATTTTTGAATGCCTTTAGCAATGTTATTGGCTGCATATAAGGCCATTAGTTCTCCGGAAGCTACAATATAAATTTCTTCCGCTTTACCTTCCCTGATCGGCATGGCAAATCCGCCGCAAACAACGTCGCCAAGTACGTCATAAAATACATATTCGAGTTCGTCTGTATAGGCTCCAAGCGATTCCAACATATTAATCGAGGTGATTATGCCACGACCAGCGCAGCCTACCCCAGGCTCAGGACCACCTGATTCCACACAGCGGGTATTTTTAAAGCCTTCTTTTAAAATAGCATCAAGTTCAATATCATCACCTTCGTCACGCAGTGTATCAAGCACTGTCTTTTGACAAAGTCCATTTAAGAGTAACCGCGTAGAGTCAGCCTTAGGATCACAGCCAACCACCATAATATTTTTTCCAGCTTCAGCTAACGCCGCAACCGTGTTTTGCGTTGTAGTCGATTTACCAATACCGCCTTTACCATAAATAGCAACCTGTCTCATAGTTAACTTCCTCCCTTTTTATAGTGAGAATTCTGGCTTGGCGGGTTTATGTGTTGAAAAATGTTAGTGTGTAGAATATAATAAGAATAAGCATATCAATAAACCCTTGCCGCCCGCTTGGGAATTGCGATTTGCCGTGGCTTCATGAGTACTACTAATACTTGTGAAGCCTTTTATTTGTGCTGAAGATAATCACCCCCCTTTTGTGAAAACAAGACAAGGCTTACCCCAGTAAATACTGTGGTAAGCCTCTTTGCTTAGTAAAACCAATTACATTGTCTGCAGAAAATTGCTCTGCAAAAACATAAAAAGCTATGAGCAGAATACTTCTACTCGATAGCTTCATTGCTGAAAACCATTATCTTTTAAGCACACTATACCATAGATAAACGTTACCTGCAATAGTTCGGATTAATTTCGGAAAATTAAGTTATCTGGAATTTAATCCCTTGTTAGATAATTTATGCAATATTCTAATAGGATCTACGTACCATTGCATTTCCATAAGTATCCCGCTATAATCTAACTGTGACTAATATACTATTTAGGAAAATGCTGCACATTTTCTTAAAGGAGGCTTTTCCCTATGGAACCTAGCAATGATGAAGTGCACGAGCTGTTGGCTGCTATTGTCTCTTCGCTCAACAATACCCTCTATGATC
>JAEZVB010000037.1 GCA_023443285.1 Bacillota bacterium
AATGATTTAATGGAACCTATCTATGCGGAAAATGTTTCAATTGCCGGTAAGGTAATCGGGTTATTTAGAAGTATGTAGTTTTCTGTATGTGGTTTAATTTACCATTAGTATAACAATAAAAAGAGAATATTACAATAATAATTATTAATTAATTATAAATATCAATCAGTAAATTAGAAATGGAGAGATTTATATGGCAGAAGATGTAGTAAAAGAAGAACAAGCTAATTCGAAAAAAGTGAGCTGGGAAGCGTTTGTAAAACAGGATGTACTTAACTTTATGATGACCCATAACTTGCAAGCTATCACAGTTGATGATGGTGCTGGTAAGAAAGGCGTTATTAAACGGACAAGTAAAGGTGACTTTTCGGTACAGATTACCTCTAACGAAATATTATAGATACAAATTACCCCATAGGGAGCTTTAAAAAAGCTAACCCTATGGGGTTTAACTATTTTATAAGAGATAACTGGAACTTGAAGAAAAATTGTAAATGCGGGCAAAGCAGGTTTGATATAACTGTGAGTTGCTTGGTACAAACTATACTCAAGGAGTGAGTTTATGCCAAGAAGGCGACGTGATCCAATTAGTAAAATATTAGATAACCCCAAGTTTATATATGGGTGTTTTGCGCTAATATTAATATCAGCTATTGCTGAAAATTTACCT
The DNA here is from genome assembly GCA_023443285.1 of Bacillota bacterium. Taxonomy (GTDB): domain Bacteria; phylum Bacillota; class Negativicutes; order Sporomusales; family Sporomusaceae; genus Sporomusa. Next base: position 671 of record JAEZVB010000037.1, read on the forward strand.
GAATTGATAACGAATCACCTATTATTCATAAGTTTAGCTAGTACTATTGCAATGTTTCTTATCATAGGCTACTCTTATCTATCTAGCGTCCGGATATTGTCAATGCAGGAAATTGATAAACTATCAGGGCGGGAATTTGAACTATATTTAGAAAAGGTATTTAAGGGTCTCGGGTGGTATGTCAAAGTTACGCCAGCTTCAGGTGATCAAGGGGCGGATCTAATCCTAATGAAGTTTGGTAAACGTACAGCAGTGCAAGCCAAGCACTATAAAAAGCCAGTTGATAACAAAGCCGTACAGCAGGTAGTAGCAGCAAAAGCATACTATGGTTGTAAGGCAGCGATGGTAGTTACGAATAATTACTTTACAGAATCAGCAAAGAAACTTGCGAGAGCAAACAAAGTGGAATTGTGGGATAGAGAGCGGTTAGCTTCGGAGGTAATGAAAATAGTTGAGCCTAAAGATAGAAAAGCAATTATTCTTCATACCGCCGGATATTACGCAGCCGTGATATTAGGTTTCATCGTTCGTCTTCGCCGGTAGTTAGAATATTATCAAATAGATAATATCGGAAAATTCCCCGAAGATAGTCTGTTAAACATAAAAAAGGAATATTGTGGATTGATATATTTGGTAAAAAGAGATATAATTTAGTTGTTGCAACAACTAAATTATAAAAATAAAGTAGGCTACCAATGAGAAAATTTAAAATCGAGGATTCCCTAGGCTTTATTATAAACAAAGTAAATGGGAAACTAAAAAATGAGTTGTACCAAGAATTGAAAGAATATGATATAACACCAGAGCAATGGGCTGTTCTTAATTTTCTATGGGAGGGGGATGGTGTCACTCCTAAGGAATTAGCGGACCTTACTTTTAAGGATAAATCTAATACAAACCGAATACTTGATAATTTACAAAAGAAGGGTTTGATTATCCGTAGTCCTCACCCAACGGACGGGAGAGCATTTCTTGTATTTTTAACAGATGCGGGGAAAGGGTTAAGAGAGAATTTGATACCCAAAGCGATCTCATTACTCGAAAAGGCAACAAGACAAATTGACGAAGAGAAAATAAAGAAGATGAAATTGTTATTAAATCAAATTTACATTAATTTAATGTGAGTTTTTTTAAACAGATAGTTGTTGCAACAACTAAATTAAGGGGTGTAAAAATGATAAAGCTCAATTCCAAAGGAATAGCGTGGTTAAAAATATTCCATCTTTTATTTGTAAGTGCTTGGATTGGTGGACAAATCTCGCTAATTTTACTTCAAAATATTAAATACGAATTGGCATTACCTGAACATCAATACGCTATTTTAGCATCTGTCAAAACAATTGATGATTTTGTTATAATAGGTGGCGCTATCGGCTGTATGCTGACAGGGTTAGTTTATTCTTTAATGACCCCTTGGGGATTTTTTAAATTTCGTTGGGTTACTATAAAATGGACTTCTACCGTTCTTATGATCTTGTTTGGAACCTTTTTTCTTGGACCCTGGCTTAACGAAATGACAGCGATTTCGGCTAACGAGTATGCATTGGCATTAATGAATCCCAAATATTTATATGATGAAAAAATGAATATGCTTTGGGGAACCGTCCAATTTGGGATAAATATTTTATTAGTAATTATCTCCGTATTAAAGCCTTGGAAAACGGTAAAAAGGAGTAGCTGACTACGGAATAGTCTGCCAAATAGTAAGAGTTTAAAAATAGCCCTATATATCTAAATTTATAGTATTCTACGTAAACACGGAGGACTATGGAGTAGATAATACCCATACCACAGTGGCAGAGCAGTACAATGATTTTCCAATTATAAACTTCTTTACAACTACGAACATTTGTTCTAAAATAAAACCAAACAAATGTTCTGGTATGAGGGAGGCTTTTTTATTGTCTCGAACTATTTTACACGTAGACCTTAACAATTTTTATGCTTCCGTTGAATGCTTATACAGACCAGAAATAAGAGAAAAACCAGTTGCCGTGTGCGGGGATGCTGAAGCTCGACACGGCATTGTTCTCGCAAAAAATCAAATTGCGAAGCTAGCTGGTGTAAAAACCGGCGACGTAATCTGGGAAGCAAAGCTTAAGTGTCCAGGATTATTAACTGTGTCTGCTAATTTTCACAAATACCTTAAATTCTCAAAAAAGGCTCGGGAGATATACTCAGATTATACTGATCAGATAGAGAATTTTGGGATTGATGAGTCGTGGTTGGATGTAACTGGTTCGCTTAAACTTTTCGGCTCAGGTCCTCACATTGCGGATACTATCCGTAAACGATTTCGGGAAGAGTTAGGGCTTACAGCATCTGCAGGAGTATCTTGGAACAAGATATTTGCCAAACTCGGAAGTGACATGAAAAAGCCGGATGCTACAACCGTTATTACAGAAGAGGATTTTCGGGATAAGGTTTGGCCTCTGCCTGTAGGTGAACTTCTATACGTTGGACGCTCGACACGGCAAAAATTAAATAACCGGGGGATTTATACAATCGGCGATTTAGCGAATAGGGATCTGCATAGGTTAAAACTCCTTTTGGGCGTATGGGGAGAAACTCTATGGTCGTTCGCCAATGGTTTAGATGCGGCTCCAGTTCGAAAAAACGGGGAAGAGAGCATTATAAAATCTGTCGGTAACAGCACCACAACAGTGCGCGATTTAATAAATGATACTGACGTTAAACTAATAATTTATGTATTAGCCGAAAGCGTGGCAGCTCGATTAAGAAAACACGGATTTAAATGCCGAACCGTAGCTATCAGTATAAGAAACAAGGATTTGTATTCTTTTGAGCGGCAAGGAAAATTGTTGATACCATCTTTTATTTCAAATGATATTGCTGAAAAGGCTATGGAATTATTTAAAGCCAATTACAGATGGGAGAAGCCAATCAGAAGTATTGGTGTGCGAGGAGCGGATCTAGTGACGGCTAACGGTCACGTTCAAATTGATTTGTTTGATGGTGATAACCTAGAAGCCGAAACGTTAGAGCAAACAATTGATACCATTCGGCAGCGGTTCGGGCATTACAGTGTTCAACGCTGCGCGATGTTGCTTGACCGGCAGCTTACAGGCTTCAACCCCAAAGATGACCATACCATTCATCCCGTATCTTATTTTAAGTAGGTGATTTATGTGGGGAAAGTACAAGTAGAAGTAGTAGCCAAATTCAATAAGGAAGGAACAATCCGGCCAATTTCCCTGCTATGGGAAGACGGTCGAAAGTTCCCTATTGATCGGGTGTTAGACATTCGCCAAGTAGTATCATTAAAAGCTGGTTTACAAGGGATGAGGTACACCTGTCGCATTGCCGGTAAAGAAGTCTATCTATTTTGCGATGAGGGTAAATGGTTTCTGCAAAATTGAGTAATCCTTCGGTAAGCGAAGGATTTTTCAATAGTGTACTTCTGCATTATATGAGTATTGTGACGCCGTCCTTCTTTTGGGTGACATTTTTAAATTTGTACAAATGATTATGCCCGATACGGAGTTGCTGCCTTTCAACTTATAACTTAAGTATTTTGGAAATGCTCACATATATTCATTGGGCGTGCCCCAATACTGTATGTCGTTATATTCTGGGTATCTGGATGCAAAGACTATCCAAATGGGAGCATTGCCCAGTGAAGGATGGGTATCAAAGAACTTTCTATCACCGAAGCGAATAGCTTCTAAAGCTAAGGGCATTTCTTGTTGGAATATTTTATACCGAACAGCGGATATGGTTTTCTTTCCTTCCAGGGCATCTACTTGCACCAGACCGTACAAAGCATAACCATTTTGAAATCGTCGCCATTTAGCCACAACTTCATCCCGCATGGGACCGATCTTTTCAAATGCAATTTGCCGTCCCACCGTGAGAAATAATTCAGCAGTAATGTCTGAATGGGTTAATGTGTATTTGCGAGGTATAATAGGATTCCTTTGAGTAACGCCGTTAAATGTTGTAGTTAGTTTCTTCGAATTTAACCTTTTCATTTAAACCCCTCTTCCCGTGTTTTACACTTGTTACATACTATGGCAAGTCATTGACAAATGTAACGGTTTACAGACTGGGGAAGGTTATCTTTGGGTATGAAACCAGAGGGGCGTATAAAAGAAAAGTGAGTTATGCTATGCCACACATTGGGGCAGAAGTGTACATTACCGCCTCAGCATAGAAAAGAAATTTTACCATCAATTATTATGTAAAATATAATGTTGCGATGCCAATAATAATAAGACGGAACCAATAATGAAGGCAGAGAGGGTGATATATTGCTCGAAATTTCACAAGACTCTTTTCGCTTATACTTTCGGGATGTACACGGAGCATTTAAATGGTACAAAATATTCCAAGGAGATATTATTTGTGATGAAAACCTGATCGCTGAATTTCTTGGACATGCAATTGAACATAATCTTATTTGGACAATGGACTATTTTAATGTCTTTTACCAAAACACTACTTCGTACAATTTCAATACCCCATCCGAAGAACAAATTATGAACGCCATGAATAACGCAACTCAAACCATAAACCGGGAGGTAGGAGAGCCCGGAATCCCATTTCAGGTATTCTTTAGGCCTGTTGGTGAAAACAAATGGATTTTTATGCCTGAGTACAATTGTATTGTTTGTGACCTAAACTGTATCACAGAGCTAACTCAATATGGATTGATGAAAAGTTCGCTAAGTAATTTAGATCGATTTGACATCTATTATAAGAACAGCAAAGAGTTGCCCGAAAAAGTAGATATCGATTTATTAATTGATGCAATCAAAAGAGAAGCGGTAAAAGACTAAGCTTTTGCCCGCTTCTCTTTTTCAGTTTTTTCCCAGGAATTAATTAACGATTCTAGTATTTCGAGCGGAAAACCAATTTTCTCGGCGCGTTCCCCAAGTACAACATAAGGGGTTTTGGGTTTAGCGCAACTAGGTTTTAATTGGGGATTTTGGTTGGAAAGCAAGACAGCATCATCTAGGTAAAAATAATACAAGTCAACCTTTAAAGCTTCAGCAAACTTCGTCGCTGTTTTGTTATTGGGGAATTCTTTACCATTTTCATAAAGCGAGATTTTACTTTGCTTGATGCCTGTTAATTTCTCCAACTCTTTCATTGTAAGAGGTATTGATTTTCGTAGCTCTCTAAGTTTATATCCAAGAAATTTCAAGCAAGTTATCCTCTGCTTTCTGGGTGTTAAATTACCATAAACATAGTATACCGCATTTATTACTGTAAGTATAAATGAACATATTACCAATTGACGAAATATTACTGTAAAAGTTATAATCGTAACAAGTTAACTTTTTATGTATTCTTAATTTCTCGATTAATTATAAGTTTCTAACTAAATAGTAGTATCCTAAATTGAAGAAAAGGGGGAAAGTATAAACCTTTATTACTTTACATAACGTCAATATAAGTAAACTAATGGCTCCATTAAACCTCAAGCGTTATGCTAAGAACAAAATCATAATAATGAGGAAGTGAAGGCCATTCCAGAACAAGTAAAGTGTCCATTTTGCAAATTGCGATTATTTGACCTTTGGTCTAAGGTTGTAAGGTTAGATATAAAATGTCCCAAATGTAAAAACATCGTAAGCGTTAAAAAAAACAACTTAATAACACGCATACCGAGCAACGGAGTCAAGTAGTCTACCTTATTTTTGGATTCCGGAAGACAACCTGGCAACACGGGTTAGACGTGACCATGTACCCTATGATATCTGGCAACAACAGGGATATATCAAAACAACCGAGGGGAATGTCGTTCATTATGGCTTTATCGAAACTTTTATTGAAGAACTCAATACAAAATACAACATCAAAGAAATTGCCTTCGACCGGTGGGGGGCAGTGCAAATGGTGCAGAACCTAGAAGGTATGGGATTTACCGTCATTCCTTTTGGACAAGGCTATAAGGATATGTCACCCGCTTCCAAAGAACTCGTGAAGCTTACTTTAGAAAAGAATATGGCGCATGGTGGGAATCCAGTACTCAGGTGGATGATGGATAATATCTATGTAAAAACCGACCCGGCAGGCAATATCAAGCCGGACAAAGAAAAAAGCACCGAGCGGATTGACGGTGCTGTGGCGCTCATTATGGCTTTGGACCGAGCGATAAGGAATGTAAATAAGGCCAGCGTATATGACGAGAGAGGGATTTTGGTGCTGTGATAATTTAGAATAGAATTCTTGAGTAATATAGCATAATTATGCTATAATTATGCTATATTAATGACGGAGGGATGAATATGGAAATTAGACCGATTAAAGCATTGAGAAACACTACTGAGATTTCTGAGTTTTGTCATAGAAAACAAGAGCCAATTTTTATCACCAAAAATGGGTATGGTGATTTGGTAGTTATGAGCATTGAAACATACAAGCGTCAAATGGCCCTTGCAGAAGTGTACCAGAAACTGGCAGAAGCTGAAAAAGAAATTGCTGATGGGGTTCCACTTTTAGACGGTGAAGAAGTGCTAAAAAAACTGAGGGAAAAATATGTCAGAGTGTAATTATCGTTTGCGATTTACTCCGAAAGCAGCAAAAGACCTTGATGCAATCTATGATTATATTTTTAATACACTTTCTGCTGCTATGGCAGCAAATGATTTAATTGAGCATATAGAAAAAGCAACGATGCAACTGGCTTTATTTCCGTATTCAGGTTCTCAAGTAATTGAAGAATCGCTAAGACTGAAAGGATATCGGAAAGCTATCGTGAATAACTATTTGCTATTTTATGTAGTCGATGAAATCGAAAAACAAGTTGTGGTGATTCGTGTTCTTTTTGGGGCGAGTAAATATGAAGAAATTCTGTAATTGAGTTTAGTTTAAGGAGTGATCCAGAATAGCAACATCATCATTACTAAAGATGTTACATTGGACAGTAAAAAGGTTGTAGATTTTTTACAAAAATAATTTCTACCCCTACTAAGGTGTGAAATTAGATAGGACACTAACATCGCCCGAAAGTAAGAAGAGAGGTAAATTCAGATTAAAACAAATGTTATTCTCCAAGAAAGTGTAATAATTGAAACCAAGTAAAAGCCTTGATGAATGGAGTCAAGGCTTTTTTTGCGACTATTTTTAGGAGGTAGTCAGTGAAAATGGGACATCTTTTATTATGGGATATGCCTATGCCCAGATCATTCACGATGGACGTGGCAGAGTGGTAGCCCTATACCCGCTCTTACCAAAACAGATTACCGTCAAACGAAATGATCAGGCAGGTTTTACTATCAATACGGCAAAGACGTGCAAACCCATATCTTCAGAAGCTCTGAAGGTCTTCACATCCTCGGACTTGGTTTTGGTGGCCTCGTTGGATATTTCCCCGATTGCTCTGGCCCAAAATGCCATTGGCATGAAGAGTATGGGCAAGGCTATTCTTTATGAACAGGGCACCGCGCACCAAGCAAATGATCTACCCACGATAACGGGAAATAATTTTTTGCTTCTTGTGGAGCAACTTGTTCAATTTCTTTATAGCATTTTTTGCAAACCTTTTTACCGACTGCGTCAATCAAATTTTGAGAAAGACCTAGCCGCAGTAGTCTTCTATGCCGTGATTCAACCAGAATATTTGTAGAGTCCACCGCTTGTTTGCTTACGATGATTAAGCCTGCCCCGGCCTTATATTCAGAGCCGTGTAATATTGTATAAGGCACCTTCATATCAGAGGCCAGTTTAGTGTATTTCTCATAAAACTGTGGGGCAATGGTCCCATCAATGAGCATTCTATCGGTATATTTATCTTTGAGCGCTTGAATAATCTCTGGATAAATGATTGGTTCAGCTACCTGCTTTTTTGTAAGTAACTTAATAATACGCTCCTTAAATTGACCGAGGTAATAGGCCTTCTCCTCTCTTTTTAATTCAGGGATACCATGCATCCCAACTAGTAAAGCATTTTCCAGATCACTATTTTGTCCCCAGGTACTGCTAATCTTAGATTCCGTAGTATGCTCACTCAAGAGCGAACACTTCCTTTACGACGTTTTCACAATGTTTTGCGGCACGACTTGATTGGATATTATATGTGTTGACTGTAATATCGAAAAGAATCAGGTAGGCAAGTCAGAGGAACGGTGCAACATTTATTTTCCTTATTCAATTGCTGTATTGCTGCATGTTCCAGATCGAAGATTATACCTGATTCATGAATTGCACCCTTTAAATATCCATTAGTTTTCGATCTACATCTAGTATGCCACTCAAGTCTATTTTCAGGAGGTGACTAATGAAAATACCTTTTCTGCCAAGGCTATTTCCAACAAGAGCCAGTCCGAAGAATAGCCTGTGGGCCAATTCATATAATTTTCTTTTTGGTACTAGTACTAGCGGCAAAACGGTTAATGAACGAACCGCCATGCAAACAACCGCTGTATATGCTTGTGTAAGAATACTGGCTGAAACCATAGCCTCACTACCACTTCACACCTACCGCTACACAACCAGCGGCAAAGAAAAAGCAACGGATCATCCCATATATTATCTCATCCATAGCGAACCAAACCCTGAGATGACTTCATTTGTGTTTAGAGAAACACTGATGGGTCATCTTTTATTATGGGGCAATGCCTACGCCCAAATCATCCGTGACGGGCGGGGTAGAGTAATTGCCCTATACCCGCTCTTACCAAATAAAATAGCCATTAAGCGAACCGACCAAGGCCAGCTCTACTATGAGTACGATAAAGACGGTCAAAGTCATATTCTAAGAAGTTATGAAGTCCTCCACATTCCTGGCCTAGGCTTTGACGGACTCATTGGTTACTCGCCAATCGCAATGGCCAAAAACGCTATTGGCATGGCCATAGCTACTGAAGAATATGGTGCTAAGCTTGGGTGTCTAAGGGCAGAGCGTAATACTATAATTCAGCAAATCGAAGGCCAGGACGAGCGGCTAAAACAAACAGACGAACTGATCACATTCTTTGACGGAATAGAAAATCCGCTAGAGAGTTTTGATGCCGAACTTTTTGAAACCATTGTAGACAAGCTTGTGGTCAAGGAACGGGAGTGCATCATATTTCGTCTAAAAAATGGCATGGAGCTTGAGGAACGATACGAATTGCAACGCGGCCAAGATAAGGTGTGAGGTGATAAAGATGGCGTCAATTCCTTTATATCCATATGGCTACAAATTGAATTATAAGGGTAAGAAAGAGGTACACGAGGAAAGAGCAGCGGTCGTACGGCTGATTTATGATAAATACATTGAAGGCATGAACCGGTATGCTATTACTTGGTACCTGATTAACCATGAAATTTTAAGACCTAGGGGAGATTCCTGTGATTGGCAATATAGTAT
>JAEZVB010000048.1 GCA_023443285.1 Bacillota bacterium
TGGTTAGGGTTCTAAATCGAAGAAGTCAGAAGAAAAGCCTGACGTGGGAAGGGTTTTCAAAACTCGAAGAGCGTTTTCCTCTTGCCAGGGCAAGAATTTATGTGAACATTTATGGTTAATTATAGGCCAATGCTGTTATGAAGAGCCGGATGCCTTAATAGGGCAAGTCCGGTTCTGTGAGGGTTGCGTGCCGCGAGGCGCGCTTCTACTCGACCTTGTATCCTTTGAACTGGTCCCCCTCGCTGTGTCGAACCTCTGTCCAGATAGGACAGTATGCGAAGAGGTATTGTTGTTGAAAATAATATAAAAATGTTGAGGGTAAAGAGGGCGGACGCCTCATTGCCTTTTCCTGCACCGTCGACCCGACACGGAGAGCGTTACCATCTATAGTGCAAAGTATAAAAAGTCAATAAAATAATTCGCCGTTAGACCTGATACGGAGAAAATTATCACCACTGAACCCGGGAAGGCTCAATATACGCCACAAAAGGTTATGCCTTGTTTGTTCGATGCTGTTTTGAAATATCGAACAATCGCGCAGAAAGAGCTATTAAGTCATTTCTATGCTATAATCTTCAGTCAGTTTGCCACGCGCTGACTGATTTTTTTTGGCAACAAACCGTGACGCCTAAAGGCTTTTATTAGCAAGATAAGTCCCAATAGTGACGAGACAATATCTACTAACGGAAAAGAAAACCATATTCCGTCTACGCCCCAAAATTTTGGAAGCAAAAACAGGGCAGGTATTTGTACACAGAATTGTATGCCTAAGCTTAGTATCAAATTGCTTCGTACTTCGCCTAAAGCGCTAAGAATTCCCGGTATGACAATCATAAAGGCCATAAGGGGTGCAACGGCAAAGGCGATACGCAAGGCGCGTGCAGTCATTTGCTGAAAATGTGGATTATCGTTAGCAAATATGGATACGATGCTTTCAGCGCCGAACTGGATAATGAGAAAACTTACAGTGAAAAACACCATGCCTGTTCCTAATGCCCACAAGATAATTTGCCACACTCGTTTGACATTGCCTGCTCCAAAATTATAGCCGATCACCGGCTGCATTCCTTCGTCAAGGCCGGTGGCAGGCATGTACAAAAAAGTTACACAACTACTGATAACTGCAATTGCGGCTAAGGCCATGGTATTTCCGTAAGACTCTAACATGGTATTGGTAATAGCTACGATGACCATAAAATTAATTTCAAACATGGCGTAGGCAAAGCCAATACTGATGATTTCGCGAACAAGAGCTGCGTTCGGACGCAGATTGTGAAAGGATAAGCGGATGACTCTTTCCTTAGATAAAAAATAAAAAATGCCATAGGCTGCGCCAAGTCCCTGCGAAATTACGGTTGCCCAGGCTGCTCCCGGGACGCCCCAACTGTAATAACCGACAAAGATAGCATCCAGAATAATATTAGCGCCGCAGGAGCCAGCAATAAGCAACAACCCTTTTTTAGGGGCGCCTGTAGCTCGCATGATGGCATTAGCGCCATTGGCGAGAAATAATAAGGGGGCTCCTAATGAAATGATTTGTACATAGGTGACTGCTTGCTGAAAAAGTGCTTCATTTACGCCGCTTAGGCGGACAATAAGGTGGCTAAAGGCAAGTCCGAGTAGTGCTATTAATAAGCCACTGCCAAATAGCAGGGCAAACGTACTAGCAAGTATTTGCGCACTGAGGTCGGTATTGCCCATGCCCAGAGAACGAGCCAGGACGGAGCTTCCGCCAATCCTCAGCATGAGACAACAAGAACCGATAAAGATTACAAAGGGCATGCCAATGGCCATCACGGCTAAACCGTCATTACCGACGAATTGGCCGACAAAAATGCGATCAATGATTTCGTAGAGGGCTACGCTAATAAGACCCAGCACAGCGGGGACCGAATAATGGATTAATAACTTGGGAATCAAATCGGTAGCCAGTTTTTCCATGGGTTCATTGTTAATTGCGTGCATGGTAAGCCATCCTTTATATAGTATCAAAAGTGTATGTTCAATAAAAGTTTCTGTGTAATTGAATAAAGTCCAGCTAGCGCTGGTTGAGCGGGTTACGAGCTATGCGCTCTGATTCTTGCCGTACATAGGCCAGCAGCTCATGAGAAAATGGGGTTGCCAACTTAATCTCGTCCCAATCCAGGGAGGCATTGAGATATTGCAATATGAGGGTATCTTGACCTTCAAGTCCGGCTGGCAAAACGCCAGCAAAAAAGAAACCGAGCTTTTCTGCTTCGACAGTCAGACTGCTTACTGCTGGATGCTGTAAGTCAAGATAAAGATAGATGACATCCATTGCCTGACGGCAGCAGTTGGTGGTTTGTTCTTTTATAATGTAAGCAGCATCAGAACCATAAGATGACAGGCGGAGGATAGCTATATTCATGTCTGATTGAATCTCCAGGTCATAAACCGTAGATTCCTGGGGCGTTAGGACTCTTCTAGTATCATCATCAATGGTAAATGCTATTTTCAATGTAGAATAGATATTGGCAATCATATCGCGGTGGTTGGCGGGAGGGTAGATAGTGACAGGCATTCTGTCTTTAAGTGCGCCAAACGCCAAGGCTACACTAACCCTATGGTTAGTTTGGACAGATCTGAACTTAAAGTTGGTTTCAGGCATGAACCCGAGGAGAATGCCGCAGTCGGCCATTCCCATGAAACGGGCAGCTTTTTGCGAGACAATATGACTGGTCACTGACAGACAGAAATGCCCGAACAGGTTGCGAAGACGGCTTTGCTCTATAACGGCAAGCGCAAGTTTGTAAAAAATTCGCGTACTATGATATTCGGGTTTGATAAATATGGATTCATATTCGGCGATTTCACCATAGAGCCGCAGGTCACCATAGCCGAGTGCTTCTTCGTCATCTTCAGATCTAACAACTAGTGAGATCAGAGAGCCAGTCTTGTTTTGTTCAATCAGTTGGGCAGGATCATAGACATGATCGGCGTATGAGTAACCGTAAGCGCGGTAGGCGCAACGGGCTACAGGTATGCCATCTTCCGGTTGGAAAAGCCGTATCTGATAATTTGAAGTAGTTGTAGATTTGTTCACTGGCTCTTCAGTAACTGCATTTTGAATCACCGTCTGTTGTTGCCTCAAGTATTTAGTCAAAATAGTTTCCTTGCCATGTCGTCCCAGGTAGCGGAAAGTGATGTCGTCTGCAAACTGTCTGGCCAAATAGATGCCTAGCCCCTTTGTGTCATCAGATGATTGTTCAGGCGAGTAATGCGGTAATGCTGACGGATCAAAAGGCAGTCCTTTTTCCGAAAAAATGACCACAATCTTAGTGGCGCTTATTTCAAAATTCATCTGGTAGGTTTCCTGGTTATTATTTTCAAACCCATGTTGAATGATATTAGTTACTATTTCTTCGACAGCCAGCTCTAACTCCTGTTGCTCTTTATTTGAAAAACCAACTATTTTTGTTAGCTCTCGGGTATAGGCAAGGAGCGGATAAAGATGGTCAAGTCGGGTCGGAAGAATTAAGGTTGACGAGACAGAACTGCTATTTTCTAGCATTAATAATTTTCCTTTCTAACTGCATAGTTTTATTGTATGTTGCTACTTTACGTTATTCCATGCCCCCAATACCTATATATTTACCACAAAATAACAAAATCCTGCAATTTTTATAAAAGCACAGGGACGGTTCTATTGCTCCTGTTCTTCTTTTATGCTAAACTGGAGGAAAAAGATGGCCGATGGAAAAAATCCAAGGATTGTAAGAAAAAAGGTAATAATGCAATAATAAAATACAGCCTGAATTGGACATGTTAGTTTTCAAAGGGGATGGCCATGTTGATAAAAAAAGAGATCATAGAAACTATTGCTCTGTATAAAACACAGGAATTACTGCTGCAAAAAAGGATAAATGTTTTTAGCAACGTAAGGCTAGCTATTTTTGTTTGGGGAATAGTGCTTACGGTTGTTTTATATCGTAACGGGCAAGGCACTGCTAGTATAATATCGCTGATAGCCACGCTAGCTGCATTTTTTTATTTTGTGAATAAGCAGCATCAGGCTAAGAAAAAACTCCGGAGAACCCAATGTTTAATTACGATTCATCAAAATAATTTGGATCGTCTAGGCGTTGAATGGAGGCAGTTTCGTGATACCGGTGCCGAATTTCGGACAAACGATCATCCATACCTGAATGATCTCGACATTTTTGGAGAGCAGTCTTTGTTTCAATTGATAAATATTACGAACACGAATGTTGGCAGACAAACTTTACGGAGTTTGCTAGATAATCCGCAAAAGGATATCGGGAAAATACAAGCCAGGCAAAAAGCGGTCAAAGAGCTGTCTTTGAGAGGTGATTTTATTCAGGCGCTGCAATGTGCCGGTATGTTGTCACAAGGAAGCGCCCGTGACCCGAAGCCGTTAATTGAGTATACAGCCAGCGAGGAGAAGTTATTTAGCAGGCAGTGGATACGTAAAGGAATTTTATTGCTGTCAATGACAACAGTAGCTATATTTTTATTGGGACTATTAGAAGTGTTGCCATTTTCAATACTTGGCTTATTTGTGGTATGCCAGGGGCTGCTTACGGCAGTTGGTTATAGAAAAGTATCTGCCGCAGTCGATACCGTTCATGGTTTTAGAAAAAGCATAAAGGCATATGAAGAGCTGCTGCGGGTGGTGGAACAGCAGAATTTTCAGGAGTATGAACTTATAGAAATGCAGGAACTACTGCGGGGGAGTGCGGGCTTGGCCTCGCAGAGTATTAAGAAATTAGAATATATCGCTGAAGCCATTGAAGTCAGATACAATATGCTTAGTTATAGTTTGCTCAATTTTCTGCTGCTGTGGGATTATCACTGTGTATTTGCACTGGAATCATGGAAGAAGCGGGATGGAATATTCTTAGAACAATGGTTTTCGGCTGTAGGATATTTTGAAGCGATAGCTAGTTTGGCCAATCTTGCACACTTGAATCCAACGTGGAGTTTTCCGGCTTTAACCGAGGAACGATTGCGTTTTGACAGTAAAATGGTAGGGCATCCACTACTTGATGCCGAAAGGCGTGTTGGCAATGATTTTGCCATTCACCGGGGGATTGCTATTATTACCGGCTCGAATATGTCAGGCAAGACGACAATGCTGCGTACGGTGGGGATTAATCTTGTTCTGGCCTATGCCGGTGCACCGGTTTGTGCCGAAAAATTAACCTGTTCGGTTATGGATATTTTTACTTCGATGCGTATTAGTGATGATTTGGGCAGTGGTATTTCGACTTTTTATGCAGAATTGCTTAGAATAAAAAAAATCATCGAGTATAGTAAGCTGGAACGGCCAATGATTTTCCTAATTGATGAGGTTTTTCGCGGAACCAATTCCAATGATCGTATCACTGGGGCATTTAGTGTGTTGAAGAATTTAGATAAAAATTGGGTTATGGGGCTTGTTTCTACGCATGATTTTGAATTATGCAGTTTGGAGAATGACATAGACATTCGAGCGGTGAATTATCATTTTATGGAGAGATACTTGGATGGGGAAATATATTTTGACTATGCTATAAGGCCGGGAAGGTGTTATAGTACGAATGCAAAGTATTTGATGCAGATGGTAGGAATTGATTTAATCGAGTAAGTTTTATAAAAGGCCGAAATGCTTGGAGGAAGGCGCAGGGACAGTTTTGCCGCTGCCTTTCTTTTTTTATGCTAAACTGGAACAAAAAAAGGTGCAATCGGCAGGAGATATTTCACTAAGAGGAAGACTATACAAAGTGCCTAGACGGGCTGAAGCGACACACTTGCTTGAGGAGTAGGAGCGAAAGAACCGTCCCGAAGCTTCCGGATTTGGCGCTATATACCAGTAGGAAAACGACGGTAGTGATGCTAGAATGAGACTTGATATTGGGTTATAAGTTAAGGAGGTTTACTATGCGGGTTTCGCTGTTGCTTGTATTATTTGTTTTTTTTACATGTGTCACCGTACAAGCTGCGGAGAATTCGATGTCGGTTACTATACCTGTGTTTACAAAGCACTTTCCTAGTTTAAATTCTGATTTGAATGAACATAATCATGGGTTTGGACTGGAGTATATATTACGAAAAGATGTTGCTGTAACGGCTGGATCATTTAACAACTCCCTTAGAAAAGATACCTCTTATGTAGGCGTTATCTATACGCCATTTCGTGTAGTAGGGTTACATACAGGCATTGTCTTAGGTCTTGATTTAAGTGGAGGATATAATTCAGTCAATCCGGTTAAACCTATCATTGGAGCCTTACATTTTACTACTGGCAATGAGTCTCCGGTCGGATTCAATATCGACGTCCTGCCAGGCGGTGGGAATAAAAATGGTGATGTGGTATATGGCGCCGCAGCTATTTCTATGAAGTATTCATTCTGATAGAAAAATAGAAAGCTCCTGTCAAATTTTTATTCATTTGGCAGGAGCTTTGTGCTGTTCGCATGGGTGTCATGTGGGCGGTGGTGCCGACAAATGTTCTCTATTATTATAAGCCCGCCCCCTCAGATAGCAATCCCCCCGCATAATTAGGTGGACATACCTATGTGCGGGGGGATTGCGACTTGCGTAGCTATATTTAGCTTTTCAGCATGCCCAATTTGGCTGTCACTTCAGTAGGCGATAGTCCAATCGGGCAGGTAAATTCGGCCATTTCTTCGTTGGCCTTTAACGGTGCCAGTTTGCCCTGGACAATTCCTAAGGCAAATCCTTTGGGCGTTAATACGGTATTCTGCCAGTTCTGTTTGCCAGCGAGCTGAGCACAAGCTTGATAACAAGCGCCGCAATTAATACATTTTAACAGTGCAGAGGCTCCCTGTTTCAAGATGGAGGATCGGCCATTATCTAGCAAGATTATATAAACCTCTTTGGGGCCATGCATGCCGTATGCCATTTTAAACTCGATATCTGCTGTCCGGCTTGGACCGGCGATCAGCGAAAAATAGGTTGGCGAAATCTGGCCTGCGCCAAAAATTGATACCGCTTTCATCACCAGCATGGCATCTTCTACCGACTGATCGACTTTGTCGATGCCAATAATAGCTATATGGCGGTAGGGCAAATTGCTAACAGCGCGAACATTGCCTTCATCTTCGGTAAGCACAATTATGCCATTGTCAGCTACCACGCTATTGGCACCGGTAACGCCGTATTCGCAGCTTAAGATGCTGTCTTTTACCTGCTGTCGCGCTAAGTTTGTCAGCTCCGCCGGCGGTAGTGCATCTTGCTTGTTGGTAAATTTCTGCAAGGCCTCTTTGATACTCTCTGGTGTTACATCAATATTCACCAGATGGGGGTGACCGGAAGATGGCAAGTCCTTTTCGGACTGCACAATTTCTTCAATCCTGGTTAAATTAACCTTTATCCCCAAATTAGTCATAAGGGTGTCAAACTTAATTTCTGTAAGGGTGTTGCTAAATGACCTTGCAACCTGCTTCTCGCTTTTAAGGATGTTTCCCAAAATCTTGGCGGCCTCTGCCTCGTCGTTGGCCAGATAAACCTTGGCTAGTTTGGCTTCCAATGTTTCCTTGGCCTTACCTATCATATCAGGCAGGTTGGCAATGGCGTTTTCACGGATTGCGGTAACCTTCTCAACCAAATCCCGGTTCTTTTCAATAAGTTTAGTACGACGATTTTCAATTTGTTTTAGTCGGTTCACTTATTATCGCCTCCATCCTGCTTATAGGCTTGAGCTAAGAGTTCAATAATGTGTAGGACTTTTTGGTTGCCCTTGGCGTGATTGATGCCATCTTTCATATGAACCATGCAGCCCGGGCAGCCGGTTACAACATAGTCGGCGTCTGTCGCCATTACTTGTTTGATTTTATCATCATTTATTTTGCGGGACAGGTTGTAGTAATACATGCTAAAACTGCCGCCAAATCCGCAGCAAGTATTAGGTTCTGCCATTTCAACCAAATTCGCTCCTGGCACTGACTTGATAAGTTGCCTTGGTTCCTCTGTCACTTTCAGCCCACGTACCAAGTGGCAAGGATCATGGTAGGTCACTTTGCAAGCCAATGCTCCTTTCGGGGGATCGATTTTTAACACATTGACAAGATAGGAGCTGACATCAATTACTTTTTCGGCCAACTTGGCAGCTTTCACGCCCAAAACAGGATCATTCTCCAACAGACGGGGCCATTCATGTTTGGCTGTCGTTGCACAAGTCGGACAAACAAAGACTAAATGTTCAAACTCCTGGTCTGACAGCATAGTTACGTTTTTGCGAGCCATTTCCCGTGCATCTTGTTCATCCCCGCTTTGAATAGCCGGAATCCCACAGCAGGTTTCATTATCAAAGGTCTGCACCGATACCCCGGCATGCTCCAGAACGTCTAAGAGGTTTTCGCCTAAATCCGGCCGCACAAAGTTGACAACACAACCGGCAAAGAAGGCTGCTTTACGCTTGGTGATCCCCGTTTTTTTATTACGCTTCCGCACAATTTCGGGGAAGGTTTCGGATGCCAGCATTGGTACGAAGCGATCGGCAGGCATACCACAGCCGGCTGCTGGGAACCGAAGCTGGGCCATCCCTTCCCCTGTGTCTTTTAGACCCAGTCCTTGGAATGTCTTAGCGATTCGCAGCAAGCCCGGTAACTGATTCGCCGATAGTTTTTGGAATACCAGCTTTTTAGTGAAAGGCAGCCCTTGTTCCTTAGCAGCGCGGGCGCGAAGACGGGAGATCATCTTCGGGGTCTTCATCCCAACCGCACAAGCTTCTTCACACCGTTTACAGCCCATGCAGAGCGACAAGCCGGCCTCCTGCGCCTTTTCTAGATACTCTATCATGGCGGTAAAGACTGCACCCCGGCCGCCAAGGTATTTATAACCGAATTTTTCCCCAATGGCAGAATATATTGGGCAGAAGTTTAAACAGCTGCCGCAATTTATGCAGTACAATGTTTCCGTGTAGCCCTCGCGAATAGCCTTGTCACGGCCAGCTCTAAGTAAAACCACATGTACTTCCTGCGGCCCTTGTGATGCACCCAGGAAGGAAAAATCCTCATTATCGAACCGGCTGGGTCCAGATACTATAGAGATATATGTGCCAATATCCTGCCCGACACCAAATACTGCCGCACCTTTTATTACTGTCATGGCGTCCTGCAGCGTTGGTACGATTTTTTCTACGCCGGCAATCGCGAGATGAATCCGGGGCATACTTGTCACGGCTCTGATATTACCTTCATTTTCGGTAACTACGATAGCCCCATTTTCAGCAACAATAGCATTAGCGCCAGATATCCCGACATCAGCTTGTTCTAAGTAGCTCCGCAGGCTTTTACGGGCCGCTGTAACCAATACATCCAATTCAGGTTCAAGCGATTGGCCTACCTCTCTGGTAAACAATTCTGCTACCCGCTCAATTGGGACATGAATAGCCGGTGCCAGCGAATGGCTGGCCACACCGCCGTCTAACTGGTTTATTCGGTCTCCGAGATCTGTTTCGATTACCTTGACACCTTGTTCTTCCAGGTATTTCGTTACATTTATTTCCTTGCCGGCCATGGTTTTGGACTTAACCACCAACCCTTGGCCTACAACCTTGCCGATATAGGCCAGTGCTTCGTCGGTTGAATTGGCGACAAATACCTTGCAGCCTCTTGCCTCCATGACTTGGATAGCTTTGTCCAGAAGTTCGTCTAGATGCGCAATCGAGTATTCTTTGACTGCCCGCAGTTGGTCGCGTAATTGCGGAAAACGGATCAACGCTTTTAACATGGCGGGCTTGATAACCCCCAGCGCCCTGTCGCGGCCTATGCGGCAGCTGTCGGCATGTAATCCGTCGGCAATCTTCTTTTTCAATATATCGTTGGACATACTTCTCCTCCTCACTAAGATTTAGAAAGATACGGTAAAAAATTAAGCCGTAACTTTGCAATCTGGTTTTACTTTTGCGACAATTTCCTGGTCAGGTTTGACTGCCAGCCAACAGATAACGCCAATTACCGAGGAACAGGCTGTGACTACGATAGCAGCTTGCCAGCCGTAGTTTGTAGCTATCCAGGCGGTTGCAACCGGCGCTACTACTCCGCCGATATTGCCCCAGAAGTTCATCCAACCAGATACCGTACCGCAGAACTTGCCGCCAATGTCCATTGACGCTGCCCAGGATGCATTAAATGTGAACCCGAGCGAACCTAACGAGATGGTTAGCCATAAAACATTCATGGTTGGATTGGAGGCAATGGCCGCCATATATAATGCTGCTCCGGAAATAACCAGCCCAATTACCCCGAAGAAAGTACGAGCCGTGTGCTTGGACATCCCGGCGCCAATCAGCTTGTCGCTTACGTAACCGGTAAAGAAGGTTACAAGGCATAAGGCAGCCCACGGGAATGATGCGGCAATTCCCATTTTGGCCAGTGAGAACCCTTGTGCTTCCATCAGGTAGAGTGGTAACCAGGCCAAGAATACATACATGATATAGTCGGTTATAAAATATTGCAGTCCGATTGCCCAAAATTGTGTTGAAGTAATAAGGCTACTCCACGGGGCAATTTCTTTGGCTGCATTGGGATCAACTTTGGTCATGCCGCTTTCAATATGGTCGGCCTCAGCCTGGTTGACAAAAGGACTCTGACGTGGGTCATTTTTGGCAAAAAACCACCAGGCTAAAGCCAGTACCAGACCGCAGACCCCGAAGATTACAAATACCGAACGCCAGCCAAAAGCCAACATTAAGGCTACGGTTGCCGCCGGGCCAAACACCGGTCCAACAAATGCGCCACCAAGCATGAAAGAGGAAGCGGTTGCTTTTTCCGCCTTGTTAAACCAGCGATAGATAAAGTTGTTCATTGCCGGAAAGATCGGCCCTTCGCCTAAGCCAAATAAGCCCCGAATAATTGCAAATGATGTAAAACCTGAACCTAAGGCAGTGAGTGCAGTAAATATTGACCACCAGCTAACCGCTACTGTTGAAGCAATCCGTTGGCCAAAATATTCTGCCATCATACCACCAGGAACTTGCATTAAAGCATACCCAACAAAAAAAGCAGTCTGTAAAAATCCCATGTCCACTTTAGTAAAACCAAATTCTTGCATAATAGTCGGCGTAGCTACCGATAGATTGACCCGATCCATGTAGGATATAAAGGTAATTGAAAAAATAAGCATCGCCATAAACCATCGAAAGTTAGTTCTTTTCAAGTTCATTCACCTCATTTAACCAATTTTAATAGCTAAACACCCGGGAAGAAGATGATTCCTGGCTCACCCCCTCGCATTATGGATTTGGTTGGAGAACTGCTACGAACTAAGATTCGCTGATGTGCTTTAGTTAAGTACGAATATTCTGTATTTGATAATTGCGACAGTCCACCAACAAACAAGGTTACAGCTATAGGCATATCTTCAAACCGCTTGAACAGCAGTACCTTGTATTACGCCATCTTACTACATAAAACGTTATTTGTATGACTGGTCTGATGAGTTGGGGATAAATAAGCTCCAAGTTGTCATATGAGAACTTGGGTGTGTATCATATATGACTGGTCTGATGACTTGGGCCTCTTTAAGAACTCCAAGTATCATGTAAAACTTGGAGTTCTGATTTAATTGCTGTTATTGGGAAAAAAGTTTTTGCCAGCGAAGTTCTTAAACCATTCTTCTACCTGAATAATATGTGCTTTCATGGCAAGCTCGGCGGCTACAGGATCATGGTTTCTTAGGGCGGTAATTATATCTTCATGTGCAAAAACTACCTTTTGCGGAGTTTCCGGTACTTCGTATAATAATTCTATAAAGCCCTCAAACATAGTGATAATGGGATAGATCATAATTACGAATACTGGATTGCCAGTACACTCGGCCAAACAACTATGAAAGTTCTGGTCGGCTCGCAGGTACCTTTCTGGAAAGTCCAGGTATTTAACCATATCCTGGTAATTTTGTTCGAGTATTTTCAATTGCTCGTCTTTGATATTAACGCTGGCGATTTTAGCAATCGTTGGCTCCAGGATCATCCTGGCCTGCATTAAGTTATCTAAGGTTACTGCTCCATCTTTCAGCAGCCGCTGGAATGGTTCAACAACAGTGCTTATCCCTGGTTTTCTGGCATATACCCCTTTACCTTGAATAATAGTGATAAGTCCCTGAGACTCAAGAACCCGCAGCGCCTCCCGTAATACAGACCGGCTAACCCCTAACTGTTCGACAAGTTCACGCTCGGAAGGCAGCTTTTCCCCGGCGCTGATAGTGCCGCCGTCGATAAGTTTCGTTAGGCTTTCAACAGTTTGATCGAACATATTGGCGCGTGTTAATCCTGCGCGGGTGCTTAACAAATTAAATCGATCCAATGCAATCTCCCTTCTACGTCTCGGCAAAGATATTACTAATATTACTGGTATGATGTGTTAAAGCAAATTACACCTGGGTGATGCTTAAAAAGCAATAGTTATTTCAATAGTGAGAAAAATTATTATTTTCTCACTATTGATTTTAAATATATTGACAAAGAATGTCAATCCCTTTTTCCAAATTAGGACAAAATACCTAGATGCACTTTCCAGAGAGCCAACTCGCGAAAAAAATGTATTAATCTGGAAGGAGTTTTGTACTTTAGGCAGAAGAAATATATTACCGCAAAATTGGATGAGTGACTGGAGGAAAAGCGTCACCTAATTTATTTTGTGAAAGCATGACGACAGATGATACTTATATGGTCATACTGTCAAACTGCTATATTATTAAAGGGTAAATAAAATAACTTTTCAAAATACCGCTTGGATCTTATACGGACTTAGACGGGTAATGCACAATGGGTGTAGTATGCCTTCTTGTCTGTATTTGTGCGGGCAAGAAGGTTTTTTTATTTCCCATATTTGGGAGGATAAGAATGACTAAAGTAATGGAATGTATTGATGAAGTTCGCGCCCTAGTTATCGAGGCTAAGAAGGCAGGCAAGGTAATAGGTTTTGTTCCTACGATGGGAGCGCTTCACGAAGGACACCTGACACTAATGCAGGAAGCCAAAAAACAATGCGATGTAGTCATTGTCAGCATCTTTATAAACCCGACACAGTTTGGACCAAATGAGGATTTGGACGCATATCCGAGAACTTGGGCCGATGATTTGAAAGCATGCGATTTAGTTGGGGCTGATGTAGTATTTCATCCACAGGTACGAGAGATGTATCCAGATGGTTGGGGTACATGGGTAGAAGTAGAGAGAGTAACTGAAATTTTATGCGGCAAATCCCGGCCAACTCACTTTCGCGGTGTGGCAACGGTAGTAATTAAACTGCTAAATATAGTACAGCCAGATAAAGCTTTCTTTGGTCAAAAGGATGCTCAGCAGGTGGTTGTAATAAAAAAGATGGTGCGTGACTTAAATATGCCATATGAGATTGTGATGGTTCCCATTGTTCGTGATCCAGACGGGTTGGCTAAAAGCTCACGTAACGTATACCTAAGCGCCGAACAACGCCAGGCCGCTTTAGTGCTGTATCGGAGTTTGTGTAGAGCAAAAGAGCTGACTGATTCCGGCGAACGTGATATTAAAAGGATAAAGGCAGTTGTCATGGATTACATACAATCCGAGTCTTTGGCAAACGTGGATTATGTTGAAATTTACTCTTTGCCTGAACTGGCGGAAATAGAATCTTTAGAGCAAGAGGCACTACTTGCAGTTGCCGTTAAATTCGGATCTACCAGATTAATAGATAATGTAATATTAAAGCCAAACCGTAGTAGGAGGTACCAGTAGATGTTTCTCACAATGATGAAGTCGAAGATCCACCGTGCAACGGTTACTGAGGCTAACTTGAACTATGTAGGGAGCATTACCATTGATGCGGCGTTAATGCGTGCTGCGCGTATTTTACCGGGAGAAAAGGTGCAGGTTGTTAACAATAATAATGGAGCAAGATGGGAGACTTATACCATAGAGGGCGAGGAAAACTCTGGAATAATTTGTCTAAATGGGGCGGCAGCCAGGCTGGTACAGCCGGGAGATACGGTGATCATTATTGCATACGCTTTGTTACATGCACAGGAAGCCGAGCATTTTAAACCTGTGGTGGTCATGGTTGAACAAAATAATCGCATTGTTGAACAGAGGGATTGTGAACTGCATGGGCAAGTTAGTTAGTGTGTCACGAATAGTTACCCAATATGTTTCATTATGGGTGATTTTAGGTTCGCTAGCTGCATTCTTTTATCCAGCAGTGTTCAAACAGTTCAGTCAAAGTATTGCGTATCTACTTGGCATGATTATGTTGGGAATGGGTTTAACCTTGACACCTGCTGATTTTAAGTTGGTCATGGGAAGACCACGCGATATTTTCTATGGTATAATGCTGCGATACCTTATTATGCCCATTACGGCTTGGTGTGTTGCTAAGATAATTGGATTACCGCCAGAATTAGCGGCAGGATTAATTTTAGTCGGCTGTTGTCCAAGTGGTACAGCTTCTAACGTTATGACATTCATTGCTAAGGGTGACACGGCACTTGCTGTATCTGTCTCTAGTCTAAATACGCTACTGGCGCCGATATTAACCCCGGCTATTTTTCTTTTACTAGGTGGAGATATTCTTCCAGTGAACGCTTCCGCGCTCTTTATGGATATCGTTAAAATAGTTATCGTGCCAATCATATTAGGAGTATCTCTTAGAATGGCTGCGGCTAAATATGTAGTAGCTATACAACCTTTGATTCCAGCCATTTCTGTATTATTGATCGTACTTACTATTGGGGTTGTTGTTGCATTAAATGGAGACAAGATTAGTAGCGTCGCGTTTATTGCGCTATTGGCTGTTATTATGCACAATTTGCTTGGTCTGGGCTTAGGCTACGGTGTGTCTCGAACCTTGGGAGTGAGTGAGATAAAAGCAAGGGCGATAGCCTTTGAGGTCGGAGTTGAAAATTCTGGCCTTGCTGTAGCGCTGGCATTAGCGCATTTAGATCCGATTGCTGCAATCCCGGGGGCTATTTTTAGTGTCTGGCATAATCTGAGTGGTAGCGCTCTTGCTACATACTGGGTAAAAAAGGATTTGTCTAGACGTAGAGAAAGCTGTGAAGAAAGGCAAGGGGACGTCAGACCAATGTCGTAGGACAAGGGCGGCAGGTTTGGCGTAAAAAATAAGCTCCGCACCAGTCTTAAACAGGCTGAGCGGAGCTTATTATTGTTATAGGATATTAAAACCCTTGCCTTTTGTTATTTTTCTCTTTGGCGAACTTTCGTGCATTTTTTATTCCGCCTATTTCTGCGAACATGATAGAAAGCTTTTCGGCCTCAATCTGTTTAGAATTTAAGCCCTCATACTTAGCCTCTTTTTTTAGCTTTACATAATTCGCAAGCCGTTCGTTAGTCAATAAGCCATTGGTTATGGCCTTCTGTACCGCACAGTTAGGCTCACTCGTATGAGTGCAATCATGAAATTTGCATTTTGTTGAGAGTTCATCAATATCAGCAAAAGTTTTGGAGAGGTCAGCACCCTCAATCCCAAGTTCTCTCATCCCTGGGGTGTCAATAACGATACCACCGTTTGGCAGGACAATGAGTTCTCGTCTGGTAGTCGTATGTCGGCCTTTATCATCATTTCTTATTGTTTGCGTGGCAAGGGTGTCTTCAGCTATGAGCCTGTTGATCAAGGTTGATTTTCCAACACCAGAGGAGCCGATAAATGCAATGGTTTTGCCACTTGCAATATAATTGTTGACAGATAAGAATCCATCCTCGCTCATACTGGACGTAATAAGCACATCAACACCACAGGCAACAGTATTAAGTTCTGCCATCTTTTGGGTGAGATTATCACATAAGTCAGCCTTCGTAAGTACGATAACCGGAATTGCCCGACTATCCCAGGCAACACCAAGATAGCGCTCTAACCTACGAAGATTAAAATCATTATTAAGCGACATACAGATAAAAACCGTATCAATATTGGAAGCTACCACTTGCTCATCATTCGATGTTCCTGCAGCCTTTCGGATAAAGGCGCTTTTTCTTGTCAGAACGTGGTGAATAATTGCATTTCCACCGATATCATCATTTCGGTCAAGCATAACGAAGTCACCAACTGCAGGGTAATCTGATAAGGTTTTGATGCCAAAACGCAACTTTCCGGAAATTGTTGCTGTTAACTCACCATTTTCTGTTATGACCTTGTATAGGTCTTTGGATTGGGAAATTACTCGTCCCACATAAAGACTGGCATATAATGTAGACTCAGTAATAAATTGTTGGCTGAGTCCTAAATGACTCATATCTATCTTACTCAATTTTTTATCCTCCAAAAGTTTTTCATCGTAACTTTTGGGAGGTCTATACTAAATTATTTTGTACATACCTCCCACCTTGTTACAATATCCGCCGTATTTTTGTTAAACATAATAACAACTCCTTCCGTTAATAATATGCAGTCTACCATCTAAAGCCTGTTGTTCTATGCAAACTGCATTATTTAATTATTCTATTATAACACAATACCTGCCATCAAACACACGGAACACAGGGGAATTGTCTACCTTCCGCCTGTCCTTCTGAGATAACCGAATAAGTGAGAATATTTTACAAAAATTATTATCTCGAATTTCCTCTTTGTGTTACAATTTATATAAATAGAGTTCATAGAGGTAAGGAGGGGTTGCATGTATATCAAAGTGGTGTGCATTAACCGTTGGAGGACTGTCTTGCTCTGCTGTGTGTTCCTTGTTTGCTTTACCACGGCAAGCCTCGCAGGGGAAGAATCTATCCTACCAGCACCAAACTCAACTGGCGCAGCCAACTATTACGAAATGAGCCCAAACCCCCACTACATATCTCTTGGAGTCAAAGGCTATCAACAGACCACTGATTATACCTGTGGCCCGGCTGCTGTTATGTCACTTCTGCGTTGGTACAATATCTTAAGTGACCAATCGATGAACCATGATACCGAGATGCGGATCGCCAAAGGGATGGGTACTGGCGATATTAACTCTAAACATCCTGGTACTACCCCCCAACAGATGGAAAGCTGGTTAAAGAAAAACGGTTTTGAGGTAACGGTCGGTTATAATGGAACCTTGGAAATGCTTCGGGAAAACTTAAAGAAGGGGATACCTACCCTTGTTGAATGGATTGACTGGGGAGGGCACTGGGTAGTCGTTACTGGGTACCATGCAGCCTACGAATCACCTGAGAAAGGTGTCGACACCATCTTCTTTGCCGATCCTGCTGTTCATTGGACCACTGTCAATAACCCGGACGGAATTTCTTCCTTTAACGCCTGGCGGTTTCGAGATATGTGGTTTGATGCTCAGTATATTAAACCCGGACGTTTAGTAAAGAACATATATATTATTGCTATCCCTAAGAAGAATTAGTGCTTAATAAAAACAATTGCTGGCCTACGTCGCCGATTTTTAAAAAAGTGCTTGCCAAGTAACTATTGTTATGTTAATATCTAAGTAAGCACCATCCCTATAGCGACCTGGATTCAACCAAGTATTGCAGAGGTAGAAACTTTCAGTTTCCGTTGTTGCAAAGAGGTTAGTAGATCTGGCTCAGGATAGTGTTTTTTGTTTACCCGTTAGTGTATGTAGTCCTCTAATCCCTAAGTATTGAATCTGAGTAAGAGACTGTTTGAAACAAGTTTTTTCATCTGGTTTGTAGTGATCCATATAGTCTATCTGGTATATATCACAGGGTGCAGACGAATCAATTTATTAAGTTTGGAACAGGTTGTTTGAGATTGTCGTGGATAGTTTAGTGCTATAGGGATGGGTGCCGGTAACTGGTAGGAAGAGTAAACTTCCTACCAGTTTTATGTTTACTAGGAATAAAAGCCCTTCGCCCAGTACCGGCATCCGTGTCACCTAGTGCAAATAGGGGGAGTTTTTGGAACGAAGGGGTGCTTAGAACGTAAATATTTTGGGTGGCTGACCGCTAAAGTCGGACATGGTTGCCTTGCCATGTTCCAAATAAAAGATTTCGAATATGGGGTTATCTGGTGTCTGGTAAACTGATTTGACTAAGGGGCTATTGTCAATAATTTTTTTCTTCATAGTTGCATCAGTACTGAATGTTACCTCACCGCTTATTCTAACTGTGACCATGTCTTTTGATGTTGAGCAGAAAGCAATGGCCGGGTTTTGCTGTAATTGCTGAAAGACTTCTTTGTTGTTTGCTGTACAAAACCAGAGTTTGCCGTCCTGTTCCAACATAAATCCCCATGGTCGTACACTGGGCGTGTTGGCTACGGTAGTTGCCAAACTCCCCATAGGATTAGCATACAAAAACTCAATTACTTCTTTCATCATTGTCCCTCCAAATTTTTATTAGATATCTAACTATTTATTTAAAATAATAATCTACAAGCGGTAGATTATTATTTTGAACATATTATCTTGTTTCAAAGTTTTGATTAATTGTAGCGAGCATTTTTTCAAGAATAATAGCTTCTTGCTCTGTCAAGCCACTGTAAATTATAGAATTAAGCTTATCTCCAATCATGCTAAATATTGGTTCTAATTGTAAGCCTTTTTCAGTAAGCGTGATGAATGTAACCCGACTATCTTCTGAACTCTTTTCCTTTGACACGTAACCATAGTCAACAAGTTTATCTATAAGAACAGTTACGGTAGGTTTCGTTCGATGGATTCTTTCTGCCAACTCCTTCATAGTATAGGTTTTACCTGCATACAGGTGAAACAGTATTTCGCCATGGGAGGGAACAATACCCTCAATGCCGTGTGTTTTAAGTTCGTGTACAATAAGTTTATTGGCTTTTTCTCTTATGCGGCTCATTAGTGCGACTGCGTTATTTTGTCTCATACTTGCATTATAGTTAGACATCTAACAAATGTCAAGAGTGATCCGGAAAAAGTATCTGACTAAAAGAAATCAAAGATCGAATAAGATGACGGTTAAGCAAGTAATGCTTGGAATAGCAAAAATAAAAAGGGAGATGCTAGCTATAAGCATCTCCCAGGGGTATGCAAAACGAATATTATGCTATGTGCTATATACTAAAGGCAGTAGCATTAATACAAACTACTAAACTATCGGAGTAAATTATGAACAATAGTGAAAATTACACGCAAGCAATGCAGCAGCTTACTAGTAATAATGAAGGTCAGGACAATAATGAAAAGACAGCGAAATATACGGAAGCGGATTGGGCACTTATTCGGGAAAAGGCTGATAGAATCCACAAAAGATTAGTTGCAAATATGGATAAGGGGGCTGCTGCACCAGAGGTGCAGGACTTGATAGCAGAATTAAGGCAACATATTACTGATGACGTCTGTAGTTGTACTCCGGAAATACTCAGACAAATCGCGGATTTATATGTTTTTGACAAACGTTTTACGGTTAAGGTTGATAACTATCAAGCAGGATTTTCTGCCTTTTTGCGGGACGCAATATATATTTATTGTGATAATTTGGAGCGTGTTCAGAAGGAGTATCCGGAAGAATTTACAGCGAGGATCTTTTAGAGTGAGGTCAACCCCCTATTTAATTTTCCACGAGCGTATTTCGAGGTGGCTTGTTGTTTTTTGGAAAATACTTTTTGGGGGATGAGTTAGTGAATATAAATAAGATGCCAGCAGAAAAAAAACACCAAAGCATAGGGTCGATAGAATAATGTGCAAGTTCTCCATAACTATTTCCATATAGTCCTCCTTGACAAGTGAGCATTGGTGCAAACTGCGACAATATATGCGGTAAGGTAAATAATGGAAATAAATGATATATCACGATTCTGGGTGCAAAAGATTGATGGCTTTTGTCACATTAGTTTCTAGCATTTTAAGACGCTCGGCAGTGTGAAGCTCGCCTTTTTGCCGGTAAACAATTTCGGTTGCTTGAATTATAATCCGTAACTGTTCAAGTTCGATGCGTTTTTCTTCAACCGCCCTAAACACTTGAAGCATAAATAATACTCCCCCATAATGAATGTTAGGGTTATGGTAGTCAATTTTACTTGTCAGGTAACTCGTATTCTGAAAAATAAAAAACACCAATCTATACACAGATTGATGCCAGCATGTACAATTCTTTAGCGAATCGGCAACTTGGCAGTCGTAGACCAATCTGTCCTTAGACCCATAGCTTTGCGTCCTTATCTTTCGATAAGTTTGCCTATAGTTTGTAGAATTACGTTTAATAATGGAACCCTAAATATGATTTTACATCTAATGTAATAATTAGTCAACGGAGAGTAGGACTAAGGTCACGCTGTTCTGGGATGTTAGTCCTAGATAAATATATATAAGTAAAGGCTTTTCCGATAAATAAGCGCTTCTGAGTTTTTTCTCAGGAGTCTTTTTATTTTTACAGGAAAAATCATCACAGGGCAGAATAAGTACTTAATTAGAAAGAGGTGCCGAATGACTAAGATAAAATTTGCCATAGTCGGGACGGGGTCAATAGCCCCTATTCACGTCCAGGCAATTTCCAGTATAGAAGATGCTGAGGTGGTCGCGATTGTTGGTAATTCTGCCGCAAAGGCGCAGGAACTTGCCGATAAATACAATTGCGATTGGTACAATGGCTATCAGGAAATGCTGAAACGAACAGATATCAATGCAGTTGCCATTTGCACTCCCAATGGACTGCATGCAGAGTTGGGGCTGCAAGCCGCGCTGGCCGGCAAGCATGTTATTATTGAGAAACCAATTGATATTTCCTTAGAAAAGGCCGATGTTTTGATAAATACCTGCCAAGCCCAAGGCGTCAAGTTGGGAGTGATATTTCAACGGCGTTACAGCCAAGGAGTAATGGAATTAAAGAAATTGCTCGATCAGGGAAAGTTAGGCAAACTGATTTTCGGCGGTTGCTATATTAAGTTATACCGCAGTCAGGCCTACTACGATAGCGGTATTTGGCGCGGAACCTGGGCTATGGATGGCGGTGGCGTTTTAATGAACCAAGGCATCCATTATATAGACATGCTACAGTTTTTGGCAGGCTCGGTGGCGGAAGTTACCGGTCATTGCGGAACCTTTGGCCATACTGGGCTGGAAGTTGAGGATACTGCTTCAGCCTCTATCAAGTTTCAATCTGGCGCGCTGGGAGTAATTGAAGGGACTACTTGTGCTTATCCGGGGCTGGTTTCACGCGTCGACATCTATGGTACAGAAGGCAGCGCTGTTATCGAAAATGATGTGCTTACTTTTGTTCAGCTACAATCAGGTTATGAATATAGAGCAGGGAGCAGTACGGACAATGCCGGCGTAAGCAGCCCGGACATTTCCTGTGAGTGCCACCAACGCCAGTATCAGGAGATAGTTACTGCGATTAGACAGAACAGGCAGCTGTCCATCGACGGGGTAGAAGGGCGTAAGGCACTGGAAATCATATTGGCTATTTATAAGTCGGCATATACTGATAGCAGAGTTGCGCTGCCGCTATCAGACAGTTTATTTTTGCAAGAGCTTATAAAGGCCGGCGGTTTCAAAGCCGGTTATTAACCCTAACAGAAAGTATAACTTTCTTAAAAGCAGGATAAGTACAACATCGACTTCTGCCTTCGCCAAAGGCTCGGCACAAGCCGTGTTTTCTTTATAATGAGGAATAATTTAGTACCGAAAGGATTGGTCAAGCTGAAACTGTTCTATAACCAGGAAAATCAAGTGGATGTGGAAGGATTAAATAATACATCCACCGTACAGGAATTTTTCGATGCGATCGATGAGTTTTTTACCGACAATCTACTGCCCTGCGAGACTTGTAAGGAAAACTGCTGTAGCGGCAGATTCAAAATCAATATGGATAGTGTCAGTGCCAGAAAAATTTCCAAGGGCAAAGTAGAACGCATAATTCCCAAACTGTTTGTGGATGTAGGTGAGAATAAACTCGAGGTGTTCTTGCTTGCCGGCAAAAAAAAATGCCGCAATCTAAACGGCCTGGGAAGATGTCTTGTATATAAAGAAAGGCCGGCAAGCTGCCGGACATATATTTGCATTCCCAAAAGTCCCTGCTACAAAATCCTCGAGGCGTCCATTGTTGCTGAATTGCATCATGCCATGCGGGCAGAATACCTCGATGTTGTGCTAAAAGACCGGGCAACACCGAAGGCTGCTATAGAACCAGCGCAAGCCTTACGGCAGGAGATAGTAAGTGCCAGTATAGCCTACGGATGTAACAATTATAGCGAAATCCTGATTAAGGATTGTGTAAAGGCTGATTTCGCACATTCCAATGTAACAGCGGAAGAAGTTGCATTGTTTCAGGAGATCCTTAGTAAAGAAGCACTTTAGTCGATTAAATTAGTGGCATTGGTAACAATAAACACATCTAGTATATCCTTGAGGTCGCCGGGCATATCAATATTATGTCTGACACCGACAGAATTTAATGCGCCAGTTAATGCAGCCTTAAAAGTGGGGGTTAATAACACCTCTGGATTGGGTGAAGTTATAGCATTAAGGTTAGTAAATATAAATACCTGAACTCCGTCTCTAAAATCGGGGGGCAATACCTGATTTTGCCGGATAAGTAAATCATTACTCATAGTATCACCTCAAAAGAATTGATAATATCTATTTTATGCATGTAGCCTTGGTTTGTGACAAATGGAATTTTTGCAGGACTTTGGTTTAAAAAGAAAATAAATTAAATTTTTAAGGGAGTCCTTATGATGGCAGTAGCGCCTATTCCACCAACAAAACCCACACCGCCTGTTGCGCCGACACTTTCTCCGGCAGGTACTCAGAGCCTTTCTGAGCAGCAACCTGCAGCTCCGGCTGCTTCCGCTCAAAAGGAAAGTAAGCCGGTAAGTCCAGAAGTGTCAGCTACTGTTAAGAAAATAGAGGAAATCGGCAAAGCATTTCAGGGCATGCCGACAAAAACCAAGACTGGTGAACAAGCAAAACCTGCGGCAACTGGCGATAAGCCAAGTAGTGGTCAACTAGCTCCGCCAGCATTTGGCAATACGCAAAATGTGGCTGCGGCACAGACTGTCGTTTCTTCAGAACCGGTTGTGACCAAAAGCAAGCCGTCGATTGGCACCTTTATCCCTTTTTTTGTCGGCGTTGTAGTGCTTGTTGCCGTAGTTTTAGTTGGAATGCGTATGTTTAATAAAAAATCGGATAAGATCGAACAAACTGATACAGATATTGACTATTCCAAGAACAATGCTGCAAATAGAAATAAAGAGGATGTGGAAATAACGATTGGGCCATCGAGTGCGGCACCAAAAAGGAAAATAAACTTTGAAGCAAAGGTGTAGCTTGCGCAACTGGGAAATGGAAAACCTTAATTATTTGTCGATAATTAAGGTTTTTACGTATTTTATGGAGTATTATTTTTGGACGTATATGGTAGACATTAGAAATATTTTATACTATAATTAAATCTACGTTTAAAATTGATTTTTAAAAAAATAAGGAAATGCGGGTATGCGGAAGGACGTGAATATAACGAAAAAAGAGGTATGCACAGATAAACCGACAGTTACCAAAATTATTGAAGCAGCCATCCCGTTATTTGCTACTAAAGGCTTGGTTAATGTCTCAGTAAAAGAGTTGGCTGATGCCGCTGGTGTTAATATTGCGCTAATCTCTTATTACTTTGGCGGAAAAGATAATTTGTATGCATTTATATTGGAAAATCAACTGACGATGCTCAGCGATGCCATTGAAACCGTCAGTAAGGAAAAGATTTCAGCGGTTATGAAGTTAAGAAAATTTGCTGATATGATACTTGCCACAAATAAAAATAGTCCGTACATATACCAATTTTTTTACACGGAAGTATTCAATCCAACCAAATATTTTGATGTTTCGGTAAGAAATGCCGTGCGCCATACCCACGTTTTTTTAAAGAATTGGATTGAAGAAGCGAAGAATATGGGCGAAGTACGCAGCGATATTGATGCAGGCCTTGCTGCCATGGCTTTTCTAAAAATATTGAACTTATCATTTACCGGTCATGAGCTTTGTAAAGAGTTAATGGACAACAAACAAGATCTGGCTACGCAATATGTCGCCCAGGCTCTTGAAATCTATTTTAATGGTGTGTCAGTACAATCGTAGAATCAGATAAACAGGAGGAGAAGATAACTGTGAACAAAAAGAGTATAATCTGGTTGGCTATACTATTATTAGTAGTAACAACCG
This sequence comes from Bacillota bacterium, assembly GCA_023443285.1. Lineage (GTDB taxonomy): Bacteria > Bacillota > Negativicutes > Sporomusales > Sporomusaceae > Sporomusa. The sequence continues at coordinate 24,052 of JAEZVB010000048.1, forward strand.
GCTGCAGTAAACAACAAACAGCCCGTCCGCCGCAGGAAGTTGCGGTCAAGGCGATGCAGGTAATTCAGAAAGATACGCCTGTTACCTATGAGTTTGTTGGTGAAATTGTAGCGAAGGATGAAGTTCAAATCAAAGCGCAGGTTACCGGCAACATTGCCAACAAATTAATTAAAGGTGGCGACACCGTTCGCGCCGGACAGCCCTTGTTTGAAATTGACCGTCGCAAATATGTGGCGGCAGTAGCTGATTCTCAGGCACAGGTTGCGCAGGCGCAGGCGTCCTTGAGCAATATTCAGCGTGACGTTGCACGGTATCAGGATTTGGCTAACCAAGGCGGTATTGCAGCCCAAACCCTGGATACGTCCAAGTCCCAGGCTGAACAAGTTGCCGCGCAGGTAAGCGCTTATCAGGCTAAATTGCAGCAAGCGCAAAATGATTTGTCAGACACGGTTGTCGTATCACCGGTAGATGGCCGGATTGGCGTAGGTGAACTAAGTGTCGGCGGCTATGTGCAGGCAGGCAGCACGGTGCTTGCCACGGTTTCTACCGTTGATCCCGTACAAGTTAAGTTTAGTATGAGTGAAAATGAATATCTGAAATTTGCCCAAATGGGTAATTCACCAGATGCCTGGGGACAGAACCTGAAGCTGGTTCTTAGTAATGGGGCGGAATATCCGCTTAGCGGTAAATTGGAACAGGTTGATAGGGGGATGGCTAATCAAACCGGTACTTTGGCAATGAAAGCCTTATTCGGCAATCCGCAGCATTTGCTGGTGCCTGGCATGTTTGCCAGAATTGTGACAGTGGGTGAAACCCGGACGGGTGCACTGCTCATTCCGCAGCGTGCTGTCCAGGAAATGCTGGGCAAAACCTTTGTTACTGTTACCGGTGCTAATAGCGAAGCTGTAAGCAAGCCTGTTAAGCTAGGGCCCAAAATCGGCAATCTGCAAATTGTTGAAGAGGGGCTTACTCCTCAAGATATTGTTGTTGTGGAAGGGTTTGCAAAAGCTCAGCCAGGAGCACCGCTTAAAGTTACCATGATTGGCCTGGAAGATCTAGCTATTCCCGGCGCGAAGTAGGGGGAAAGTTCATGGCAAAGTTTTTTATTAACAGACCAATCTTTGCGATTGTTATATCCATACTCATTACGATGATCGGCGGTATTGCTGCCTTCTTCCTGCCCATTGCCCAATACCCGCAGATTACGCCTCCGCAAGTTAGTGTTAGTGCCAGTTATACAGGGGCTAACGCCGATGTTGTTGAGAAAACGGTCGCGCAAGTTATTGAGCAGCAGGCCAATGGTGTCGAAGGTGCGGTCTCAATGTCTTCGACCAGTGCCGACACAGGCAGGTACTCACTTAATGTAAAATTTGAATTAGGGCAAAATCCCGATATGGTGACAATGTACACCCAAAACCGGGTAGCTCAAGCCAATGCCGGTTTGCCGCAGGATGTGCAGCAGTCTGGTGTTACCACGCGAAAGGTTTCTCCTGATACAGCCCTGTTTTTTTCGCTTGTCTCACCTCAGAACAGTTATGATGGTGTATTTCTCAAGACATATGGCAGTATCAACATTATTGATGACATTCGCCGGGTTAAAGGTGTAGGCGATGTTACTGAATATGGTACTGATTATAGTATGCGTATTTGGCTTAAGCCGGATAAGCTGGCTCAGATGGGCATTACGGCTGCCGATATTTCTAGTGCGATCAAAGAGCAAAATGTGCAGGCGCCTGCCGGTACTATCGGTCAGCTGCCTTCGCTGCCTAAGCAGGAATTCCAGTATACGGCCAGTGTTCAAGGGCGCTTGGTCACCGAAGATGACTTTAGGAAAATTATAATTCGTTCTCAGCCTGATGGTTCGGCTATTCGTTTAGGTGATATTGCTACCGTTGAACTCAGTGCCAGGGATAATACTTTTAAAAGTAGTTATAGTGGGAATGATGCGGTTGTGTTTGCTGTACAACTAACAACCGACGCGAATGCCTTAGAGACAATTTCGAATGTACGGAAAGTCATTGCGGATGCGTCTACCCGCTTCCCACCGGATATGGAATATCGCATTCTATACGATAGTACCGAATATATCAGGGAGTCACTGACAAAGGTGTTTCACACGTTTGTGGAAGCACTTGCGCTGGTACTCATTATTGTGTACTTGTTCCTTCAGAATTGGCGTGCTACTATGATCCCCATGCTTGCTATTCCGGTTTCTCTTATCGGAACCTTCGGGGCGTTTGTGGTATTAGGATTTTCGATTAACACACTGACTTTGTTTGCCATGGTACTGGCAATCGGCCTGGTCGTTGATGATGCTATCGTTGTTGTCGAGGCCGTAGAGCATCATATGCGCTATAACAAGCTTAGTCCCAAGGAAGCAACTATCCGGGCAATGGAAGATGTATCCGGGCCGGTTATCGCGATTGCGTTTGTGCTTGCGTCTGTATTTATTCCGGTTGCCTTCTTCTCAGGAACGACGGGCGTACTATATAAGCAATTTGCCTTGACAATCGCTGTATCGATGGCATTATCGGCCATTGTCGCGTTGTCCCTTACACCAGCATTATGTACCTTGCTGTTAAAGCCGTATACCGGTGAGAAACGTAGCGGTGTGATGGGCAGATTTTTTGATAGGTTCAATGTATGGTTCGAAGCTTTGATCGAGAAATATTCCCAAGGTGTCCAAAACTCCATTCGCCGCGCCCGTTTGTGGGGCATTGGTTTTCTAGTAATCGTTGTATTGTGCGTCGGTTTGATGCGGGTTATTCCGTCAACTTTTGTGCCAACTGAAGATCAGGGCTTCATGATATCGGTTGTCAGTCTGCCGGAAGGGGCGAATATGAACCGCACCCGGGCAGTTGCCCAACAGGTAGGTGAGATATACCGCTCACTGCCAGGCGCGTATGCAAGTGCCGAAGTAGCTGGGTTTGATATTTTGGCAGGTGGTCAAAAACCCAATGGCGCCATGGTTCTAGCTGCCTTGAAACCATGGGCGGAGCGGACAGCGCCTAATATGCAGCTAAATGCTGTTATTGGGCAGGCTATGGGGAGAGTCAGCCAGATACCAGAAGCTACTGTTTTCGCTTTCAGTCCGCCTGCTCTGCCAGGTATTGGAAGTGTCGGCGGCTTAACCTTGATGATCCAGGACAGGGGTTCTGGGGATGTGGCGGAAATGAGCAATACATCCAAACAGTTTATCTCGGCTGCTAGGAAGCGGCCGGAGATATCAATGGCTCAATCAAGTTTCCGGGCAGATACACCTTCGTACCGTTATGAAGTAAACCGGGAGAAGGCCAAGGCATTAGGCGTACCTGTCCAGGATATATTTACCGCGCTGCAAACTTTCCTGGGCGGTGTGCAGGTAAATGACTTTAACCGCTTTGGGCGAACCTATAAAGTTATGTTGCAGGCTCAGCCTGAATTCCGTTCTGATGTTGATGCAACCCGTTTTTTCTACGTGCGAAGTTCGGCAGGTACTATGGTACCACTCAATACACTGGTCACCCCGGTTGCAACCAGCGGTCAGACACTGATAAAACGGTATAACGGCTATCCGGCGATGCAGATCAATGCAGCCACAGCTCCCGGCTATAGTTCCGGTCAAGCTATGAAGGCCTTGGAAGAAGTATCGGCTGAAGTATTGCCTAAAACGTTTACGTATGAATGGGCAGATTCAAGTCGGGAAGAAAAGCTTTCTGGCGGTCAGACGCCCTATATATTCGGTTTTGGTTTATTGTTTGTGTTCTTGTGTCTGGCAGCTTTGTATGAAAGCTGGAATATACCGTTTGCCGTACTGTTATCGGTTCCCACTGGCATTTTGGGTGCAACCACGCTTATTTATGCCCGAGGACTGGAAAATAGTGTTTACATGCAAATTGGGTTGGTTATGCTTATCGGTCTGGCAGCTAAAAATGCCATATTGATCGTAGAGTATGCCAAAGTCAGAACAGACAAAGGCATGGAGCCGGTGCAAGCAGCTGTTGAGGCAGCAAAACTTAGGCTTAGGCCTATCCTGATGACCTCCATGGCTTTCATCTTAGGTTGTATTCCCCTGGCGATATCAACTGGTGCCGGTTCAGCCGCCCGCTCATCACTGGGGACAACGGTTGTTGGCGGTATGACTTTCGCTACTGTGCTTAGTATCTTCCTGGTGCCTGTGTTATTTGTTGCTGTTGAATACGGGGCGGCCAAGATTAAATCGTTTAAAATCAGCCATAAAGGGTAATATGATTCCTAAACCCCGCGCAGGGAATGAATTCACTGCGTGGGGTTTTCCTATTAGAAGAATGGATTGTTTTTCAAATAAAATATTAATAATTTCTCAGTAAAATAGTAAAGAATTGGTGGCGATATTACATGAGTGCAAATCAATTGTAATTAGGAGGTTTTCCGATGGGAATACAAATAAGGCAACTCGAACTTGCCCAGTCCGTTCCGGCCATTGTAGGGATATTGGCAGAGAGGCGGCAGGCATTAGTAACAAATGCCGGCAGAGAAGCGGCTGCAATTATTGCCAAAGCCGGATTAACGATTCGCGAACAGCAGGCGGCCATGGCTGTAGCCGATTTGTATTTGCAGTTTTGTCAGGAAGATCCCATTAATAAAAAGTGGAGCGAACTTATGGAAGATGCTATTCGCCGGGATGAGCTAACCAATTTGGGCAGCGAAAAGAGATAGAAAACCAGCAGGTGGAGTCATATATGACTGCCAATCTGCTGGTTTTCTGATTTATATGGGGGCGGTTAGAATTTATAGCTTGCACCAAAGCCGATACCATTAGTAGTCGGGGAATTGTCTGGGTTATTGGACTTGTAGCCAAGGTGTAGCGAAGTTTTCTTGTCGAGGTTGTAGGCTACGCCGGTTTGCCACTCTGTAGCAATACTGCTGGTAGTTACCGCGGCATACCCCTCGACTTTAGGCGATAAGTAGCCATTGACACCTACCCCATAGAACATTTTATTGGGGCCGTTACTGTAGTCACGGTTGCCGACAATAAGGCGAATATTGGGGTCGAGCTTATAATGTGCGTAGATGTCGGTGGAGTGGCTGTCAGCGCTGCCAACTGAATAGGAATTAGTTTCAAGGCCGACAATGACCTTGTTGGCTATGGCGTTTTCCAGATGGAAACTATCGTTCTTAACACTGCCATCTAGGTTATAGTGATTGTAGCCAATTGCAGTTTCACTTTTTTGTAAGTCGGTGAGCGGAGCAGCGAAGCTTACACTCGATACTAACATGGTTCCTGCAAGCAGGGTAATCATTTTCTTTTTCATTTAGTCCTCTCCTTACGGTGTTAATTACCTGTGTGTCAAAGGGAGGAGATTGACAGGTAATTAATTCCTAAAATAAACGCTAGCTGGATTATCAGCTCACCCAAAGAATACCATCTAACTATGACAAAAATGTGACAAGAGGAAGATCCAGCAGGCTTAGTTTAATGGGCATGATGTATGTAGAAGGGACGTTGTATACAGGATTCATTAAAACAAAAAATATTTGTAAGTCAGGTTATTGTATTTAAGGAAAAATATGCTATATTGTTTTATATTAAGGTATGTTTTGCCTTTGCGAAATTAGGACGCAGGAGGCGAAAACTACTTTAAAATTAAGAGTAAAAAGGGGTGAGAGAAATGCAGACTGTTGGAGTTAAAAAGCAAGACCTTATGAAAGTAGAGTCTAAACTTACTGTGGAAGAGCAAAAATTTGACCGTAGGAGAAAGACTCTGGGATTATTCCTCGGACCTATCCTGGGACTACTCGTTTATTTTATGCCAATCGCCGGTCTCAAGGTGGAGGCGCATGCTTTACTCGCTATTGTAACGTTTGTCGCGACATGGTGGATTACTGAACCAGTGCCAATCCCTGTTAGTTCCATGTTAGGACCGGTTATTGCCACTTTACTGGGAATTGTGAATCCTACACAAGCATTTGCTCCGTTTGCTAATCCATTAATATTTCTCTTCATGGGCAGCTTTATGTTAGCGACTGCTATGATGAGTCATGGTTTGGACAAACGCTTTGCTTATGCCATTTTATCGATGAAATGGGTTGGCTCCAGTCCAACGAGAATTCTATTAGCACTAGGTCTTGTCACAGCACTCTGCTCAGGCTGGGTAAGCAATACAGCCACAACTGCTATGATGTTCCCGATAGCCATGGGATTATTGTTGGCCATCAAGGATATGCATACGGCAGCAGGCAGAGAAATTGATCTTTCAAATTATAAGTATGCTACAGGTTTGATGTTGATGGCTGGGTATGCGTCTTCTGTCGGTGGGGTACTGACGCCGGTAGGTACGCCGCCAAATCTTATTATGGTTGGTCTGTTAGAACAAATGGCAGGAATCCGGGTTTCCTTTTTCCAATGGATGATTTGGGGTTCTATCGCTATGGCGGGGTACTTTATTCTTATGTATATTGTCCTAAAAAGAATGTTTCCGGCCGATGTCGATCATATTGAGGGTGCAGAACAACTCATTAAGGAACGCCGTGATAGTCTTGGACCATGGAAAGCCGGAGAAATCAATGCAGTTATTGCCTTTGTTGTAGCAGTATCGTTATGGGTTCTACCAGGATTTTTGAGTATGATTTATGGCGCAGGCGATCCTATCTTAAAAGCATATAACAAGTATTTTTCCGAGGCAGTTGTCGCCATGCTGGCGGGTCTGTTATTATTCATGCTACCGACAAATTGGGCTGAGCGAAAATTTACTTTGAGCTGGAATGAAGCAGTAAAAGGTATTGATTGGGGAACACTAATTCTTTTTGGGGGCGGATTATCACTAGGGACGATGATGTATACCACCGGCCTATCCAAATGGGTTGGTGATGTAATCGTTAGTGCTACCGGGGCAAATTCGCAGGTAGCTATAGTAACACTATTCTCCATTTTTGCGCTGCTCATGTCAGAGTTAACTTCCCATACTGCAGCTACTAATATGGTTGGGCCACTGGGTATAACGGTAGCAATCGCCGCAGGGCTTAATCCTGTGCCGGTAGCTGTTGCCATTGCGCTATCGTCATCACTTGGCTTTATGCTGCCTGTTTCTACGCCGCCAAATGCCATTGTGTATGCCAGTGGTTATATTCCGATTACCAAGATGATCAAGTCCGGGTTTATAATCGACTTGATCGGGATTGCGCTGATTACAATACCTATAGTTATCTATGTTGTGAAGTGGGTGGGCTATTAGAGGCCTGAGGTTCCAAATAGGATAAAGATAAAAGTGCCATGCCGGTTGCCCTTCTAGCAGCCAGCATGGCATTTTTCGTATCTAGCTTTACTGTTTCACTAGTCGAAGCATTTGCTAAAAATATCACGAAGTTCACTTTTTCAGATAGTTATGGATGATTTGGAATTGTTTGAAAAATGTAGGTTGTATATAATTTAGGTAAATAAAGCTAAATGGAGGGAATTGAATGAAAAAACTCGCGTTTTTGTTATCGGTACTATTGCTGGTTTCATTAGCTCTTGTGGGTTGTTCTGGGGACAAATCTAAAGCAACGGCCGACAAGCCTGCTGCAAAAACAGATAAGCTAGTTATTTATTGCCCGCATCCACTCGCATTTATTAATCCCTTGGTCAGTGAATTTGAAAAACAAAGTGGCGTAAAAGTAGAAGTTGTGGCGGCCGGTAGTGGGGAACTCCTAAAACGGGTGGAATCAGAAAAATCCAATCCGCTTGGCGACATTTTCTGGGGTGGCTCGCTTAACACGATGAAGCCCAAAGCTAATTTGTTTGAAAACTATACTTCGGTGAACGAAGATAAAATTCAGCCGGCATTTAAAAATGCCGAGGGTTCTTTGACACGGTTTACCGATATCCCCAGTGTACTTATGGTCAATACCAATTTGATCGGCGATATCAAGGTGGAAGGATATGAAGATTTACTTAATCCTAAATTAAAGGGCAAGATCGCCTTTGCTGATCCGGCTAAATCTTCTTCGTCTTATGAGCATGTTATTAATATACTGTATGCCATGGGCAAAGGTGAACCAGAAAAAGGCTGGGACTATGTAAAAGCGTTATGTGCCAATCTTGACGGCAAGCTGCTTAGCGGTTCCTCTGCCGTATATAAAGGTGTTGCTGACGGTGAATATGCAGTAGGCTTGACCTTTGAAGAGGGCGGTGCAAAATATGTTGCCGACGGCGCGCCGGTAAAACTGGTATATATGAAGGAAGGCGTTATCTCCAAACCAGATGGCGTTTACATCATAAAAAATGCTAAGAACATGGAAAATGCCAAAAAGTTCATTGACTTTATCACAAGCAAAGATGCACAAACCATTATTGTAAAACAATTACACAGGCGGTCGATCCGTACAGACGTTGAGCCGCCTAAGGGTTTGATTGGAAAAGACAAAATCAAAATTATCAATGACGATGATGCGGTTGTTGTAGCAAACAAGGTTAAATGGCTAGATAAGTTTAAAGATGTGTATACCAGCGTTAACTAAGCACTAAGCACTGCATATACAGCCCACGCAAGTTTCTTGTGTGGGCTGTAGTTATCCAATATTCAGATGTTGTAAACGGAGGTTTTAGGAATGAGTGTTGCCATTCATATCGATCATGTTATTAAACGATATGATCAAGTAACCATTATCCCTGACTTATCAGCTCATATTAAAAACGGTGAATTTTTTACTCTGCTAGGTCCGTCAGGCTGCGGTAAGACTACTCTGCTGCGTATGATTGCTGGGTTTAATAGTATTGAGGGCGGCGAAATTAAGTTTGATGAGCTGATGATCAACGATATTCCTGCACATAAGCGTAACATTGGCATGGTTTTCCAAAGTTATGCGATATTTCCGCATTTAACTGTTCGGGAGAATATAGAGTATGGTTTAAAACTGCGCAAATTGGATAAGGCAAGTATCCAGAAAAAAGTCGATGCTATTTTAAAAGTAGTAAAAATTGAAGAATACCAGAATCGTTTGCCGGAGCGGCTTTCCGGCGGTCAACAGCAGCGGGTTGCTTTGGCCAGGGCAATTGTCATTCATCCTAATGTACTCTTAATGGATGAACCGCTTTCTAATCTGGATGCCAAGCTGCGGGTAGAAATGCGCAGTGCCATCAGGGAAGTGCAAAATCAGGTGGGCATTACCACTGTGTATGTAACCCATGACCAGGAAGAGGCGTTAGCTATTTCCGATCGAATCGCGGTTATGCACGATGGCGTAATCCAGCAAATTGGCAAGCCGCAAGCCATTTATACCCGACCGTATAATGTATTTGTTTCTACGTTTATCGGTCATTCCAATTTATTTGTCGGTAAAATCAAGGCTGAGGCAACGAAAACGTGTGTGACATTTCATAACGGCTATCAAATTGAGCTCGATAATCTTGGAGCGGTAACAGACGGGCAGGAGGTTGTTATTTCCGTTAGGCCGGAAGAATTTTCGGTGCAGCAGGACGGATTACCTTGCACCATTAGTTCGCGCGTGTTTTTGGGAAAATACGTTACTTATACCTTGGAGTTTGCGACTGATATGTTGGTTGATGGCCAAGCATCTATTGAATTTTCGCAGGATTTAGGGCATGCGGAAAGGATATTTGAAGTTAATGACATTATTACTCTGCGACCTAATAAAGCCAAGATTAACATTTTTACCGCAGATGACCAGGCTGTGAACTTGATTAAGGATGTGAAGCAGTATGAATAAAAAACTGCTTACCTGGAATTTCTGGACATTTGTTACTGGCGTAGCTGTCGTTATCTTTGGCTTATTTTTGATTTATCCGTTGTTTGCATTATTTATCAGCAGTTTTCAGGACCCGGCGACCGGTGCGCTGACTATGGAAAACTTCACTAAATTTTTCCGCAAGAAGTATTACTACCAGTCACTAATCAACAGCATGTGGGTTACTACCTGTGTTACCATCCTGTCGATTATCATAGGTACAGCGCTCGCTTATTTCATGACAGCCTTCAAGGTCAAACTTAAAAGTGCCGTTGAGGTCTTGGTGATTATTTCGATGTTGTCACCCCCCTTTATCGGCGCTTATTCTTGGGTGCTATTAGGCGGGCGCAGCGGGATAGTGACGCAGTTCTTATCTGACTTGTTCCATGTACAGTGGCCGTCAATTTATGGTTTTAGCGGCATTCTTTTAGTGCTTACGCTAAAACTGTATCCGTTTATCTATCTGTATGTGTCAGGCGCGCTGAAAAAGATTGACGCCTCACTGATCGAAGCGGCCGAAAGCCTGGGCTGCAGTGGCGTAAAAAAAGTAGCGACTGTAATTATGCCGCTGCTCTTACCGACAATTTTAGCCGGAGCTTTGATGGTATTCATGAATGCCTTAGCTGATTTTGGTACGCCGATGCTTATTGGTGAGGGTTTTAATGTTATGCCTGTCATGATTTATTCGGAGTTCATTAGTGAAGTGGGCGGACAGGCCAATTTTGCTGCGGCTATGGCCACAATGATGGTATTGCTCACCTCAATAATATTCTTGTTGCAAAAATATGTTGTGAATAGAAAATCCTTCACAATGAGTTCCCTTAGGCCGATGCAGGCCAAACAATTGTCTGGCTTAAACAATATTGTTATGCATGTAGGCATCTATGTACTGGTACTTGTATCCATGATTCCCCAGTTTACGGTAATGTATACTTCCTTCATGAAAACCAACGGACAAGTCTTTGTACCAGGGTTTTCTATGCAAAGCTATATCACGGTTTTTGATAATTTGGCGCTGGCCATTACCAATACGTATGTATATTCCTTTGTTGCGATTTTTGTCATTGTTGTTCTTGGTATGCTGATTGCATACATTACAACCCGCAAAAAGAACTGGCTTACCGATGTAATTGACACTCTGACCATGTTTCCGTATATTATTCCTGGGTCAGTACTTGGTATTACCTTATTGTTGGCGTTTAATGATGAGCCGCTGATTTTATCGGGTACAGCCATGATTATCATTGTTTCACTGGTAATCAGGCGGCTGCCTTATACACTGCGTTCAAGCTCAGCCATTTTGTATCAAATTAGTCCCAGTGTGGAAGAGGCTTCAATTAGTCTGGGAGCATCACCTCTTAAGACTTTCTTTAAAATTACGGCAGTCATGATGATGCCTGGGGTATTATCAGGAGCCATCTTAAGCTGGATTACCTGCATTAATGAATTAAGTTCCTCGGTAATCCTGTATACTGGCGGCACACGGACTATGTCGGTAGCCATTTATACCGAAGTTATCCGAGCCAGCTATGGTACGGCGGCAGCACTGTCTACTATCCTGACTGTGACAACTATTGTTGCTTTGCTTTTATTCTTTAAGATATCCGGCAGTAAGGATATTAGTTTATAATAGAATATATCTAAAAACATCGGGGTGAGGGCATGAGTAAAAAAGTGAACCATTTAAAAGATGAATTACGGCGCACTTTTACGATGTATGCACTTATCCCGACTTTTCTTATTGCTATCTTCCTTTTTGTACTGGCGTTTGTCTACTGGCATATTAATGTGCTTGAACAAAATCGCAGCAGGCTCGCGGCTGCCTGCCAATATATGAATACAATTATCTCCAGCTATATGGAAAGAGCCAATGATATTGCCGCCTTATGCGATATTAGCCAACTGCGGGAAGACAAAACTGCCAGGATGGAGATGTATGGTAAGCTATATCAATATACCCATTCTGTCGGTGGCAAAACAGAGTTTTACCTGTATGATGAGCAGATGAACCGGTTAATTTCGAATCAAACGCAAGACCCGGAATTTGTCCAAGTGGCACGTAGTGCCGATTGGGGTATTATCGGACAAATCAAGAGAAAGCCAGCAGTACCCACCTGCGCCTTTGTCAGCCCGATACAAGAATATGGTTCGCAAATGGATATGGTTATTGGCAAGGCCATCCTGGAGAAGGGGAAAATTGCCGGCTATGTTCTGTTTGTTGTGCCTGAGGCTCAATTTTCGAGTATGATGACAAATTCCTATGTGGATTTTGTGGTGAAAGACCGATATGATTATACGCCGATTTGTACAGATGAGTTTTTTCGGGATGACCTGAATAAAATGAAACCCGAGTTTATTGGTGCCACTGGATACCTCCCGGTTGGCGATAAAAAGTATTATATTAGCAAAAACGAAATTCTCAATGGTGAATTAACGGTGTATGCCTTAACGTCAATTGGAGGTATTGTCAGTCAATTAACCAATACCTTGCTTAGTCTTATTGGCGTATTAGTGATTTTGTCATTGTCGATTATAGTCAGTGTTAAAAAGCAGGTTGAGGAAAAGACAAAAATGATTGATCAATTGGTAGAAGCCTTTTCCGCTGCCCAAAACGGCAATCTGGATATGCGTCTAGCTATCAATAGCAATAACGAGTTTCAAATTATCAGTGAAGCTTATAATAGCATGCTATTCAGTCTGAAAGAACTCATGCAGATTAATCATGAAAAAGCGCGGGCTACCGTGATTTCCGAGATTAAACAACTGGAGTCGCAATTCAATCCGCATTTTTTATTTAATACTTTGGAAAATATCAAATTTATGATTAAACTTGACCCGGCTGCTGCCAATAAAATGATTGTTGCTTTGTCAAATTTGTTGCGCTATAGCATTGATAACAGCAGTAGTGAAGTTACGATTCAGGAAGATATGGAGTATACGAAAAACTATCTTGATATTCAGAAATATCGCTTTGGTCGGCGGCTAAATTATGACCTTCATATACCTCCGGCAGTTAATCTTTGTATTGTGCCGAAACTCATTATTCAACCCATTATTGAAAATGCGATAAAATACGGGTTTCGAGATTGTGCGCAAATGGTAGTGGAAATTGAGATGTCGATAGTTTGCAGTGAGCTTGTCATTAGTATTACTAATAGCGGCTCGGAAATTGACGAGCAAACGCTTAAGGAAATCCGTGCGATGCTGGCGCTCACCTCCAATTGTTCACAACACTCTGGTCTATATAATGTTAACCGGCGGATTCAATTAATGTATGGTGAGGGCTTTGGTGTAAAAATTGCGAGTAACCGTCAAGACGGCACTACTGTAACCATTGTTCTGCCGATACATAAGAAATAGTGAGCTGTAATGCTGTGTAGTTTGCAATAAGGGAGTAAGAGGATATGCTCAAGGTTTTGATTGTGGAAGACGAAGAAATTATCCGTAGAGGATTAATGTATACCATTGATTGGATGAGTATGAATTGTATGGTGGTGGGTGCAGCTGAGAATGGCCGGGAAGGACTTGCTATGCTGCAGCACCAGGAAATTGATTTGGTCATTGTCGATATCATTATGCCTGAGATGACCGGGATTGAGATGCTGGAGGCGGCTCAACGCCTGGGGCTTAAACCTTTTAAAAGCATTATTTTAACAAGCTACGCTAATTTTGAGTATGCTCGTAAGGCTGTACACTTGCAGGTAACTGATTATTTGCTCAAACCTGTTGATGAAGAGGAACTAAAAAAAACGATTGCCAAAATACAGGAAAGTATCGAGAAAAATAAGGTTTATTCTACTATTGTTGCACTTACCCAAAAGAAAGATATTGAGCAGCTTGTAGATTGGGATGTTTATTTAAATCAAGATACTCTGAAAAATACTTATGTAGCACAGACGCTCTATAAAATCCGCGATCACTACCATGAAAAAATAAGCATAGAGTCTATCGCGGAAGAATTACAGGTAAGTGCCAGTTATTTGAGCCGCAAATTCAAGGAAGCAACGTTGCAAACTTTTTTGGAATTATTGATGCGTTATCGTATTCAAAAAGCCATTTGCTTATTGAAAAAAGGTACTTACCGGGTATATGAAGTGTCTGATTTGACCGGGTTTAGCGATTATAAACATTTTTGCGTAGTATTTAAAAAATATACCAAAACGTCTCCCACGGAATTTCTTAAACATAGTGGCTGCATTATTCATAACAAACAAGTAAAGGAGCTGGACAGGTGAAACCATATCAGGATTATATCCTTGTTACTGATGTTGATGGAACGCTTGCAAGCAGTGAACATAGAGTTTCGGCTAAAAATAAAGAAGCTATTGCCCATTTTGTTGAACAAGGCGGACATTTTGCGGTAGCAACAGGTCGTACACAGAAAAATGTGGTGCCATATATGGAGGGGCTGGCGATTAATGCCCCCTGTATTCTTTATAATGGCGGTGCGCTTTTTTCCTGGCAGGAGCAGCGTTTTTTAAAAACAAAACATATGGAAAGCAGTGATTTAGCAGGCTATCTCAAACATTGCATGGATAAATTTCCAAAAATGTGCGTTGAAGTGTTTACCCAGGATCAGCTGTATGTAATTACCGATCCGGCCAATATTGATGAACATATGAAACGGGAAAAACAAGAGTATGTTCATGCAGGGCTTGAAGATATTCTGGGCAAAGTCTGGATTAAGGTTATCCTTTGTGACAGTCACGAGAACTTGCTTGCCTGCCGAGAATTGTTAGCAGTATGTAAGCTGGAAAGTAAGACCAACAACTTTTTTTCGGCGATTACTTATTTAGAAATCGTGGAAAAACAGGTTTCTAAAGGAAATATGCTGAGTGAGTTGTTAAAAATCCCCGAATATCACGGCAAGAAGGTGATTGCTGCCGGTGACTTCCAGAATGATATTGAGATGCTGAGACTGGCTGATTGCGGCGTTGCGCCGTCTAATGCCCTGGAAGAGGTAAAAGAGGCGGCCGACGTTGTTGCGGTAAGTAATGATGAGGATTTACTATATAATATCATTTATCATATTTTGCCGAGACTTATAAAATGATAAAATAGGTAGAAAAAAGAGGAAATAGATACTAGAAAACTAGGACTTTTATCCCTGGTACTATTTTACATAGTGTGTTATGCTTACATTAAGAAAGTGTAAGCATAAGGGGGGCTGCAGCAAATGATAGATTATATTTTTACGTTGTGTGCATTTGGCATTTTTGCTCTATGTGTTTGCGGTATCTTAACGGCCCTATATAACAATGTGTTTAGAACTGACAAATGGTGATTGATTAAGGAATAATTACGCAAAATATCAAGGGGCGGTTATGCGCTGCATGAGTTAGATCATGTAGTGCGTAACCGCCCCTTCGTGATTTTTGGCGTGCTGCTAGTACCGGTAATCTTTTGGGCTTAACTGGTTACTTTTAATCCAGCCATGGTTGCCCTTGTGTTCAACTTTCCAGAACTGTCCATCCTCAGATTTCTCAAACACTTTAACGACATCACCATTTTTTAGAACCTCCACAACAGTAGCGGTAGTTGATGGTTCGGCCAATAGTTTGACTTTGTCGACATTGGTTACTGCGGAGAAGACAGCCTGGACAGGTAAAACAATACAAATAAGCAGGATAAGCAGCAGGACTAGTCTGGGCAATAAGGGGATGTTTTTCAAAGTAATACCTCCAGTCGATAGATATCAAGCGGACACATACACATATCCTAATGATGAGTGTGAATTACTATAGTATTCACCAAGTTAAACCAGAAGTCCTATGTAACTGTCACAGTTTTGTCATAGTTTATGGATAAAATTACAATTGAAGGGGGGAGTTGGTAATGAGAAAGCTGGTACTGGTAATTCTCGCGTTATTTGTGCTAACCATGTCATCTGTGGTTAGTGCCCGGGAACGGCATCATGATTGGTCTAAGGCATCGTTTGATAATGGCAGGTGGCATAGGGTGAGTCATGTTCCAGGTCATGATATGCCGTTTAGATGGCATGAACCCCGGGGGCGCATGATGCATGGCTACCACCGCATGGAGCGAATTCATGATAACAGAATGAGTGAGCGTTTTCCCGGGCTACGCGCGTACAAATGGCATGCTCCTGATCGTGGATTCTACTATCAAGGAAGACATGTAAGAGATGGAGTTATGTTCTACAACGACTCAGATGAATTAGTGAGTGTCGGTTTTATGCGTAATGGCAATTTCGTTGTTCTACGTGATGATGACAGAGGCTACGAAAGTCGGGATGAATTTCTTTCCTCTTGGTTAAAGGTTTTACTCATCCATGAAATAGCAAATGGCTAGATAAACTGCCCTACAGTAAAGAAAACTGTGGGGCAGTTTTTTGAATGATCAGAAAGGACTATTTGTGCTAAGTTTTTACTTTATCTGAAAACTATGTAGGGTTTTTGGCAGCCGGTTGCGAATAATAAGATATATCGTACTATGATTGAGAAGCTTACAGAGTTAAAAGAGGTGAGGACCCAATGACGGATATGATAGAAGATTATAGATACTTATTCGCGCTGCATTTACAGGAGATTAGCAAGCGTTATGGGTTGCTTTATTATGATGTGCTTAGAGGTAAGATGCCAGATAAGGTACAAGAAATATATGCCGAGGGATTGGCGCGTGTGTTTGAATATATGAAGTTGTGCCATGGGTTAGAGATGGAAGATGTTATGGCGGTGCATGAGACGGTAATAGAAACAGCGCTAGCGGAATTTGTTATGATGGCCGTACATAACGCTACCGTTGACAAGCCGCAGGCGTTGCACTAAGCTAATACATATAGTTCAGTTCGGTTCAGATTGGCAGGAGATAATAAATGCATAGTAGCATGGTATATACAACACGGGTGGCAATTCTGGCAAGTGCAGCTACGATTTTGATGCTGCTGGAGGTTCCGGTTATTTTTATGCCGCCATTTTTAAAACTGGATTTTAGCGACATCCCAGCCATTATTGGTGCTTTTGCACTAGGACCGTTAGCAGGGTGGTTGATTGTGCTGCTTAAGAATATCTTGCATGTAAGTTATACGCAAACCGCGGGAATTGGGGAGATGGCCAATTTTTTGGTCGGTACAGGTTTTGTTGTGCCGGCAGCTTTGCTATATTGCCACAGTAAGAACCGTAAAGGGGCATTACTATCGCTTATTGCGGGAACCCTTTCGATGACGGTGGTAGCAGCAGCCGTAAATTACTGGATATTAATTCCCTTATATCAAACGGCTTTGCATCTACCGCTGGAGGCCATTATTTCCATGGGGAAAGCAGCAAATCCCTTGATTATTGATCTTAAGTCCTTTATCGTTTTTGCCATTGTGCCATTTAACCTCTTCAAGGGTGTTATTGTTTCGGTAATTACCCTGCTCGTCTACAAAAAATTATCCCCGATTTTACACTAACCTGAGGAGCGCTATATGACTGAAAAACTAGTTGGAATAAAGACCGGAATATATCGCCACTATAAAGGAAACTTATATCACGTTGTGGGTGAGGCCATTCATAGTGAGACTGGGGAATTGTTAGTTATCTACCGGGCGCTGTATGGTACATATAAGTTATGGGTACGCCCCAAAGCCATGTTTTTCGAGACTGTCGAGATAGAGGGCAAAGCGCTGCCACGCTTTGCTTTGGAAATAGAAGTTGACAATTGAGTGCAAAAAAACAGCAATTATATTATGTTGATAAAAAATTATAAGTATAGTAAACTGAAAAATGATACAAAAAGGTGCATATTTTTCCTATATCTGAATATGTAGAAAGGAAATCGAAGCGCCTATTGTTTAAAAACTTAATGGAGGAGAATGAGTATGAAGAAATGGGTAGCTCTAGTACTGGTTTCGTTGCTTGTTGTTTCACTGGCTCTTACCGGTTGTGGTAACCAACAAGCCAAAAAGGAAGAAGTAAAGTATCCAACAAAACCAATCGAACTTATTGTTCCATTTGCTGCTGGCGGTGGCACAGATGCGGTTGGCCGGGCTTTTGCCGAAGCGCTTAAAGGCGTACTTGGTCAAGATGTTGTTGTTGTGAATAAAACCGGTGGCGGCGGTGCTGTTGGCATGGCTGAAGGCCTTAAAGCTAAACCGGATGGTTATACTTTGACTATGGTAACTCGTGAAATTGTATCTCTGCCGTTACAAGGTCAAGCACCATTTAAGACCTTTGATTTTAAATTGATTGCTAACGTAAATACTGACCCAACAGTAATTGTTGTTTCTACTAACTCAAAATATAAAACCATTGAGGATCTGCTGGCAGATCTTAAAGCCAATCCTGGCAAATTGAATTTTGCAGCTTCGGTTACGCCGAACTTCTATGCACTTCAGTTTACCCAGGCTGCCAAAGTAGAATTTGTAACTGTACCGTTTACCGGTGCTGCTCCGGCAATCACCGAGGTTCTTGGCGGCAGAGCTGATTTCGGCATCTATGGTCCGGGAGAAGTTAAGGCTCAAATTGATGCCGGAAAACTTCGTCCCCTGGCTGTTATGGCTGAGAAACGCTTTGAAGGCTTAAAAGATGTTCCGACTCTCAAAGAAAAAGGTATTGATGCTGTTACCGGCACCTATAGAGGCATTGCTATTCCACCGCAAACGCCTGATGCAGTTGCTAAAATCTTAGAAGATGCGGTTGCTAAAGCAGTGAAAGATCCTAAGTTTGTTGAGTTTATGAACAAATCATTCTTAGGAATCGACTACAAAAACCCTGCTGAGTACAAGCAATTCCTTGAATCAGATGTTAAGGTTCTAGGACCCATCATCGAAAGTGGTAAAAAGAAATAGTTGCCTAAGAGAGCGGAGATCCAATCTTCGCTCTCCTTTATTAGACAGTAGTAAACAGCTAACCGGTGCTCTTGTGGCATACCAGAAGAATAGCGGGTAAGCAAGAAAGGAAGTATTAGGTTGAAAAAAGCTGGAGTTTGGGCAGGAATCATTACCCTTATATATGCAATAATTATTTTTCAACAGTCAATGTCGCTTGACTACTCCACCAAGCTGGGGCCAGGTCCCGGTTTTTTTCCGATATGGCTAAGCGGAATCTTAATAGTGCTAACTCTTTGTTATATTGTGGATTCGTTCAAGCATGATGAGGTTAAAATTACCGAAATTTTGCCTGGCGGTAAAGCAAGCCAAAGTATTATATCAACAGTTGGCGGTCTAGTTATTTTTCCGATAGTTGTGCCTTATTTGGGTTTTGTTGTTTCAGCAACCATTTTACAGTTTATTATGTTTGTGCGTGACTTTAAATGGTATACTGCGCTCGCAATTTCGGTAGTAGTTTCCGTAATATTGTTTTTTGTATTTCAGTCGTTGCTCGGGGTTACAATCCCCGTTAATGATTTTGGCTGGTAGGGGGAGAAAAGCTAATGGATGTATTTATGCCGTTACTTCAGGGTTTTGATATTGCTATGGGCGGATGGAATCTTCTATACTGTTTGCTTGGTGTTACTATCGGTATGCTTGTTGGCGTTTTGCCAGGTCTGGGGCCTACTACCGGTACGGCACTATTATTACCAATTACCTTTTCCATGGATCCGATACCGGCGATTATCATGTTGTCAGGCATCTATTATGGTTCGCTCTATGGCGGTACCGTGACATCGGTATTGATTAATACGCCAGGGGAGGCAGCTTCAGTAACTACTTGCTTCGATGGCTACCCAATGGCCAAGCAGGGACGCGCCGGTACGGCGCTTGGGGTTGCCGGAATTGGCTCTTTTATTGGCGGCACAATTGCAATAATTGGTTTAGTCTTTATTGGACCGCCACTAGCAGAGTTTGCCTTGAATTTTGGTCCACCGGAATTCTTTTCGCTAATGATTTTGGGTTTGGTTATGGTTGTTGGTTTAATGGGTAAATCGATTATCCGCGGTACCATAGCCGCGATTATTGGTTTAACCTTGTCACTTGTTGGTATGGATCCCATATCGGGGGCGCTGCGGTTTACCTTTGGCGAACTGCATTTGATGGAAGGGTTTGATTTTGTAACAATTGCCATGGGTTTGTTCGGTATTTCTGAGGTGCTATTAGGCTTGGAGACTTCCATGAATGCACAAAAACCGCCGAAGGTAGGCAAACTTTTGCCCAACCGGGAAGAATGGCGACCAACGATGATGGCCATTCTCAGAGGTACAGGGTTGGGGTGTTTGACTGGTCTGATTCCTGGTTCAAACTCAGTTATACCCGCTATTTTGTCGTATACGCTTGAGAAAAAACTGGCAAAAGACCCTTCTAGGTTTGGTAAAGGCGCTATCGAGGGCGTCGCCGGACCGGAAACTGCCAATAATGCCTATTGCGGAGCTGCACTCATTCCACTGTTTACCATGGGTATCCCCAGCTCACCGACTATCGCCGTATTATTTGGCGCCTTTATTATGCACGGCCTTACTCCAGGGCCGGCCTTGTTCCAAAGCAATCCTCAATTTGTGTGGGCAGTTATCGCCAGTATGTTTATTGGCAACTTTATGCTGTTAATTATGAACCTGCCAATGGCTGGCATGTGGGGTATGGTGGCAACTATCCCAGCTAAGATACTGTACCCGCTAATTGTCATTATCTCTGTCCTGGGTGCCTATAGCGTCAGTGGCAGTGTTTGGGATATTTGGGTCATGATTTTCTTTGGAATTATGGGCTATGTAATGAAAAAAATCGATATTCCCATGGCGCCGGTTGTGTTGACCTTTGTTTTGGGTAAATTGATTGAGAGTTCACTGCTGCAGTCGTTAATGTATTTTAAAGGCAATTTTATGGGCTTCTTTACCCGGCCGATCTCTGGTGTGATGCTTGCCCTGGCCATTATAATCTTTGTTTTAGGAATCATAGCCAGTGTACGCAACAAGCGCGGCATTCTTGCTGACGATGTTGAAGTATAGAGCTATAAATGAGGAAATGCCGCCAAAATTAATTTTGGCGGCATTTTCTTATACACCTATTTCCGGAAGGGTAACCTTGCCGATGATGGCTAATATTTGACGGACGGCTATTTCAAATGAGCCGGTATTTTTTACTACATAATTAGCGGTTTGCCACTGATTGAATTCACCGGTAGAATTAGCATATTCAATCCGGCGGTTGATAAGTGAAGTATCATCACCGCGTTCTAGCATGCGGGCAATGAGAATATCGTGGTCTGCCATAAGAAATATAGATTCAAGGCGATGAGCAAGTAATTTTTTTAACTGGGTAAGCCCCTGCATTTCGATGGCAACCAGACTAACCGGGTAACGATTGACTTTGTTCAATACCTCGGTTTTGCTCAGTCCGTAGAAATTCCCTGAGTATTCTACCCGCTCAATAAGTTCTTGCTTTTGAAAATCTTCTTTGCTGACAAAATAATAATGAACACCATGTTCTTCGCCCGGCCTGGGTTTGCGAGTAGTATGGCTGACCATTTCTGGAACGTCATACTGCGCAAGCGCATGCAAAATACTGCTTTTGCCTGAGGCGGGGGGCCCAATAAGTGCATATACTCTATTCATGCTAGACCTCCTGTTGAGTGGTTATACTAGTGTATCGTAAAAAAAAGCTTCTGAGTTTACTCTCAGAAGCTTTTTAAATCGATATATCAATATTATTGCCTAAATTAGGCGGAGAAATATTGGCTGCTGCCACATCCATGAGTTGCATTAAACCGTTAGTTTGCTCGGCAGACGTATCCATGGCTTGTTTGAGCACAAGAATACTGGCTTGGCTGGCAAGATTCATTTGTGAAGACATGGTGGCAAGTGCGGCAATATCCATTCTTGTACGCCTCCTACCTTACTGGTTAACTTAATTATATAGCTGGTGGAATATTTCGTCAATGAAAAGTGTTAATAATTAATTTATTCAAGGACTAAGCATGCATACGCTAGGGAAAACTAGTTTACGCCCTGAGGCCTACAGGTAGAAATCTGCAGCTTCTATGGCGGAATAAAAAAAATTTTAGATTTTTGCAAAAACCAGCAGGAATAGTAAAAAAAAAAGCTAATATAACCAAATATGATCTTGTAAACCGATTTCCTAAACCGGTTTACAAAAGAGAGGAAGGGAAAATTAAATGATACCAAAATTAAATGTTCTGCAAAAAATCATGGATTCTGGTGTTGTTGCTGTTGTTCGCGCAGAAAGCTCCGAACAAGCAGTAAAAATTGCTGATGCCTGTCTCAAAGGCGGTGTCGCCGCTATTGAGATTACTTTTACCGTACCTGGTGCTGCCGATGTAATCAAGGATTTGGCTGCTAACTATAAAAATGGCGAAATTATTATTGGTGCAGGCACCGTACTCGATTCAGAGACTGCACGGATTGCTATATTAGCTGGTGCACAATATATCGTCAGCCCATCATTCAATGCCGAAACAGTAAAACTTTGTAACCGTTATCAAGTACCTATTATGGCTGGTTGCATGACTATTAAGGAAGTTGTGGAAGCAATGGAAGCCGGCACTGATATTATTAAATTGTTCCCTGGCGAAGCCTTGGGCGCTTCCTTCGTAAAGGCTCTGAAAGGACCGTTACCGCAAGCTCCTGTTATGCCGACAGGCGGCGTAGGCCTTGATAATGTGGCTGATTGGATTAAAGCTGGCTGCGTAGCGGTAGGTGTAGGCGGTAATCTGACTGCCGGCGCTAAAAAAGGCGACTATGAATCCATTACGGAAATCGGCAAACAGTTTATCGAAAAAGTTCGCCAAGCTCGGGCGAGTAAGTAAGCAGCCTTAGCTTCAGACGGGGTTTACCCCCGGATGAAGGTTAGTCTGCTCTTATCCAGGGACTTAATCGCTCTTAACTCCCGATCAGAAGCGGGAGTCTTAGAGCGAGTTAGTCATCGGGAAAATAAATTAATAATATAAAAGAGGTGCATAGCGTGAAAAAAGTTGTATGTTTTGGTGAAATTATGCTCCGGTTGGCGCCGGTTGGATACCAGCGTTTTGAACAAACTCCTAGCTTTGAGGCTGTCTATGGCGGCGGCGAGGCCAATGTAAGTGTGTCCCTAGCTAACTATGGAGAAGAGGCTATCTTTGTAACAAAAGTACCCGAAAATCCAATCGGTCAGGCAGCTGTTAATGAAATGCGCCGTTATGGTGTTGACACTCGCTATATGATCAGAGGCGGCGAGCGTTTGGGTATTTATTTCTGTGAAAAAGGTGCTTCACAGCGCCCTTCCAAGGTAGTGTATGACCGCGCTCATTCTTCTATTTCCGGTGCTAAGAAAGAGGACTTCAACTGGAAAGAAATTTTTGCCGGTGCTACCTGGTTCCATTTCACCGGTATCACTCCGGCACTGGGCGATAATGTAGCCGACTGTGTGCTGGATGCCTGTAAAGCTGCTAAAGAAGCAGGACTAACTATCAGCTGCGACCTTAACTTCCGCAAAAACCTGTGGACCAGCGAAAAAGCCGGTCAGGTTATGGCTCAGTTTATGCCTTATGTGGATGTGTGCATTGCCAATGAAGAAGATGCAGAAAAAGTATTTGGTATCAAAGCGGAAAACACCGATATTACTGGCGGCAAGCTTAGCCATGACGGTTACAAAGACGTTGCGAAAAAACTGAAAGAGCGTTTTGGCTTTAAAGCTGTAGCCATAACTCTGCGTGGCAGCATCTCGGCTTCTGACAACAACTGGGCTGCTATGCTCTATAAAGATGATGAGTTTTATTTCTCCAAAAACTACGCCATTCACATTATTGATCGCGTAGGCGGTGGAGACTCCTTTGGCGGTGGCTTAATCTATGGTTTGCTGAATAACTATTCAAATGCAGACGCTCTTGAGTTTGCGGTGGCAGCTTCTTGTCTCAAGCATACTATTGAAGGTGACCATAACCATGTAACTGTCAGTGAAGTAAAAGCACTGATGGGTGGCGACGGGTCAGGACGCGTACAACGATAAAAATGTCTGTTACAATTGCTGAGGTTGCCCGGATGGCGGGGGTTTCTAAAAGCACCGTATCCAGATATCTAAATGGCATGTATGAGCATATGGGTGCAGATACGAAAGAGCGTATTGCTCAGGTTATTGCCGAACTTGACTATAGGCCGAATGCTTTGGCTCGCAGCCTCAAGCAAAAGCGAACCCATACAGTAGGAGCCATTGTCGCTAATATCTTAAATCCGTTTTCCACCAGTGTCATTAGAGGTATTGAAGATACCTTGAAAGAGGCTGGATTTAACCTCATTTTGTGTAATGCCGATGATGACCCAGTCAAAGAACGTGACTATGTCAATATGTTGGTAGATAAGCAGATTGACGGGCTAATTATTAATACTACAGGCTGTAACAATGAACTGATTGCTCAGGTCAATCAGAATATCCCGGTGGTACTCATTGACCGCAAGGCGTCAGATATCGAGATTGATACCGTAACAGTCGACAGTGCCAAAGGTGTGCGGCAAGCTGTCGATCATATGGTGGCGCTGGGACATGAGCGCATTGCGATGCTTACTTTGCCGTATGACCATGTCAGCCCCCGCCTGGAACGGGTACAAGCATATCAAGCTGCCTTGACGGCGCATGGCCTCTTTTTCCGGGAAGAGTGGCTGGTACAGACAAGTATTGAAGAGCAGGAAATATTAGCTAAACTTCAGGCTTTACTTGGTAGTGAGGTCGGTAAGGATCGGCCAACAAGCATCTTCTGTGCCAATAATATGATAACCATGTCGGTGGTGAAAGCCATTAAGAAAATGGGCATAGCTATTCCAGGCGAGATTGCTGTACTTGGCTTTGACGACTGGGAATGGGCTCAATTAATTGAGCCGCCGGTGACGGTGGTTGCACAGCCTGTATATGATATGGGTAATAAGGCCGCCGCCCTGCTGATAAAACGTTTGAAGGGCGGCCGTTTAGCCAAGAAACCAATTGTAATTCAGTTTGAGCCACAGCTTGTAAAACGAAAGTCGTGTGGTGAATAATTTTAAATAACTCTCTTCCCTCTTTTGAGTAGATAGATGCCAATCCCTCTGGCTCTATCTACTTTTATTTTCCGGAAAACTTTCTCAACAGTAGGATAAATGCAACAGCGACTGGCATTTTTGGCAAAGTTCGTGGCATGTTGGATTTTATGGGTCTAAATTTTGCTTAACGTCATATACTGATTATTGTGGTACTAATTTAGGAGGTGGCAGTATGCTGGTGCATATTCAGTGTGGAGCTGTGATGGAAGTAGATCAGGAGGGTAATTATATTTGCCCCAAATGCGGTAAAACCATTAAACTCCGTATATCCCGCAAGTAAACGCCGGTTGTTGACGAGGCAGGAGAACTTTGCTACACTAATACAATGCATAATTAATGATAAAGGGTGACAATAGATGCTGCATGAGTTTTCTCGGACAGAATTATTAATCGGCACAGAAGGCCTGGCTAAACTATCGCAAAGTAAGGTGGCCATATTTGGCATTGGCGGGGTAGGCACATATGTTGTGGAAGGACTAGTGCGCTCAGGTGTGGGTAAGTTTGTGCTGGTGGATGATGACTCAATTTGTCTGACTAATATTAATCGGCAACTGCATGCTACGAGAAAGACGATTGGTAAGCCGAAGGTAGAAGTGATGCGTGATCGTATTCTCGAAATCAACCCTAAGGCCGAAGTCGCTATTTTTCAGGAGTTCTATCTGCCTGATACGGCAGATAGATTGCTTGCCGATGATTATACGTATATTGTGGATGCTATTGATACTGTTACTGGTAAACTTGATCTTGTTGTAAGAGCCAATGCGAAAAATATACCGGTGATTTCTTCGATGGGAGCCGGCAATAAGCTGGATCCAACTCAGTTTGAGGTGACTGATATTTATAAAACTTCGGTGTGTCCATTAGCTAAGGTAATGCGTCAAGAGCTACGAAAACGGGGTATTACCAAACTCAAGGTTGTTTATTCCAAAGAGACACCGATTACCCCAATAGAGACGGAGAGTTCTAGCTGCAGTGTTGGTTGTATTTGCCCCCAGGGGACAACGCGCAAATGTACGACACGTCACCAAATTCCCGGCAGTATCGCTTTTGTACCGTCAGTGGTTGGACTAATAATTGCTGGTGAAGTGGTAAAGGACATTGTTTTTGATAGAATAAGCAAAGAAGCTTAATGGAGCGGTGTCCATTAAGCTTCTTTGCTTTTTTCAGCACGTTTTTGGTTGTATACTTCCCAGGCGGTCATGACCTTTTGCCGGGAATACTCCAAACGTTTTGCAGTTACTTTATGTTCATTTCTTTCATTCTCCATGGAAAGATCATAGAGGGTATTGCTGAGCGAAGAGACAATAGCAGCCAAC
>JAEZVB010000142.1 GCA_023443285.1 Bacillota bacterium
CTTTAAGGTACCAACATGTCGTTCACCAATGGTTTCGAGAAAACGGTCAATCTTGGGATCATACGATATACCCGCCATTGGCACATGCATAACGGCGGCAAAAATAAGTGCGTGCAATCGAATGCCAATTAATAGATCCAAGTTACCGACAAGGGATAAAAGCTCACTTGTCGTATATTCACCTGGCAGTACACTGGCTTTATTCTTCATGCGGCCAGCGATTTTTTCGGAAACACTGAGATCATCAGGCCATTGCATAGGAATAAATATTACCTTAGCGCCCAATTCCTCGATCATTTTGTCGGCAGCATGACCCATTACTTGTTTAAAATGGCTCCAATCCTTCCACTCCCGCACCGAGATACCAATTAATGGCGCAACGCCTTCTTGCCCATGTTTTTTCAAAATACTGCGGCCAATTTGTTTATCCACCTGATGCATGGCGAGTACCGGATCGGCTGTTATATGAATTGGCGGTGCAGTTACTTTTAACCGCTTTAATTCCTCATAAGAACCGTCGTCGCGGACGGTAATGAGATCAACCATATTGCCAATATAGCGCATAGCCCCCTGAGCCAACGAACCCCTGACCGGGCCAATTCCCTGCGCATACAGCATAACCGGCTTACCCAGCTTCTTGGCCAACATCATAATGCTCAAGTAGTAGTAGAGACTGCGGTCGCTGGTAACATCCTGGAGCAAACTGCCACCACCACTGATTAACAGGCGACTTTTGGTCAGCACCTTAGCAATCTCCGGATAGTTCAGCCGATAGACGGCAGACACACCGTGCCGCAGCCTGGTGTCTTCAGGATTGCCGGAAAGAACTGTGATTTTTATATTAGGCTCAATATCGGTAATTGCCTCAATCATCGCTGCCAACATAGCTTCGTCGCCTGCATTGGCAAAACCGTAGTAACCGGAAATAACGATATCACTCATGGGTCACATTACTCCTTCCCCAGCGAGTGATTGCGGCTTGCATCACATACACCACCACAACAGCTGCTGTGCCAACCACCGCACCTAACAGTAAACCGTCAATGCCCCGGATTGTCGACATAAGCACCGGTGTCCGCAAATGAGCAAAGGTTTCCACGAGTGAACCCTGGGCAATCGTCGCAGCTACAATCAGTAGGTATTGGAGTAGCCGCGGCCATTGACGATAAATAGCCATAATAGCCAGCAAAAAGGCTGGATGACCAATTAAGAATTCTTTTCCCCTTGGCCGGACATACATAAGCTGCTCTAACATTGACCTAAGCTTAAGTTCAAGTGCCGGTACCGGCACACCGGCCGTATGCCCGGATCGCCCGACAAATACCCAGGCCGCAAAGACCATCGCACCAAAGAGCAACAAGGTTTTCACAGTTATCGGATAGTTTAAGATAGTAGTAACTTGACGCCACAGACCTCTGGCATCAGTCAATTGCACATTATCAAACAATTTATAACGGGTTAAGTAAACGATAGTTACCAAGAGTAGCGGGGCAACAAAAGTCAATTTTACGCCCCGGAATATTTCCATTTCCAGAAAAAAGCGCACATCACTCAGCGCAGCCCCCAAATAGAGGCCGCCCGCGAGCGACATGGCTGTCGCTGTAACAATCGCACCTAGCCCGGCAATAATAATTTTGCTAAGTCGAGCCGGACGTGCGAACTGTCCCTCTTCCTCCAGCCGCCGCCACTTATCAATCTGCCAAGTCATGGCCAGTGCCGGGAAAATACTGGCACAAGAAAGCGCCACCATCTGCCTGCTAAGCGTGCCCCCACCCTTGATAATCGGGAAAAACAGTAATGCTGCCACTACTGCGGTAAGCGCATATTGCCAACGGCTTGCAAACGGAAAAATTAAAGATAAGAACAGCACACCGGCCGCTGTCGCTCCAAGCACAACCAGGCCTAGCAGCCACGGAGCGGGAAAATACGGTTGATAGGTGTCTGCCTTACCAAGGCTAAACCCTTCAGCCACTAAGGCTTGTTTAATACCTGATACATAACTTAAATTAGTTTCAGTCAGAGTTTTTCCGGGTTCAGGCTTTTCATACCGGCGAATCAGGTTAATCCGGATATTTCGTTCCTGATCAGTCACAGCCCAGCGCTGAATAGCGTCTGAGGCTTTGAGTTTAATCTGTTCATCTTTAGGAATAACATAAATCCGGGCAGCCTGGTAGTTATTGGCTGCGGCCAGTTGGGTAAGCCCTTCCTGCTTAAGGAACTGCAGTTGCAACGGGTGTTCAATCATACCGAGTGTCAACTGACGATCCCGAAAGTGTTTGACAGTTAGCGGCAATAAATCAGGATAACCCAAGACTTCCTCACCGGAAAAGATAATCGCACTTAGGTTTTTCACGCCTTTGAGGCGTTCAAATACCGCGTTAACATCAGCCGGTGTGACTTTGGTATAGTTAGTTGGGCGGGCAACAACATGAAAGCCCAGCTTTTCCACCTCAGCAAGCTCGCTGGTAGACAAGCCCAAATTCCATTTCACAGCTTTTTCAAAATTAGCCTTGGCCGCCACGACCGGGCGATCACCTTCGGCCACTAGTGTTACTCTGCCTGATCCCAGGCGACGGCTTAAGTCCTCCGTGACTTCCTTGAACACTTGCTGATCCCGGCCAACGATATATACATCCTCTGCCTGGATCTTGCCTGCGGCAATCAAATTGTGCCAAAAGGGGTCTGTCAGCGTGCCCGTACTGTTTTGGTGAAGAATATCAGCACCCGGCAGTGCAGTTATTTTACCACTTTTGTTGAGCTTTTCCAGGGTTGTTTCATACACGGCCAAGCTAGTGATGCCCGCCTCTTTAAATTGTTTAAACATTTCGCTAGGCAGGGCACCTTCGATTTGCGCTAATTCCAAGATATCTTCATATTCCATCAGCATTTCCACCGTGGAATTGGCCTGCTCAACCGTGTTACGCTGCCAGTCGATAGTAAAAGCCGCTAATAGGCCTATTAGAATCAAACCAATCAGCCATTTGTTATATGTAAAGGTTGACAAAATCTCTCCACCCTTTTAGAAGCCGCTTTCTCAGCCACTTCAAGAATTATCGGTATATTGTACTATTCCCCAAAACAATACCTTTCAGCACGAGCTTCGCACCTTGAAATTATAAGTATTAGTTCTTGTTATCAGTATATATAATAATCTGGTTTTCTTCCATAGTAACATCCCGTACGTTAACATTAAATGGCATTTTCTTTAAATCTACTAACGGCACTTCGGTGAGAAGCGAGCCGCCAATGTTGCCAACAGGCGAGTTGTTTAGCCAAAACCGTTCGGTAACAAACGTGATTCGCTTATTCTCGCGGTCACTGGCAATTCGTCCCTCTAGCCTAATATCGACACGAGCAATACCACCAAAGGTTAAGGCACTGCTAACCTGGACTTTATCCGGAGTTATTTTTACAACTGCATTTTTAATTCCTTTTACTGAGTTATTCAGATATGTGGCTAATTCCTCTTGCCCAATAATTGCCGTAAGTTCGATATCTTTGACTTGTTCAATCACTAGTTTCCGGCTGGTCAGCAAGGTCTTAACGTCCAGCTTTACATCAGTTAGGTTGATGTGCATGTTACGAAAGGTTATCTTTTCAGTCTTAACCTCATGGGCATCTGCCATCACCCGGTCAAAATTACCGTCAAACATCAGTACAGCCGGCGTCTTATCCACCCGGGCAGTCACCTGATTGCTGCCTGTCAGTTCACGCAGACCCTGAACCACAGCATCAGATACCAGCTTGGGCAGGATAACTTCAATCGCGGCTAGCAGCATAACCAAAAATAGTAATATTGTTGTAAAACGCTTCATAGGGTTCCCCCCCCTAGCAAACTGGAGATTGCCACGTCGTTAGCGTGGCAATCTCATTTTTCACCCTAACAGAAAGTATCACTTTCTTTAGTCCTTACCATTAGATTCACTTTTTAAGTAAGCTTCGATAAACAATTCAATTTCTCCATCCATTACCGCTTGCACATTACCTGTTTCAGCAGATGTACGATGATCTTTCACCATATTATAGGGATGGAAAACATAGGATCTGATTTGACTGCCCCATTCGATAGCCTGGTATTCACCACCAAGCTCGGCTTTTTTATCGGCTTGTTTTTGCTGTTCCAGTTCAAACAGCTTAGCCCGCAACAGCCGCATGCACTGCTCTCTGTTCTGAATCTGCGAACGCTCGCTTTGGCATTGCACAACAACACCTGTTGGCAGGTGAGTCATGCGAACAGCAGAGTCGGTTTTATTGATATGCTGGCCACCGGCACCGCTGGCCCGATAGGTATCGACCCGCAAATCTACGGGATTAATGTTTATCTCTACCGAATCATCAATTTCGGGCATAACATCAACAGCCGCAAATGAGGTATGGCGTCGTCCGCTGGCATCAAAGGGTGAAATACGTACAAGGCGATGTACCCCTTTTTCGGCTTTCAAATAGCCATAGGCATTTATGCCGCTAATCATCAGGGTAACACTCTTAACACCGGCTTCATCGCCAGCCAAAAAGTCCATGGTCTCTACCTTGTAATTATTTTTCTCAGCCCAGCGCACATACATTCTCAAGAGCATTTGCGCCCAATCCTGCGCTTCTGTGCCACCAGCCCCGGCATGCAGCGTCAAAATAGCGTTATTGCTATCATATTCACCTGATAACATCTGGTTTAGTTCCAGATGATCAAGTTCCTGTTCCATGCCGGCCAAACTGGCTGTTACTTCCGGATAAACACTCTCATCCTGCTCTTCCAGACCCAATTGCCATAAAATAACCATATCACTATGACGGCTAGCCAAATCCCGGTACTTATTAATACTGTCCTTCAGGTACGTAACTTCCTGAGCGATTTTTTGAGCCATGGCCGGATCATCCCAGAAAGTGGGGTCACTCATTCTATCTTCCAGCTCTTCGATACGTTCTGATTTAGCAGCAACGTCAAAGAGAATCCCTCATTTTTTCAATCCGTTTAGCCAGGGTATCCAGTGACCCTCGCAAATCCTCTAATAACACTTTCTCAACTCCTATTACTTAGCTCCACAACAACGTTTGTATTTCTTGCCGCTGCCGCAAGGACATAATTCGTTGCGGCCTGTTGTATCAGTATTTACAATGGGTTCAATTGGCTGAGCCTGTTCGTCTCCCTCTTCACCGCCGCGAGTAGCGTGAGCGCCACGCAGATGATCTTCGGGCTGAGCCTGGGAAACAATATCAACCTTGAAAATATAACGGACAATGTCTTCCTGTACAACCTCCAGCATTTGCTGGAACATGTCATACCCTTCAATTTTGTACTCAATCAGCGGATCTCTTTGACCATATGCCCTAAGGCCAATACCCTGACGCAGCATATCCATGGCGTCAAGATGTTCCATCCACTTGGCATCAACCGTCTTGAGCATAACGACTTTTTCCAGCTCACGCATATTGTCGGAACCAAACCGACTTTCCCGATCGCTATAGGAAGTGTGCGCTACATTCAGCAGTTCTTCCTTGAGTTCAAAACGGCTCAACATATCAAGTTTATCCTGCTTAAGCTGACCGACAGGCGCAAAGAAGCCCTCACAGAATTCAATCAGACCGGCATAGTCCCATTCCTCGGGATAGATCTTTTCATTAGCATATAGATCCATACCGTAATCGATGACTTTTTCAATCATTATATCAATATTTTCTTTGAGGTTATCGCCCATCAGAATCTTCTTACGCTGGCTGTAAATAACCTCACGTTGTTGATTCATAACATTATCATATTCAAGAACGTATTTGCGGATGTCAAAGTTTCGAGCTTCCACCTTTTTCTGCGCTTGTTCAATGGAACGGGTAATCAGCGCATGTTCAATGGGCTCATCTTCTTCCATTCCTAATTTGTCCATGATGCTGGCAATATTGTCAGAGCCAAACAGGCGCATCAAATCGTCCTCTAGCGACAAATAGAAACGGGAGGAACCAGGGTCACCCTGACGGCCGGCACGACCACGCAACTGATTGTCAATCCGGCGGCTCTCATGGCGCTCTGTACCGATAATCCGAAGACCACCTAGTTCAGGGACACCCGAACCTAACACAATGTCAGTACCACGGCCAGCCATATTGGTGGCGATAGTTACAGCGCCGCTCTGACCGGCTTGCGAGACGATCTGCGCCTCCATTTCATGAAACTTGGCATTCAGCACATTATGCGGGATGCCTTTTTTCTTTAGCATAGCCGATAATTCTTCAGACTGCGCAATAGAGGTTGTACCTACCAAGAGCGGCTGCCCCTTACCATGGAGTTCCGCAATCTCGTTGACAACGGCCTTGTACTTGGCGCGTTTCGTTTTATAAATGATATCCGGTAAATCTTGACGCAACATCGGACGATTAGGCGGAATAACAATAACATCAAGACCATAAATCTTGCGAAATTCAGGTTCTTCGGTTTTGGCAGTACCTGTCATACCGGCTAATTTTTTATACATCCTAAAATAATTCTGGAAGGTAATGGTGGCCAGTGTTTGGCTTTCCCGTTCTACCTTAACGCCTTCCTTGGCCTCAATAGCCTGATGCAGACCGTCTGAATAGCGACGGCCAAACATTAACCGGCCGGTAAACTCGTCAACAATGACAACTTCGCCATCTTTGACCACATAGTCTTTATCCCGATGCATCAAGGCATGCGCCCGCAGTGCCTGATTAAAGTGATGGGACATCTCGATGTTCTCGGCATCATAGAGATTCTTTACATTGAGCAGCTTCTCGGCTTTGGCCACACCAGCCTCGGTAGGCGCAACTGTGTTGGCCTTTTCATCAATGGTATAGTCCTCAACAGCCGTCAATTTGGGCACAACTTTGGCTAAAACAAAATACATATCGGTAGATTTTTCACCAGGCCCGGATATAATAAGCGGCGTCCGCGCCTCATCGATCAAAATACTGTCAACTTCATCGACAATAGAATAATTCAGGGGGCGTTGTACCATTTGTTCAGCGTAAATAACCATATTATCGCGGAGGTAATCAAAACCATACTCGTTGTTGGTACCATACGTAACATCGGCACTATACGCCAGTTTACGATCATCAAAGTCCAGACCGTGAACAATAAGACCGACAGACAAACCTAAATAACGGTACAGTTTGCCCATCCACTCACTATCGCGGCGAGCCAGATAGTCATTAACGGTAACTACATGCACGCCCTTGCCTGTCAAGGCATTAAGATATACCGGCAGCGTTGCTACCAGGGTTTTACCTTCACCTGTCCGCATCTCGGCAATTTTACCTTCATGCAGAGTAATACCGCCCACCATTTGTACATCAAAGTGGCGCATAGCGAGCACCCGGCGCGAAGCTTCCCGCACTACGGCGAAAGCCTCAGGCAAAAGTTCATCAAGCGTTTGCCCTTTTTCCAGACGGCGCCTAAACTCAACCGTCTTGGAGGTAAGCGAGGTATCGCTCATATTCATAAGTTCAGGCTCAAACGCATTGATTTGTTCTACTAATTTCATCATGCGTTTAATTTCTTTCTCGTTATCATCACCCAATAGGCTTTTCAGAAACTTAAACAAATTATCAACTCCCGACACAAAAACGAATAAACTTCATACTAAACTGAGCCCGCTTGGGCAATCTACACCATTGCATCCATTGACGTTTACAAGCGGTTATAGGTTAGTATGTGCCTAATATATGATTTTAACAGAAACCCCGTGCAAAGTCAAAAATTGGAGTACTTGGAAATGGAACAAAAAATGACGAGATTACCGCATTATGCAGCAATCTCGTCATTACACTTTTCTTTTTTTTAGGACCGGCTGTTTAGCCTGCTTGATGCTGGCCGGGCGCATTTACATTGCCCTTCACCGGCTCGATTTCATTTTCAACCCATACTGGGTTATGGTGTTTAGCCTCTTCCACAGTTTGGGTTCCGTCACCAAACATACACAAAAACTCGCCCCAATTGTAGATCCCCAGACCAATATGAGCAAATACGCTTACTCCCAGAACCAGTCCAATAATCAAATGTACCTGATCAAACCAATACATGGCTGCTTTCGGAGCTACCGGCAAGAAGGCGTATAAAGCCCAACCGGTAACAATCAGGAGAATACCACCTATTAGCATCATTATTCCCATTTGTTTTTGACCAGAATTCATTTTGCCCATTGGCGGCACAGGAATGGTTTTGCCAAGCAGCATCTTTTGTGGATACCCGCCGCAAACCTTCATCCAGGCCATGTCCCGCTCATCAAAGCTAAATATCCGGCGGGTAAAGGCCACAATTCTGTCTAATGCAAATATGGTATAGAAGATACAGGACAAGGTAAGAATAGCTGCACCAATAATATGAATTTGCATAAGCAAATTTTGGAAATCGTCACTAAACGGTTTAAGCCAAATAAAAAATCCAGTAATCGCTGCCGGTAAAAAACCTAAAATTAATCCCCAGTGAAACAGCCGCGAGATAAGAGGGTGCTTGAGTACCCGCGGGCCATGTTCATCATGATGACTCATCAGTTAATCCCTCCTATACTAATTTGGTTCTGTCTACATACTTAGTATGAAACAGTTCTTCGGCCAAATGGCTAAGCGGGTTTTGCGCAAACTTCTTGTACACATCGGTCACAGCCTGATTGTTATGGCTTTGACGGATTTTTTGTTTTTCATCATCCTTATAGATGCCTTGCGCCCGCATTTTGATGTATTTTGTGCGGTCTTGCACCAGATCGGTAGCAACATAGGCTCCGGTCCACAAGACTGCAGCAGCAACGCCCGCAATTCCTATGAATTCACGCCGTGATACTTTCACAGCCTTTTCTACATAATCATAATGCGCCACTATTTTCCCTCCTTATGACCAAGGCAGTACGGCCTTGGCTTTGTCCAGCCAGGAAGTACCCATTGGGTTGATTGGTTGACCGCCGCCGTTAACACAGCCAGCAGGACAATTCATGATTTCAATGAAATGATATGGCGATTTACCGGCTTTAACTTCTTCCAGAAGCGGTTTTACATTTTCTTTGATGCCGTGGGCTACAGCTACTTTCAAAGTAACTTCCTTGCCGGTTTTAGCATCTTTCATAGTAACACTGGCTTCTTTTACGCCTTTGAGGCCACGAACAGGCTTGAATTCAAGCACATCTAGCTCTTTGCCGGTGATTACGAAGTACGCAGTCCTGAGTGCTGCTTCCATTACGCCGCCGGTATTAGCAAAGATGGTACCTGCACCGGTGTATTGCGCCAAAGGATTATCTTTGTCGGCAAACTCAGCAACAGTCTTAATATCAATATTGAGCTTCTTAAACAGACGAGCCAAATCCCGGGTAGTGAGAACTACATCTATATCAGGATAGCTGCCTGATTGACCCTGCGTTTTCCAATAATGCGAAGCGCTGGTAAATTCGGGACGCGAAGCTTCAAACTTCTTGGCAGTACAGGGCATAACGCCTACCATAAACACATTTTCGGGTTTAACCTTCCAGACTTCTTTGGCTCCATAGGTTTTTCCGAGCGCGCCGGCCATCATCATTGGTGATTTGGCGGAAGACATATTCGGCAAAAGCTCTGGATAATACAGTTCGGCATAGCGAACCCAGGCCGGACAACAGGAAGTAAACTGAGGTAATGGTCCTAAGTGATGCTCTGAGGGCTCACCGAGTGCATAATGGCGAATCTTGCCAATAAGCTCCATACCTTCTTCCATGATAGTCTGGTCAGCAGTAAAGTTGGTATCAAGAACTTTAAAGCCTGCCTGTTTCATTGCCCCATACATTTTTTCTGTTACCAGGCTGCCTGGTTCCATTCCGAACTCCTCACCAATAGCAACGCGAACAGCCGGAGCAATGGTAGCAACAACAGTCAGTTGCTTGTTCTTGAGTTTGTCAATAACCTTATCCACTACGTCAACCGTGTCTTTAGGAGCACCAAACGGACAGTTGACAAGGCATTGACCACAAGAAATACATTTCTCGCTGTTGATCTTGTGAATGGCACCATACTTACCATCAATTGCATCTGTTGGACAGAATGCCTTACACGAGTCACAGCCCTTGCATGTCTTGCGGTCAATTTCAATAATACGGGTTACCTCTTGTGATTGAAAACCTTTCAAGACAAAACCTCCTCACCCATGAAAATTAGATATTATGCCAGTGTACAACGATTATGATTGTGAAAATTAGAACTTTTGGAGCCTATGAATTACTGCAAAAAATAAACGCTATATTTTAACTGTAATTTATATTGTATGACTTGTCAATAATATTGGAATAGTCTGAAATAAGTTATTTATTTCACTTTATTCAAATTATCACAAGAACAGTTTAAAATTTTACCAATCAATGCATACTATTACCAAAGCGATACTACGGGAGGTGTAGTATGAGTCATCATGTCACAGATATACTGGACATAGCAAGTCAGCTTGCCAACCTTAAAGATATTGACTACAAAAATACATTAGCCATTACCGTCCTAATAGAACTATTCATTGACAAAGGTCTTTTTACCAGACAGGAATTTGCCCAGAAAGCTCAAGAACTGGAATCGGCTTCACTAGCTGAGATCATAATGAAACGGCGTTCGGAATTACGAACGCCGCGGTAAAGGCAACTTGGCCTGTTTGCCTGTTAGGAACCGCCGGCTATATACTGGCAAAAAAATCACGTAAAAAAATAGCTGGAATTTCTTCCAGCTATTTTTTTGTTAGTTTAGAATTCCGGTTCAATTAACCCATAACGGCCATCTTTACGACGATATACCACATTTACTTCCTCTGTGTCTGAATTAGCAAACACATAAAAATCGTGATTGATCAGATTCATTTGCATAACGGCCTCATCAACAGCCATCGGCTTTACTGCAAATCGCTTGGTTTTTACAATGTTGAACTCATCTTCATTAGCAGCCGCCACATTAGACAGTGATGCCGCGGGAATAAATTCGGTCTTAAAGCTGCCGCTTTTAAGTTTGCGAGCCAGCTTGGTTTTATATTTTTCAATTTGCTTTTCCAGCTTTTCAATAACCAGATCAATGGAGGTATACATATCAAGGGTCTCTTCTTCGCCCCGAAGCAGTATTCCATTGATAGGCACGGTAACCTCAACAATGTGCCGGCCTTTACTAACTGTGAGGATTGCAGTAATTTCGCCCATGCTTGCACCATCAAAATATTTGGTGATTTTGCCCACACGCTTGGCGACATAGTCTTTTAGTGCTGGTGTTACATCAATGTTTTTTCCTCGTACTGTAATTGCCATATTACTCATCCCCTTTCCAGGTTCCTATATATCTAATATTCCCTGCAAAATTAAAAATTCCTGTCCAAACATTCATTATATTTTGCTTTTTCTACTTTTTTTTTTTACATAACGAGAGAAATCAGCTCATTCTTGGGTAAAAAATGTAAACAGCTGTAGTGATACGAAAAGTATAGTTTGTGTTAGGGCAATCAAAAACCCGGCGAAATTAATCGCCGGGTATTTATGTCGAATAAAAACTAGTTAGCCTTGTAAACGTTGCTGGCTTGCGGTCCACGAGCGCCTTCAACGATTTCAAATTCAACTTGCTGGCCTTCATTCAGAGTCTTGAAGCCCTCGTCTTGAATAGCAGAGAAGTGTACGAAAACGTCGCCGCCATCTTCTCTTTCAATAAATCCATAACCTTTTTCAGCGCTAAACCATTTAACTTTACCAATCATGTGAAACTCCTCCTAAGATTGAACTACCGACTGCTTTTCACAGTCACAAGTGAAAGTATAGCATAAAATGGTACTACTGTCAATTTATAATATCTATAATATCTTAGAAAGGAACGCCTTGGTACGCTCTTCCTTGGCGTGCAAAAACACCTCATCAGGCAAACCTTCTTCAACAATCCGGCCTTCATCCATAAAGATCACTCGATCACCCACTTCGCGGGCAAAACCCATTTCATGGGTAACCACAGCCATAGTCATACCCTCATTAGCCAGGTTTTTCATGACATCAAGTACTTCTTTAATCATCTCAGGATCAAGCGCCGATGTCGGCTCATCAAACAGCATGACCTTTGGTTTCATGGCAAGAGCCCGGGCAATGGCCACCCGTTGCTGCTGACCACCTGATAACTGTTCAGGATACGCAGTGGCTTTATCGGAAAGCCCGACCTTTTCCAGCAAAGCAAGGGCCACCTTTTCGGCTTCGGCTTTTGGCATTTTGCGGACTTTTACCGGTGCCAGCGAAATATTTTGTAGCACCGTCATATGGGGAAACAGGTTGAAGCGTTGAAAAACCATACCTACTTCTTCCCTAACTTTATTAATATTAGCTTCACTGGTAAGCGGAATACCGTCCACAATAATTTCGCCTTCTGTCGGCTGTTCGAGATAATTAATACAGCGCAGCAGTGTACTTTTTCCTGAGCCGCTCGGTCCAATGATAACAACAACCTCTTGTTCACTAATATGAGCGCTAACATCTTTTAGCACATGTAAATTACCAAATTTTTTATGAAGGTTTTTAATGCTTATCATCGGTCTTGTACCTCCGCTCAAGATAATCCACAAAGCGAGATATAGTAAACGTCATAATGAGATAAATAAAGGCCACAGTAACCCAAATTTCAAAGGAGCCATAGGTACGGGCAATAATGAGTTGTCCGCGGCGTGTAAGCTCTTCAAAGCCGATTACCGACACCAAGGAAGAATCCTTCAGCATGGCAATAAATTCGTTACCTAAGGGCGGAATAATGCGTTTAAACGCCTGCGGTAAAATTATGTAACGCATAGTCTGCACCCAGGTCATCCCTAGCGAGCGTCCTGCCTCCATCTGGCCTTTGTCAATCGACTGAATACCTGCCCGGAAAATCTCAGCTACATAGGCACCGCTATTAATACTGCAAGCAGTAATTGCGGCAAGGAAGGGATCAATTCGCTGTCCAATAATGATCGGCAACGCAAAGTAAATAAGAAAAATCTGGACCAATAGAGGCGTACCCCGAATAAAGTCAACATAGATAGCCGCCAATGTCTTAACAGGCCATAACGTTGACAACCGCGCCATTCCGACAAACATACCAATTAAAAGACCAAAACCAACACTTAGCACGGTAATCTGTACAGTAACGCCGGCTCCCATCAATAGTAGTGGAAATGACTGCAGAATTAACTCAAAATCAAAGTTCAAATTCCTCACCCTTACTCAAATTATATAAGGTTGCTAAAAATCCCATGTCAATTATATGCGGACAACCAGTAGGTGTCAATAAGAAAACGGCGCGTTACCGCGCCGCTTTTTTGTTAACCCTTACTGGGGAGGCTTCTTGCCAAACCACTTGACATAAATCTTTTCATACTCGCCATTTTTCCTTAACTCTTCTAGCGCCTTGTTGATTTTGTCAGCTAATTCGGTATTTTTCTTGGCAGTAGCAATCCCATACTCTTCTGCACTAAGCGGTTCGCCTACGATTTTGGCATCTTTGCTGGCAGTTTGGGTAATGTAATACTCGTTAACAGGCAAATCATTCACCACTGCGTCAACGCCGCCATTTTTCAGCTCAATGAAGGCCTCAGGAGCCGTGTTAAATTCACGGACTTTGGCGTCTTTAACTTTTTTTGCTTCTGTGGCACCGGTAGTACCTATTTGTACGGCAATCCGTTTGCCGTCAAGATCTTTAAAACTCTT
This sequence comes from Bacillota bacterium, assembly GCA_023443285.1. Taxonomy (GTDB): domain Bacteria; phylum Bacillota; class Negativicutes; order Sporomusales; family Sporomusaceae; genus Sporomusa. The sequence continues at coordinate 13,644 of JAEZVB010000142.1, forward strand.
AATAGTATTGTTGTCAGCTTTGACAACTACTGACAAGCCAGACTTATAATACGGCTTAGTGAAATTAAGCTTCTTAGCTCGTTCGGCGGTAATCGTCATAGCCGAGATAGCAACATCAATGTTACCGGCTTCCAGCGCCGGGATTAGGCCATCAAAGCCCATGCTTTGCACTTGGACTTCAGCGCCCATTTGCTTGCCAATAGCCCTAATCAGATCCATATCAAATCCAACATACTCTTTGCTTTTTTCGTCCTGGAATTCAAACGGTGCAAACGCGGTATCAGAACCAACCTTGATCACTTTGGTCTTTGCCGGCTCAGCGGGTTTTGCCGACTGTTGTCCACCGCAGCCTGCCAAACCAAATGCCAGTACAAACATAACGGTAACAGCTAACGCAATCAGTTTTCTAGACACGTATGTACTCCCCCCTCAATTTGTAAAAGATCTCCTAAATAATTATACGAGCATGTTCAATATTAAACAAGTAGTTTTACATGTATACATAATTTTTTCAGTATGTCCACAGACAAAACACGTCCAGTAGCTTCTTTCCCCCCAAGGCATGCGAAAACCCGGGATATCATTATCCCGGGCGGTTTTATCACATCTATTGTAATATGTATTATTGCTCTTTTTTGGCAATAAAGCAGTCGCGACAATAAATAGGACGATCATTGCGAGGTTTAAATGGAACTTGCGTAACTACACCACATTCGGCACATACTGCCTCATGCATTTCACGTGGGGCAGACTGCGCTTCACCGCCATCACGGCTGCGTCTTCTGTTACCCCGGCATTCCCGACAACGAGCAGGTTCATTTTCAAAGCCTTTTTCTGCATAGAACTCCTGCTCCCCTGCAGTAAAAACAAAGTCTTTTCCACAGTCCTTACACTTAAGAGTTTTGTCCTCAAAAGCCATTAAAGAAATCCCCTCACCTTATGAAATTAAAAACCGCTGCTTAGCCGACCTGGTCTTTGACCCCACACTCGCCTGCTGGAAGGGTCGCTACTAAGAATTCAATCTCCTCACTACTGCTTCTCTCGATCATATGTACCTATTGTCCCGATCGGCAGGGCTTACCTCTAAGCCGCACCATGCTCAAAGCCACTTTGGGCTTCTTACGTGGGTCGTTTCGCCTGCGACTGGCATCGACTTTCAACCACAGACCTAAGCAAACTGGTTCTTACCTTAGATTATAGGATTGCCTACCGAAAAATGCAAGTAGATATTTTTTAGACGGTTCTAAAAATTAATTACCAAAAATAGTTTTTTAAATATTTTTCTAATAATCTCTTAACAAATTTGGAAATATTTGCGATATAAATGATGAGGTGACTAATCATGAATATATCAAAAATCTCGTCAGCTACCCATTCTGTAACGGTTAATAATAGCCAAGACAGCATCGTTGCTGCTCTGCAAAAACGCAAAGAAGATTTGACACGGGAGTTTGACACTTGTATAAACAAAAAATGCCCACAAAGCCTTGAAATAGGCTTATTTTTTTGTCAAATT
>JAEZVB010000100.1 GCA_023443285.1 Bacillota bacterium
CGAGTAGCATTTATTTGTGTTCATAACTCATGTCGTTCTCAAATGGCCGAGGCTTTTGGCAAGGTTTTGGGACTTGACGTATTTGAATGTTTTTCCGCAGGAACAGAGAAGCGGGAGCAAATTAATCAAGACGCGGTACGAATTATGAAGGAAATCGGCATCGACATGGAGCTTCACCAAAAGCCAAAGCTGCTTCAGGATATACCCAGTGTTAATATAGTAATAACAATGGGGTGTAATGTAGATTGCCCGATTATTTCTTGCAACCATCGCGAGGATTGGGGACTAGATGATCCCTCTGGAAAAAATGATGAGGAGTTCAGAAGCGTCCGCAGTTTGATTAAGTCCAAAATGGAAGATCTCATCCATCGGGTAAATTCCGGTTTAATCTAATGGATAGATAATAAAAAACATGGAGAGTGATACTATGAAAAAAATACTGATTTATGACCCGGCTATGTGTTGTTCTACAGGCGTTTGCGGCCCAAGTGTCGACAAAGAACTGCTAAGGGTGGCAACTGTTATCGAAACACTTAAACACAAGGGGGCCGATATCAGCCGTTTTAACCTCTCCGGTCAGCCCCAAGCTTTCGCAGATAACCAATTGATAAGTGACTATTTAAAACAAAATGGCCCTGAAATACTGCCAATTACGTTGGTAGATGGTCAAGTTGCTAAAACGAAAAAATATCCTACGACTGAAGAGTTCGCAGAGTGGACTGGCCTGGAAATAAATATCAAACCTAAAAAATCGAGTTGCTGCTGTGATGGCGGGTGCTGTTAATATGTCTGACCAGGGCACGCTGATACAATCCTATAAACCTTCGCAAATAGAACTCACAAAGTACTTCTTTTTTACTGGCAAAGGTGGTGTTGGTAAAACATCAGCCGCCTGCGCAACAGCGGTTAATTTGGCCGATGCCGGTAAAAATGTAATACTTATCAGCACAGATCCCGCTTCCAATTTGCAGGATGTCTTTGGTGTGGAGCTGGATAACAAAGGTACTTTAATACCTGAAGTCCCTCATCTCACCGTCGTCAACTTAGATCCGGTAGAAGCAGCGCGTGAGTATAAAGAAAAGGTAGTCGGACCTTATAAAGGCATATTGCCAGAATCAGTAATTGCTAATATGGAAGAACAATTATCAGGGTCTTGCACTGTAGAAATCGCAGCCTTTAATGAATTCTCCCATTATTTAACCGACGGAAACATTAATAGCAAATATGATTATGTCATTTTTGACACAGCCCCTACCGGTCACACACTTAGAATGCTGCAGTTGCCTTCTGCCTGGTCTAACTTTATCAGTGAAAGCACGCATGGTGCATCCTGTTTAGGACAATTATCAGGCTTAGAAGAAAATAAAGCGATGTACAAAAATGCAGTTGAAACCTTAGCTAACGCAAGCATGACAACAGTTATCCTTGTGTCAAGGCCTGAGAAAACCCCGCTCTTAGAAGCAAAACGAGCATCCAAGGAGCTTAAGGAGCTTGGTATTAACAACCAAACCATGATTATTAATGGGGTTATGGAACTTGATAATCCAGAGGATGAGATCGCATTAAGCTTGTATAATAAACAACAGCAAGCTCTATGTAATATGCCTGACTACCTGCATGCCATTACAACCTACTATATTCCCCTCCGTGCTTATAATGTCTATGGTGTAGCGAATATCCGCAAAATGCTGACAACTAACTCGCAGTATGAAACTAAACCCACTGCTAAAATTAAAGACGCATACTCACTAAACGCCTTGATTGAAGATATGTATAGTTCCCGCAAAAAAATTATTTTTACTATGGGTAAAGGCGGTGTCGGCAAAACCACCTTAGCCGCTACAATTGCTTTAGGGTTAATAGAAAAAGGTGTGAATGTACACCTTACAACCACCGATCCCGCCCATCACTTAAAATTTTTGCTTGGTGACAATGAAAAGTTAAAAATCAGCCATATCGATGAGGCCCAAGAACTTGAAAAATATAAACAAGAAGTACTTGCTAAAGCAAAAGAATCCATGGGAGATGCAGACTTAGACTATATTGAGGAAGATTTACGCTCACCCTGCACCCAAGAAATTGCAGTATTCAGGGCATTTGCTGAAATTGTTGATCAGTCAACAGAGAATCAAGTCATTGTAATTGACACAGCACCTACAGGCCATACATTGCTGCTTTTGGATGCAACGCAGAGTTATCATAAAGAGATTCAAAAGAGTCAGGGCGACATCCCGGAAAGCGTGAAAAAGCTCCTTCCCAGATTAAGAAATCCTGCAGAGACCGAAGTGGTAATTGTAACACTTCCGGAAGCTACTCCTGTCCATGAAGCTCTGAGGCTTAATGATGATTTGGATCGGGCAGGGATTCATTCGAAATGGTGGATCGTAAACTCGAGCCTCTATCTTACGAATACGAAAAGTCCATTATTAAAAGCGAAATCGCAAAGTGAAGTTGAATGGGTGAATAAAGTTGTTGAAAAATCTAAGGGATATACTGTCTTAATCAAATGGTACGGTATTGAATTGCAAGGCAAAGAGCTCTTGGATTTAATCAAATAATGTTACCTTTTAAAAGAAACGGAAAGCCAAAAATCTCTGTGGGATTTTTGGCTTTCCGTTTTAATCTCTTTTCTTTTATTGTATCCTTTTTGAACGACTTTCGTCTATATTAGCAAACAGTATAACTCAAACTTTTATAAGATAAGAGGTGATTGTAATGTGGTGCTGTGGCAATACATTCTTTACAACAGCGGCAGCGGGAATACCCTGGATGATGTTCATAATGCCAATATTTTTATTGCTGCTATTTACAGGTCTACTATTTGCTTTTCAGCGACGCCGGTTTTCTTGGTGTGGAAATTGGGATAATTCATCATTTTCCAATTCAGATTTAGCCCATGAAATACAAGAATTGCGTAAAGAAATCGAAGAATTACGCAAAAATGTTAACAAATAGGAGGAAACTAATATGAAAAACACTTGTTGTGGAAATGGAAAAACTGACAATATGGCTTCTATGATGGATATGATGTCCTCTAATGGATTTAATCCTATGAACATGTGCAAAGAAATGATGCAAAGATGCTCAAATACTACAAAAGAAACTGATTCAAACCAAAGTAAGTGTAGTTGTTCTATGTCTAGCAAATTCCAGTCAGATATGAATTGCTGCTAACTGTTTAGAACATTAATATAAGAAAAGACTTGGCTTATGCCAAGTCTTTTCTTATATTAAGCTCTTTTTATCTGGCTCACGGCCAGCTTATTATACTTGTCAGCCTTTGCCCTCGCTGTCACCAATTTGTATAACAACTCCGTCTCTTACAATGACGGGTACCTTGTCAGTGCCATATTTGTCTTGGCACAATTTCTTAGCCCACGGATATATACTTGTATTAATTTCTTGAAAACTAATTTTTTGCTCCTGATATTCTTGTAAAACCTTAGCACAAAACGGACAACCTGATTTTGTATAAATCACAATTCCCTTCGAGTTGGGTTCACTAATAACCTGTTGATTGCCGCCAGGCGCAACCTCGGCGTCACTCTCACAACCACAGCCACAACTATTGTCGCTGCCACTGCCGCCGCATCCGCAACTGCAGGTTGCCGAATCACAGTTATTCTTTTGCGCTGCCTGGGCTTTCTCGTACATGGCTGCCAATGAATCTATGACATGTGTAACAATACCAGAAACCTTTTCAAATTCTGTCATACAACCATGCATAGAGCCAGTTTGTACCTCAATGCCGGCGAGCGCCTCCTGCTCGCCAATGAGTTCGCCTATATTTATTGCCACCATCGGTTTAAAGCAATATTTTTCAACAGCCTTCCTCGCACATCCCTTAGCGCATCCATCCAGAGTAATCGTAGGGTGGTTTAACGAAAATTTCTTTTCGTCGCTAGTAC
>JAEZVB010000132.1 GCA_023443285.1 Bacillota bacterium
GGCGAGGGTTTACCTTTATCGTTATCCTTTCTTTAGGTCTTGGTATAGGAGCCTTATATGAGATCGGTGAGTTTCTGGGAGATACAATCCTTAAGCCCAGAATACCGAGTCAGCCGAACTTGCTAGATACAGATCTTGATTTAATTGCCGATATGCTGGGTGCGCTATTTGCTGCTGTTCATGTCACAATAGTCAATTATATTGGTAGCAAATTGTAAAAGTCGTAGTGCTATAACGGGTTGCATGGACGATGCCCAACAGGCATACACATGCGCGGGTAACAAGTGCGTGGATTGCACTGCCGCGGGAAACATTGGCGTGGGAAGCACTGGCGTGGGAAGCACTGCCGAGGAAAGCACTGCCGAGGAAAACACTGTCGTGGAAAGCACTGCCGAGGCCAGCAAGGTGCCCAAGACGGCTGGCAGCCGATAGGCTTAGTAGGGCTACAAGGGCTCCAGGAGGGGCGACAACCTACAGTAGTAACACGTTCCCCAGACGGTGTCCCTTCAAAATCATCATCCCATTCGTTTATTTCCGGAGTTTCCCACTTAGGGCCTTTGTATTTGTTATCAGACATTACGTAACATCCTCCCAGTTTCCTAAATAAGGGTTATAAGAACATTCTGCGGGTGTTGCATACCAATTGTTTTTTGAGTCCAGACCTTGTGCTAAAGGCCGACAATCAGGACAAGCATAGCGATATTCGCAATCTTTGCATTTGGGAATATAATCTTTCGTTGTTTGCCAACATTCTTTCAGCGGTTGATTAGAAAGTACTGTATGAAGCGATATGTCTATTATGTTGCCGCAAATCTGGTTGCGGGCGAAAATACAGGGTATGATATCACCGGTAGCGGTTATGGCTAGCCGACCGGCTAAACAGCTGTGGAAATGTTTATTTTTGGAAAAGGACTCCGGGTCGGTAAAAAAAGGTGGCTTGATTGAGCTCTTGGTATAGGCAGTGGGCATGAGCGTATGGTCATCGCCACGACCGGTAGGCCGGACAACATCAGGGGGAGCGGCTTCTACACCAAGTTTAGTGCAAAGCTTCATGATATTTTCGGCTTCATGTTCGTTCGCTTTCATAATAATCGAGGCAATACGGAGAGGGATATTGTTTGCCAAAATTTTTTTTATGGCAGTCATGGTTTTTTCAAAACTGCCGTGATGAAGTGTCACTTTATCATGTGTTGTAGCATTATCAGCATAGAGAGTTGTAGCCACGCTGACATTGTACTTTTTGAAAAAATTAATGCAGTCATCATCAATAAGAGTAGCATTAGTAAAAATTTCAACTAATTCGTAGTTTTCTTCACATGCTTTGATTACTAATTCCCGCCATCTTGGATACAGCAGTGGCTCGCCGCCGATAAGCTGGATAGTGTGAGCGCCCTCGGCACGCGCTTCGCTAATAAGCTCAAGCCAGCGGCTATGAGGAACGCTGCCGGCAGGTACTTCCGGACTGCTGGCCGAATAACAATGTAAGCAGCGGTTGTTGCAAGTGGAAGTAATTTCTAACCAAACATACTCCAATAGTGGCTGATAACCAGGAAGCACGTGTTTAGGTGTTGCTGTTTGAGCATTACTATAGAAGGTGCCTAAGCCTTTGGCTGTTAAGGTATCCAAAAAGGCTAAGCAGGGTTTACTATCCTCTAAGGCTACATCCATTAGTTCTTCTATCGCTGTGCTTTGACATGCTTTTAAGAGATCAACCGCTCCGCGGTTAATAGAATGTACTCGGCCTGATTCTAAGTTATAGATGGCACCTCGCGCGGAACCTTCGACGAGGACACACTCATCTTTCAGATAATAATACAACTGATCAGCCTCCCTGAGAAAATCCTTTTGTTGTGTCTGATACATAATATGCAAGCTGGGGAGTATGTGTTAGTTGCTTTGCTAAAAGCTGAAGCAGCGAAATGCAAAAAGAAGGTTGACAAATAATTACGTCTTGGTATATAATCAAAATCGTTGTTGATCCATGTGCGGAAGTAGCTCAGCGGTAGAGCATCGCCTTGCCAAGGCGAGGGTCGCGAGTTCGAATCTCGTTTTCCGCTCCATATAAAACATAAACCCAGCATAATATGCTGGGTTTTCTGCTCATATCTTGTCTTTGGTTTTTAAGTGTGGTATGATATTATGCATGACATTGCTACACTTTGTGGATACTGGCCAAATATTTTGATGGGAAAATCAGGCCCCCCATGAAATTCATGTCAATAATGGGAATACTGTTGTAAGAAACTATTTTGGCAATATAAGCTGTGTCAGCAGTTAATTTCATAAGGAGGAAATACATAAATGAAGGTAACAGCGGAAAGAATAGACAATCATAAAACGGTGCTCAATTTTGAAATACCCCAAGCTGAGGTAAGCAAGGCGCTAGAAAAGGCTTACCGTAAATTAGCTAATCAAGTAAACATTCCTGGTTTTCGTAAAGGTAAGGCTCCCCGAAAAGTTGTAGAAACGCGTATTGGCAAAGAAGCTTTGCTTGACGAGGCTTTTGAAATCTTGGCTCCAGAGGCATATTCTAAGGCTCTTAAGGAGCAAGAAATTGAGCCGGTAGGTCGCCCTGAGATTGAAGTTGTTACTTTGGCCGAAGACCAGCCGTTAGTATTTAAAGCAACTGTCATAAAAATGCCTGAAGTTACTTTAGGACAATATAAAGATTTGGCAATAGAAAAGACTGTTGCCGAAATCACCGACGCAGATGTTGATGCTGAACTTGAAAAAAATCGTAATCGCAATGCGAAAATGATAGTTGTTGAAGGTGCTGAACTCAAACAAGGTGATTTAGCTATTATTGACTTTAAAGGCTTTATAGATGGCACTCCTTTTGAAGGCGGTGAGGGCAAGAGCTATCCGCTAGAAATAGGTTCTGGCAGCTTTATCCCTGGCTTTGAAGACCAATTGATCGGCGCTAAGTCTGGTGAAGAGCGCGAAGTAACCGTTTCTTTCCCAGCAGACTATTTTGTTGCTGAATTGGCTGGAAAAGAAGCTAAATTTACCGTTACTATTCACGATGTTAAACGCAAGGAAGTTCCGGAGCTAGACGATGAGTTTGCTAAAGAAACCAGTGATTTTGAGACTCTGGCGGAATTAAAAGCCGATATTAAGAATAAGTTAGAACAGGCTGCGATTGCTAAGTCTGAGCATGAATTCCGTACTGCAGTTCTCAAAGCAGCTGTAGACAATTCGCAAGTTGATGTGCCGGATATAATGATTGAGAATCAAATTAGCAATATGATTCAGGATTTTGATCTCAATTTGCAGCAACGGGGCATGAAACTTGATAAATATCTGGAATATACTAAAATGGATATAGCGGCTTTGCGTGCTAACTACCGTGAGTCAGCACTATACAATGTTAAAACTGATCTGGTTTTAGAGGCCATTGTTAAAGTTGAGAAATTTACTGCAACTCCTGAAGAAATGCAGCAGGAAGTTGCGAATATGGCAGCGAATTATCAGACTACAGTTGAAGAGATTATGAAGGTGATTAGTGAAACTAACCGCTTCCAGGCTCTTCAAGATTCAGTGCTTCGTAGGAAAGCTGTCGAATTTATCATCGACAATGTTGCAAAATAATAAATTCTAAGTTTGAGGTGATTTATAATGCCCTATGTGCCAATTGTTGTAGAGCAGTCTAACCGTGGTGAGCGGGCGTATGATATCTACTCACGACTGTTAAAAGACCGCATTGTATTTATTGGTGGACCTATTGATGACAATGTAGCCGATGTGTTTATTGCTCAGTTACTATTTTTGGAATCGGAAGATCCTGATAAGGATATTCATGTATACATTAATAGCCCTGGGGGCGTAGTAACTGCTGCTATGGCTATGTATGATACTATGCAATATGTTAAACCCGATGTAACTACCACCTGCATGGGTCAGGCAGCTAGTGCCGGCGCCCTTCTGCTTACGGCTGGAGCTAAAGGCAAGCGCTACTCACTGCCAAATTCTAGAATTATGATTCATCAACCGCTTGGTGGTGCGCAAGGTCAAGCTACCGATATTGAAATCCACGCGCGCGAGATTCTTCGTATGCGGGAACACATAAACGGCATCCTTGCTTACCATACTGGACAGCCATTGGAAAAAATCCAAAATGATACGGAGAGAGACTTCTTCATGTCCAGTGAACAAGCCAAAGAATATGGCCTTATTGATGCAGTCGTGGTACGGGGTGACAGACACAAGGAGACTCCCAAGTAGAGAGGTGGTAATATGTTGAAGTTCGGTGATGACAGGGGTCAACTGAAGTGTTCTTTTTGCGGCAAACTGCAAGAACAAGTAAAAAAACTTGTTGCTGGGCCGGGAGTCTATATATGTGATGAATGTATTGAGCTTTGTAATGAAATCATTGAAGAAGAACTGAGCGAAGATATAGATGTTGAACTTAGAGACGTTCCCAAGCCCAAAGAAATAAAAGATATTCTTGATCAATATGTTATTGATCAGGATGAAGCTAAAAAATCACTGGCAGTTGCAGTGTACAATCACTATAAGCGGATCAATCTTGGGGCAAAAATGGATGATGTGGAATTGCAAAAGTCTAATATCATCATGCTTGGTCCGACAGGTAGTGGGAAAACGCTGTTAGCGCAAACCCTGGCTAAGATTCTTAATGTTCCCTTTGCTGTTGCTGATGCTACGTCACTAACAGAGGCCGGATATGTAGGTGAGGATGTAGAAAACATCCTTCTGAAACTTATTCAGGCTGCCGATTATGATGTGGAAAAAGCCGAAAAGGGTATTGTTTATATCGATGAAATTGATAAGATTGCGCGTAAGTCGGAAAATCCCTCGATCACCCGCGATGTTTCTGGTGAAGGCGTGCAACAGGCTCTCCTTAAAATTTTGGAGGGCACAGTAGCCAGTGTACCACCACAAGGTGGACGTAAGCATCCTCATCAGGAGTTTATCCAAATAGACACAACTAATATTCTCTTCATTTGCGGTGGCGCTTTTGACGGTATTGATAAAATTATCGGTGCCAGGACAGGGAAAAAGTCTATGGGCTTTGGAGCTGAAGTTCGCAGCAAAGAGAAAAAATTAGTTGGTGAGATGCTTAGAAATATTTTACCGGAGGATCTCCTCAAGTTTGGTCTTATTCCCGAGTTTGTTGGGAGACTTCCTGTAATTGTTACGCTGGATGCCCTTGACGAAGATGCCCTTGTACGTATCCTAGTCGAGCCCAAGAATGCGTTGGTTAAACAATATCAGAAGTTCTTGGAAATCGACAATGTTCAGCTTGAATTTAAAGAAGAAGCGCTAAAGGCAATTGCTGCTGAAGCTTTGAAACGTAACACAGGTGCCAGAGGGCTTAGAGCGATCATTGAAACTATCATGCGCAATGTCATGTATGATATTCCCTCTCGTACCGATATTGCCAAATGCATTGTTACAAAAGAAGTCATTCTCAACAAAGAAGAACCAATGCTGGTGGCAGTTGAGCGCAAAAACAAGAAAAAAGAAGAATCTGCATAACGCGATTAAAAGAAGCCGCAAGGCTTCTTTTTTTGTATGTAACTTGCCGGGTTTTGCCAGGATAAAATAGTGGTCATTGCCAATACTAAATTCAAAGTTAAAGTATCACTAATTTAGCCTGGGAAGGGGGTTCGTGGAATTTTGGATTATGCTGTCAATATTATCAGTGTGATTCAGTTGTTTTTTGCTGTGATTATCGGGCTCTATTTCTGGAATTTGTTAAAATCACAACAAGGTAATAAAATGGCGGTAGAACGCGAATCCAGAAAAGAAATGGACAAACTGCAAAAAATGCGGGAAATATCCTTAACAGAACCATTGGCCGAAAAAACCAGACCCACTGACTTTTCAGAAATAGTTGGTCAGGAAGAAGGCTTAAAAGCACTTCGGGCAGCGCTGTGTGGTGGCAATCCACAACATGTGTTAATTTATGGGCCGCCTGGTGTTGGCAAGACGGCGGCAGCTCGTTTGGTACTTAAGGAAGCCAGACTAAATGGCTATTCTCCTTTTCAAATGGCCGCTAAATTTGTTGAATTAGATGCAACAACAGCCCGTTTTGATGAACGGGGCATTGCTGACCCCCTTATTGGTACGGTACATGATCCTATTTATCAAGGCGCAGGCCAAATGGGCATGGCGGGAATTCCCCAGCCCAAGGCAGGGGCTGTGACTAAAGCGCATGGTGGAGTATTGTTTATTGACGAAATTGGTGAACTACACAACATTCAGATGCATAAACTATTAAAGGTGTTGGAAGACCGCAAGGTGTTTTTGGACAGTTCATACTATAATAGTGAAGATACTAATATACCGCAGCACATTCATGACATATTTCAGAACGGTCTACCGGCTGATTTTCGACTTATCGGTGCTACTACCCGGATGCCGCAGGATATTCCACCGGCAATACGTTCGCGGTGTGTCGAAATATTTTTTCGCCCACTGTTGCCTGATGAAATCGGTAAAGTGGCAGTAAACGCAGTTAAAAGAATTAACGTTAGCCTTGATGACGGTGCATTAGATGTAATTAAACGGTACGCAACAAATGGAAGAGAGGCTGTTAACATCATCCAAATAGCAGCAGGTATTGTCCAAAGTTCAGGAAAAGCCGACCGAGCCATTACCCAAGCAGATGTTGAATGGGTTATTAACTTTGGACAATATAGTCCACGGCCTGAGAAAAAGATTCCAACTACTCCCCAGATTGGTGTAGTTAATGGTTTGGCAGTTTATGGTGCCAATATCGGAGTACTTATGGAACTTGAGGTAACAGCTGTTCCTAATAATTACGGTACAGGAAAGGTAACTGTTACCGGTGTTGTTGATGAAGAAGAATTTGGTTCACTTGGACACACTATGCGCCGCAAGAGTATGGCAAAAGGGTCGCTTGATAATGTACTAACCGTTTTGGCCAAAGAGTTTGCTATTGAGTATCAGAACTATGATATTCATGTGAATTTTCCTGGAGGTATTCCGGTTGACGGCCCTTCAGCGGGAGTGACAGTTGCCACAGCTATTTATTCAGCTGTAAACAATATACCGATTGATAATACCGTTGCCATGACTGGTGAAATTTCTATACGGGGCTTGGTGAGGCCGGTTGGTGGCGTGAGTGCCAAAGTAGCAGCTGCCAAACAAGCTGGTGCAAGGAGAATTATAATCCCCAGCGAAAATTGGCAGGAAATGTATAAAAACATGGATGTCGAGGTTATTCCGGTTGCAACTTTTCAAGAAGTAATTAAAAATGCCATTGTAAAAACCGGCGAGAGCTTGAAACCGGATGTATTGCCTGCCATGCCAACAGTTTTGGCTGCTGCAGGTGCAGATGTGGTGTAACTATTTTGCCTTTTCTTAGCCGGGTATCTAACCCGGCTGTTATTATTGGAAGGATTTTTTAGCACTCACTCAGAATATTTTATATAACGGTGTTGAAACTACTGTTAATTGACGTAAAATTACTGCATGGTTACCGAAGGGAGGAAGCAACGTTGGCAGAAAAGCGACGTACAATACCACTCTTGCCACTAAGAGGCATTTTAGTTTTTCCATATATGATTATTCACCTGGATGTTGGCCGGGAGAAATCGATCAGTGCATTAGAGGAAGCTATGGTGCAAGACAGACTCATTATGCTGGCTACGCAAAAGGATGCACAAAATGATGCACCAGAGCCGGAAGATATCTTTTCTGTAGGCACTGTTGCTGAAATCAAGCAACTGTTAAAATTGCCGGGAGGCACTATAAGGGTGCTAGTGGAAGGGCTGCATCGCGGCGAGATTGAAGAGTTTACCAGCTTTGACCCCTATTATGAGGTTCAAATCTGCGAGTTTGACGAGGACGAATCTAAGACGCCTGAGATTGAAGCACTTACCCGTACGGCAATTAATCAATTTGAGCAATGGGTTAAATTGAGTAAGAAAATACCGCCGGAGACACTGGTATCAGTAGTTGTGGTGGAAGAACCAGGTAGATTGACAGACCTTATTGCCAGTCATTTATCACTAAAAATTGAAGATAAGCAAACCCTACTAGAGGCTGTGGGAATTACTGCCCGCTTGGAACGGTTATGTGAAATTCTCGGGCGAGAAATGGAAATTCTTGAACTTGAGAAAAAAATTCATATTCGCGTGCGTAAACAAATGGAAAAAACGCAAAAAGAGTACTATTTGCGTGAACAGCTAAAAGCTATCCAAAAAGAACTTGGTGAAAAAGATGACCGCATGGCCGAAGTGGAAGAATATCGTGATCGCCTTAAAAAGCAAGATCTGCCCAAAGAAGTAGCAGAAAAAATCAGTAAAGAAATTGACCGCCTGGAAAAAATGCCAGCTTCGGTTGCGGAAAGTGGTGTCATTCGTACCTATCTGGATTGGTTGCTGGCACTGCCCTGGAATGTTGAAACAGAAGACCGCTTAGATATTAATCTGGCAGAAGAGATTCTTAATGAGGACCACTATGGTTTGGAAAAAGTTAAAGAACGGATTTTGGAATATCTATCAATCAGAAAGCTAACGCAAAAGATGAAAGGCCCCATTCTTTGTCTTGTTGGACCGCCAGGTGTTGGCAAAACCTCCTTAGCCCGTTCCATCGCTAGGGCTATGGAACGTAAATTTGTTCGCATCTCATTAGGGGGAGTTCGGGACGAAGCTGAAATCAGAGGGCATCGCCGTACTTATGTTGGTGCTATGCCAGGGCGTATTATTCAAGGCATGCGTACTGTAGGTTCAAAGAACCCTGTTTTCCTCATGGATGAAATTGATAAGATGAGCGCCGATTTTCGTGGTGATCCGTCTTCCGCTCTCCTAGAGGTGCTTGACCCGGAACAAAATAACACGTTTAGCGATCATTATATTGAATTACCTTACGATTTATCCCGGGTGCTCTGGGTAGTTACTGCTAATGTAAAACATAATATACCGCGGCCGCTGTTAGACCGGATGGAGGTTATTTCCATTGCCGGTTATACTGAAGAAGAAAAGGCGGAAATTGCCAAACGGTATTTAATTCCTAAACAAACGACAGATCATGGATTGACTGACAAACAGATCACCTTTTCTGAAGGAACCATTCAAAAAATTATTCGCGAGTATACCCGTGAAGCCGGTGTGAGAAGCCTTGAGCGTAATATTGCCAATCTCTGCCGCAAAGCCGCTCGAAAAATAGTCCAGAATCAAGGTCCGGTTATCAAAATTACGGCGCAGAATCTACATACCTTTCTCGGTGCTCCCAAGTATCGTCATGCCCAAGTGGAGGAGATCAGTCAAGTTGGTGTAGCCACCGGTTTGGCCTGGACTGAGGTTGGTGGAGAAGTTTTACCAGTGGAGATTTCCACCATGAAAGGTAAAGGGAAATTGACGCTAACTGGCCAAATGGGTGATGTAATGCAAGAATCGGCGCAGGCGGGCTTTAGTTATATCCGTTCCCGGGCCAAGGAACTGGGGATTGAAGAAGATTTCCATGAAAAATTGGATATTCATATACATTTGCCGGAAGGGGCTATTCCTAAAGATGGACCTTCAGCCGGTATTACGATGGCTACCGCTATTGCTTCAGCCTTAACCGGTAAGGCCATCAAGAGTGAACTAGCAATGACCGGTGAAATAACTCTGCGTGGCAGAGTTCTGCCTGTCGGCGGTATTAAAGAAAAAGTACTTGCCGCTCATCGGGCGGGAATCAAACAAGTAATGTTGCCTAAAGAAAATAAACGGGATTTGGACGAAATTCCCGCAAACGTAAAACGCAATCTGGACTTTTTCCTGGTAGAACATATGGATGAAGTGCTGAAAAATGCTATGGTGACAGAGTAATGGCAGACGCGGCTTCCTTTAATATTATTAATGCTAGTTATGTTGCTACTGCCGTTAATGCCAGCCAATATCCAGAAGGAGACTTAACCGAAATCGCCTTTATTGGGCGTTCCAATGTAGGTAAATCTTCACTGATAAATTCCTTATGCCGCCATAACGGGCTAGCTCGTACCAGTGGCACACCTGGAAAAACACAGACTATCAATTACTTCCGGCTTACCGGCAAGCTTGCCGATGAATCCCGGTTGGAATTTATGCTGGTTGACTTACCGGGATATGGGTATGCGAAACGAGCGCAGTCGGCGCGGGCAACCTGGTCAAAGTTTATCGAAGAATACTGGCTGAAATCACCTCGGTTAAAACTCGTATGTCAATTGATTGATCTTCGCCACCCGCCTATGGAAAGTGATATTAATGTGTATCGGTGGCTCATTGAGCATGGGCTTACTGTTCAAGTAGTGGCCACTAAAGCCGATAAAATTTCTAAAAGCCGTATCCAGCAACATGTGCAAGCTATTTATAAAGGGATTGATATGGTGAACCTCAACCCTGAGGGGCGTGTTTTGGCCTATTCAGCAGTAAACGGTAATGGTCGAAATGAACTTCTTGACGTTATTAAGAATATTTTGTTAAAATGATAATACTACACGGAGGGAACAGTCGGCCGGCTGTTCCCTTTTGTTTCCCAAATAAAAGTATAACTTTCTAAAAAAACTACGATCAAAACTAGGAGGCAAACATGCTGACCGAATTTGATAAAGAGTTGCTTAACATTATTCAAACGAGGCTACCCCTTGCATTGCGTCCTTTTGCTATAGTGGCAGAGCAACTGGGGGTTGACGAGGTCGCTGTTATTGACCGATTATCATGGCTTAAAGACCATGGTTATATTAGAAGAGTTGGTGCTTTTTTTGACTCGGCTTATCTTGGCTATGTGAGTACGCTGGCAGCTGCTAAAGTACAGCCCGCACAGATGGAGGTTGTTGCTCAGGCCATTAATGAGTATGCCGGTGTGACACATAACTATGAGCGGGACGGAGAGTATAATCTCTGGTTTACTCTTCTGGCAGAAGATTTGCAGGAACAGGATCGGATAATGACTGCAATCGGCATGCTACCGGGAGTTGATTCTCTTATCAGTTTGCCTGCTATTGAAAAGTATAAAGTGAGCGTTGAATTTAACCTGTAAGAATAACTAGAACTGAAGCATGAATTGTTATCAGTGGTTAACGAGGTGCTATATGTTAGATAACTTGGACAAAAGGATAATTGCGGTTATGCAGGGAGAGTTTCCACTGGTGGCCGAGCCATACAAGGAGTTGGCTAAACGTATCGGCATTACTGAACAACAGCTTATAGATAAGCTAATTGAATACCGCAATTCCGGACAACTTCGTAAAATGGGGGGCGTACTCAGACATCGGGAAATCGGCTATGCCGCTAATGCGCTTTGTGCGTGGAAGGTGCCGGAAAACAGACTCAAGGAAACCGGGCAATTTATGTCAGCTTATAAGGCGGTTACCCACTGTTATTCACGTATTCCCCAACCACAAATGCCATATAATTTTTATACAATGCTGCATGCACATACGAGAGAGGAATGTCAGGCGATAGCTGCGCAGTTGTCGCAAGCAACCGGTCTCAATGACTACCAGTTGCTGTTTAGTACTCGGGAATGGAAAAAAACCAGTATGAATTACTTCCCCGAATATGCGAAAGGAGAGTGACATAATTTTGACTAAAAAAAACCTGACAAGCTTTGAAGATATATTAAATGCGGTAAAAGGCAAAGCTCCTAAGCGGGTAGCTGTTGCGGCAGCGCAAGATGACGCTGTTCTTGAAGCCGTTCGGGGAGCGCGCGAACAAAAGATCGCTGATTTTACCCTGGTAGGCGATATTGATAAAATAAAAGCCATTGCAGCTAAACTGGAAGTTAATCTTGATGACGTAAGTTTGGTTCATGAACCGGATGATAGGACAGCGG
>JAEZVB010000005.1 GCA_023443285.1 Bacillota bacterium
GCTTAGGTATTGCCATTGGAGCTAGCTTGGTATTTGCTTTAGTACTTGCTTTTCTTAAGCAACTGATTATGCTGAACATACCAGGAATCGGCGGTTTTATCGCTGATATTGTCCAGTTTGTTGAAACAACTAGAAAGGGAACATTTTAAATACCAATTTAGGAGGCTGACGCATGACAAAAGACATTTTTGATTGCATTCGCGAAAGTCACAGTGTTCGAAATTTCAAAGCTGAACAAATTCCTGAGCCAACACTGACAAGAATTTTAGAAGCAGGCAATATGGCTCCTAGTGCCGGTAACTTACAACCCTGGTACTTTTTCGTAGTACAAGATTCAAAAGTAAAAGAACGGCTGGCTGCTGCTGCCTTTGATCAAGAACAGATTAGTGATGCCCCCACCGTTGTTGTTGTTTTAGCAGATCCCGCCCGTTCTAACGAAAAATACGGCGAACGCGGTGCCCAGTTATACTGCCTCCAGGATACTGCTGCTGCTACCCAAAATATTCTTCTGGCAGCGGAAGGCGTAGGTATCGCTGGTTGCTGGGTTGGAGCCTTTGATGAAAGTAAAGTCCAAGAGGCTGTAGAAGCTCCGCCACGCCTTAGGGCAGTAGCTATGATTTGTTTAGGTTATAGTGACGAGCAAGCCAAAGAATATAAAGAGCGCTTACGCTTGAACGATGTCACCAAATTTATTCATTAAAAGGGGGCTTTAGCTTGCACCCTAGACAATTAGCGAAATTCGAAGAGCAGTTAGAAGCAAAAAAGCAGGAGTTAGTTCATATTATCTTGCATTTGGAAGATAATGGTTTACATGCTGCCTTATCTAATACAACAGGGGAATTGTCATCTTATGATAATCATCCTGCGGACTTAGGTAGTGAGACTTTTGAGCGCGGCAAAGATTTGGGACTCAAAGACAATGAGCGTGAGCTCTTAGGAAGTGTTGAGCGAGCACTGGAGAAAATTCATCTCGGAACTTACGGGCGTTGTGACAGTTGCGGAGCTGAAATAGCAACTGAGAGGCTTGAGGCGTTGCCATGGGCTAACCAGTGCAGGAGATGCCAGGAAAAAGTCGAACAAACTGATGTTACTCCCCGCCCGCTTGAAGAAGAGTCACTTGAACCGCCGTTTCATCGCACTTTTCTTGATTCGGCCAGCTTTGATTTTGTCGGTTATGACGGGGAGGATACTCTGCAGGATGTCATGCGCTACGGTAGTTCCGATACACCACAAGACATTCCAGGCTCATATGACTATAAAGCGTTATTTCCCAATAGCAATGAACACCAGGGGATTGTTGACTTGGCTGATGCTATTCCTAATGAACCAGCAAGTGCTAGTCAACATAGTAGGAGACGCCAGACAGAAGAAAAACAAACCGGGCGCTAACTAGCCCGGTTTGTTACTTGATATGCAGGATTTTGCTTTTTTGTGTTTAATTATAAATTTGTGCAATCAAGTATACTAGCGAGGCTGCTATCTTATTCACCTTCTGAGTAGCAGTCGAATAGTAGATAGTACAGAGACCTACTATCTGGGAGGTTACTGAATGACCCGTCCTAATTCTAGGTGCATGACACTTACAAAGATAGGCATTTTAGGACTGGCTATAGCTGCTTATTTTTTCCTACCTGGCATTCGAGAGTTTACTGCCGAAGGTTTTTTCTATCTAAAATGCCGCAATTTTGAAGGCTTGCGCCAATTTATTCTATCATACGGTATATGGGCTCCTATTACCAGTATTGCATTGATGACACTCCAGTCACTTATACCATTAGTTCCGGGAGTCATCATTACTATCAGCAATGCCTGGATATTCGGCTGGCAATATGGTGCTCTGTATTCCTGGACAGGTGCAATCTTAGGTGCAGTTCTTGACTTTGGTATTGCCCGCTGGTACGGACGTCCGGTAGTCGAACGGATTGTCAGCATGAAGTACTTAAATTATACAGATGCCTTTTTTAAACGGCATGGTATAATTGCGGTATTTATCACCAGACTCGTACCAGTAGTACCTTTCAAAGTTATTAGCTATGGAGCTGGTCTGACTAATATTACGGTATATAAATTTCTTACTGCGACTGCTGTCGGTCAAACACCGGCAATTGTGCTCTATTCAATACTTGGTCAAAACCTTTCCCATAACTTTAAAGCAGTAATGGCTATTACGGCGGTGTTAATAGTATCCGGACTAATAGTCTATTACCATCGTGACCGTATTGAGCAGTATTTAACCTCCTACAAAGAAAAGTAGGCATGACATGGCAATTGTGGTTTATGCCGCTAGAAGAGAATATTTCTACGGATGGAATGCTTATTATCTTGAAGGGGACTGGCGGCTTCTGGCGTCATTATAAAGGACTTGGCAACCGTTAAGTCTTTTTTTCATGTTTGGAAATTTTCCAGTATCATGGTATCATA
The DNA here is from genome assembly GCA_023443285.1 of Bacillota bacterium. Lineage (GTDB taxonomy): Bacteria > Bacillota > Negativicutes > Sporomusales > Sporomusaceae > Sporomusa. Next base: position 2,422 of record JAEZVB010000005.1, read on the forward strand.
GTTTATACAATTGAAGTAAGAATAGGGGAGAAGCTTGTTGCCAATATCAATATTAACAGTCATCGGTATAACAGTAGTTCTTGTTGACCAGTGGTCAAAGCAGTATATTCAAGCCCATATGTTGCCGGGAATGTCGATACCTGTTGTGGATGGAATATTTCATATTACCTATGTATTAAATCCCGGCGCCGCATTTGGCATTTTGGAAAATCAGAGAGTACTTTTTATTGCTATTGCACTGGGTATGCTAGTATTGACCTTTTATTTTTTTAAACATATTCCTGAAACCTTTCGACTTATGCGACTGGGCTTAAGTTTGCTTTCAGGTGGCGCTATTGGCAATGTTATTGACCGGATGCAGACAGGATATGTCGTGGATTTTTTTGATTTTCGCATTTGGCCGGTTTTTAATTTTGCTGATATTGCCATTGTCACAGGTGTTGGCTGTGTTATATATACCTTAGTATTCATGCCTTTTCCAACAGAAAACCAAGAAAATTCAAGATAGGGTGATATTTTTTGGAAGAAAACCAAAAGAGTAATAACCTGATGTCTAACTTTATAGTTTCAGATGAAATGCAGGGTATTCGCCTGGATGTTTTATTAGCAAGCAAGTTTCAAGATCTGTCCAGATCTCATTTGCAAAAAAATATAGCAAATGGGCTGGTAATAGTTAATGGTAAGACTTCTAAAGCAAACTATAAAGTTCAGGCTGATGATATAATTACCATAACTTTTGCTGAAGCTAAGCCGGTCGAAATTGTGGCACAAGACATTCCGCTTGACATCCTCTACGAGGATACTGATATAGTTGTTGTTAATAAACCGCGCGGCATGGTTGTTCATCCGGCAACCGGCAATTATCAAGGAACGATGGTCAATGCTTTACTTGAGCATTGTCAGGATTTATCCGGTATTAATGGTGAAATCCGTCCTGGTATTGTTCATCGCTTAGACAAAGATACGTCCGGTGTCATCGTGGCTGCCAAGAATGATCTCGCTCACCTTAGTTTGGCTGCGCAAATAAAAAACCGAACGGCTAGCCGCAAGTACATAGCTATTGTTCATGGAAACATTGCGGAAGAGCAGGGCATTATCAACGCTCCTCTTGGGCGGCATCCTTCTGACAGAAAAAAAATGGCCGTTACATTTAGTAACAGCAAAGAAGCTATAACTCGTTTTCGGGTTATCGAAAGGTTTGTTAACTTTACCTTAGTAGAGTGCAAATTACAGACAGGCCGCACCCACCAAATCAGAGTCCATATGCAGTATATCGGTCATCCTGTTGTAGGTGATCCCAAATATGGTCCTGAAAAAAAACGATTTGCCATAGCGGGTCAGGCGTTGCATTCAGCCGAACTTTCATTAAAGCATCCTGTCACGGGGGAGGACATGCTGTTTACTGCACCGCTCCCGCAAGATATGGCTGATATACTTACCCAATTGCAAGGTAGTAAAAGAGAGGAGAGATAGCAATGCCAAAACAGGTTACTATGCTAGATAAAGCCGTGATCATGGATTCCCAAGCCATCAAACGTGCTCTGACACGGGTTGCCCATGAGATTGTCGAACGCAACAAAGGTGTTAGCGATGTAACGTTAGTGGGTATTAGAACACGTGGTGTGCCATTAGCTCAACGAGTGGCTGAGGAAATCAAACGAATCGAGGGAATTGACCTGCCGGTTGGGGTACTAGATATAACTTTATATCGTGATGACTTATCCACATTGGCGTATCAGCCCATCGTTCATGAGACGCTAATACCTTTTTCCATTAATGGTAAGAAAGTAGTGCTTATTGATGATGTTCTGTTTACCGGCCGAACAGTGCGCGCAGCACTGGATGCTATCATAGACATTGGCCGACCGTCTTCCATTCAATTAGCTGTACTAATTGACCGCGGCCACCGTGAGCTTCCTATTCGAGCAGATTATGTAGGTAAGAATGTACCAACCTCAAGTAAAGAAATAGTCAGCGTGCAGCTGTCTTCAATTGATAGTAATGAACAAGTTGTCATTAAGGAACTTATCGAGGAGTAAGTAGTTTGGAGATAAACGTCTCATCAGGGGTTACATACACTGTGTTTTGATGATCATAAATAACAAAACCTGGTTTAGCTCCGGCAGGTTTGCGGACATAACGGCGTTTAGTATAATCTACAGGAACACTGGCCGACTGACGACCCTTACTGTAATACGCCGCTAGCTGTGCGGCTTCTTTGATTGCTAGTGGCGATACTTCCCGGTTGCCACTGCAGATAATAACATGTGAACCAGGAATATCTTTAGTGTGCAGCCAGATGTCGTCTGCCCGAGCCTGCTTGAATGTTACTAAGTCGTTTTGACGATTATTTTTGCCAATAATAAGAGTAAAACCATCGGTAGTTGTCGCAGATAGCGGTGACACTAAAGCAGCTGACAAACGTCGTTTGTCGGCTGTTTTTATATAGCCGGCAGTAATTAGTTCCTGACGGATTTCAGTTAGCTCGCTACTTGAATCGGCGTGGGTAAGGGCTACGGCAATGCTCTCCAGATAGGCAATGTCTTGCTGGCATTCGGCAAGCTGGCCAATTAAATGCTCTTCAGATCGTTTGGCCTTATTGTATTTAGAGTAGTATTGCTGTGCATTTTCAATTGCTGATAATAATGGATTAAGGGCTATAACAATTTCTTGTGGTTCAATAGTTTCATTATATATGTCTACCAAAGCCTGTTTATCGGCACCTGGATTTATAATATATAAATTGGCCATAAGAATATCCCCGCACTTTCTAAATTCAGCGGCATTCTCGGCATGAGATAATTCTTCTGAAAGTACAGTTTGTTTTCGCGTCAGCTTTGCTATTTCGGCTGTTATCAGTTTGGTTAGTACTTCTTTTGCCGGCAAAGATGGGCGACCTTTAATACTATCAAAGAAACCAACAGCAGCACTCATTGTAGGGAAATGGTGCTGGATTTGCTGGTTAAGATGTTCAGGAATAAATGCAGCAATAGCTAACGGCTTAGTCTGCCCTTCAACCACAACTGTCGGCGTAACTAAACCTTCCTTGATTTGACTTGCAATGCTGCTGACTGCTTCACCTAGTGCGTTTTCATCGGCACTATCAAGTTCGCTTGTGTTTACATCTGGAGAAAACCCGCCGCGCCAGGCAATTTCTCTTGCTGTAAGCGGACCGAGACCAATTCCGGTAGCAATGATAGCTTTACTTAGGGACTTTGCCGGAGAGTCAAATACTTGCTTGACAAACTGCTTAGGCGGAGTATCCAGGATATTGAGGCGGTCTTGCCCGGGCGGGTAAATATACTCTTTACCAGGCAATACCTGACGGTAACGACTTACATGGGAACTTACCCGCTTTACGGCATCAATAATAATATTGTCCTGTAACAAAATGATATTGCTATATTTCCCCATTATTTCAACTACTAAGCGTTTGGTGATGATCCGGCCACGTTCACCACGGACGTCAATATTGATATTTACAATACGGTCAAGGCTGTGTTGCTCAATACTGGCAATGCGCCCATCTTCCAGGTGCTTTCTGAGAAGCATGCAGAAATTTGGAGCTACAGCTGGATTTTCTGGCGCTTCTGTCGTAATAAGAAGTTTTGGACGTTCCGGATTTGCAGAGACAAAGAAACGCAGTGTTTCTCCTGGCTGACGCATCCAGAGTAAGAGGGAGTAGGGGTCTGGTTGAAATACTTTATCGACACGCCCGCCAAGGAGCGCTGCATTAAGCTCACTTACAAGCGGCGCAAGTGATAATCCATCAATATTCATAACGTAACCTCCGCCAGTTTACAAAACATAAGACAATTTGCCAATAGTATAACACTCATGGTATTTAATGGTCAAACACGGTCTAATTCTGCTGCGTACAGAATAATATGGTTAATAGCAAAAACACATGTTAGCGAGGTGGCAGCATGGATAGGGAAAGATGGTATACGCGTACGTCGGCCGAAGTACTCCAATTCTGGCAAACTAGTTTTTCGGATGGATTATCCTCTGCTGAAGCTAAGAATAGGGTGGGAAAGTTCGGATATAATGAATTGGCTGAAAAAGAAAAACAAGCTTGGTGGAAACGGTTTTTAGAACAATTCCAAGACGTTATGGTATTAGTCTTGTTAGGAGCCACGTTGATATCGGCATTTTTGGGTGAATATGCGGATGCCATTACCATCTTAATCATCGTCCTAATGAATGCAGTATTAGGTTTTATTCAGGAATATCGAGCTGAGCAGTCATTGGCATCATTAAAAAAATTAGCATCTCTCACTGCTAGAGTAGTAAGAAATAGCATGGTGCAGCAGATCCCCGCCAGAGAAGTTGTGCCTGGCGATATTCTGGTAGTGGAAGCTGGTGATAAGCTATCTGCGGATGCCCGGCTCATTAATGTACATAATCTGGAGGTAGAAGAAGCTGCATTGACCGGGGAGTCACTGGCTGTTCGTAAAGTAGCTGACCGCAAATTTAGCGAAGATGCTCCTTTAGGAGATCGGAAAAACATGGTTTTTTCCGGCACTAATGTAATCAAGGGCAGGGGTAAAGCTGTCGTTTGTGCTACTGGTATGGCTACAGAGGTTGGTCATATTGCCGATATGATTCAAGCTACAACAGAAGAAATTACTCCGCTAGAACGCCGGCTTGACCATCTTGGAAAATGGCTGGTTTTGGGCTGTTTGGCTATCTGTTTAATTGTCGTTGTTACTGGGGTAACCCGCGGCGAATCGTTATTTCTGATGTGTATGGCCGGTATTAGCTTAGCAGTTGCTGCAATTCCTGAGGGACTGCCGGCAATTGTGACTGTTGCGCTGGCTCTTGGCGTTCAGAGGATGATAAAACAGCAGGCAATTATTCGGAAATTACCGGCTGTTGAAACATTGGGTTGCACAACAGTAATATGTTCAGACAAAACTGGTACACTAACACAAAATGCTATGACGGTACGTCAAATATTTGTTGATGGTAATCATTACGAAGTGTCTGGTTCAGGGTATGACATAAAAGGTGACATTCTCCTTGATCAGCAGCCGATTGAAATAAGCAAAAATAAGGCGTTACAACAGTGTCTAACAATTGGTGTTCTTTGTAACAACAGTATTTTAAAACAAAATAAGATTGCTATAACAGGTATCTGGCGTAATAAAACCGAAACAGGCTGGTCTATAGAAGGTGATCCAACAGAAGGTGCTATTATTGTAGCCGCAGCCAAGGCGGATATTTGGCAGAGTGAAATTGAGGAAGCACAGAAGCGAGTGGCTGAAATTCCCTTTGAAGCTGAGCGCCGCCGTATGTCGGTTGTCTATCGTGATACCAATAATAACAATATCCTCTATGTTAAAGGTGCTCCGGACACCATTTGGGACTTATGTCGCTATTATCATACAGCTGCAGGCCCCACAACTATAACCAAAGAGCATATTGACCAGATCAATGCCATTCATGAACAAATGACATCGGCAGCTCTTCGAGTGCTGGCAGTCGCTTACCGTCGCTTAACACCAGCGCAAGCCCAAAATGCAGATGAATCCATCGAAAATGATTTGGTATTTGCCGGAATTATTGGAATGATTGACCCCCCGCGTGATGAGGTCAAATCCTCGATCGCCTTATGTCGAGAAGCCGGTATTAAAACAGTTATGATAACCGGAGATCATAAAAACACAGCCATTGCTATTGCCCAAGAATTAAATATCTATAAAGATAAGCAGCATAAGACACTAACTGGGAAGGAGCTTGACGCGTTAGACCAAACTGAACTTGATTCTATTGTTAATCGTGTTACCGTTTATGCCCGTGTTTCGCCAGTTCATAAATTGAGAATCGTAAGAGCACTTAAGCGCCAAGGTCATATTGTTGCCATGACAGGTGACGGTGTTAATGACGCACCGGCCATAAAAGAGGCTGATATTGGCATAGCTATGGGAATTACCGGTACTGATGTAACGAAAGAAGCTTCCGCTATGGTTTTGGCAGATGATAACTTTGCAACAATTGTGGCGGCCGTGAAGGAAGGGCGTGGTATCTACGAAAATATTCGAAAATTCATTCGCTACCTGTTAGCTTGCAATATTGGGGAAGTGCTCACTATGTTTTTGGCAGCGCTTTTCGGATTACCAATGCCACTTTTGCCAGTGCAAATACTTTGGATCAATCTTGTAACTGACGGGCTGCCCGCTATGGCACTTGGCGTTGATCCAAGTAATCCTAACATCATGCAACGGCCTCCCCGCCATCCAGGGGAAAGTGTATTTTCCCGCGGATTAAGCCGAAAAATTCTTGGTCGTGGCATTCAAATTGGTTTGAGCACACTTTTTGTCTTTAGTATGATATACTATGTACAGAATGATTTAGCATTAGCTCGTACAGCAGCATTTGCTACATTAGTATATTGTCAGATGTTTCATGTATTTGATTGTCGCTCAGAAACCGTTACTATTTTTGAACTTGGATTTACCTCCAATTTATATTTGCTGCTAGCAGTTGCTTTTTCGACCATCATGCAACTTGCGGTTATGTACATACCGTTTTTAACCTCGATTTTTTCGACTGTACCC
>JAEZVB010000131.1 GCA_023443285.1 Bacillota bacterium
GATTAAACAAGAAGAGGTTATGGCAATCGGCGATAGTGGGAATGATGTAGATATGCTCAAATATGCCGGGTGGGGTGTTGCAATGGGTAATGCCAGTGAAGCCGTTAAAGCAATTGCCAGATTGGAAACCCTTACAAATGATGCCGATGGAGTAGCAGAAGCCATTGAGAAATATGTATTGAGTTAATGTGATAAAGTCAGTTCCTGCTTACTAACATGGTGGGAACTGCTTTTGATTTCCTAACAGAAAGGTAAGCTTTCAACAATAGAAATTTTTGCAGACGTTTAGCGTAGCTAAAGGAAAGAACAAATAGAGGTGTTCGTGATGATAGATAACTTTCGTCTGGTAATTATTACTGGTATGTCTGGAGCAGGTAAGTCTCAGGTAATGCGAGCCATGGAGGATCTGGGTTACTTTTGCGTTGACAACTTGCCGCCGATGCTAATTCCTAAATTTGCTGAACTGTGCGCGCAATCCGGTGGCAAGGTTACTAAAATTGCGTTGGTAGTAGATATTCGCGGTGGTGAATTTTTTGATACTCTGGTTCAGGTGTTGGAGGGAATGGAAAACCAGGGGTTACTGTATGAAATATTATTTCTGGAAGCTTCGGATGCTACTATTATCCGGCGTTACAAGGAAACCCGCCGCCGTCATCCCATGGCGCCCCACGGGCGAATCAGTGAGGGCATCAGCCGTGAGCGGGATCGCCTGGAGCAAATCCGTGGGCGGGCGACTCATATTATTGACACCTCTGGATTGGCTACTACCGAGCTGCGTGGCAAGATTACCGTATTGTTCGCGGAAGAGCGCGAACATGAACGCATGACGATTACTGTCGTGTCTTTTGGTTTTAAACATGGTATGCCAATGGATGCCGATATGGTAATGGATGTTCGCTTTCTTCCTAATCCCTTTTATGTCGAGTCGCTGCGGCGCAAAAGCGGCCGCGAGTCCTTAGTAGGCGATTATATTTGGAAATGGCCTGTTACTCAGCAATTTATGGAGAAGTTGTCAGGAATGGTGGATTTCCTTGTGCCTCATTACATTAAAGAGGGTAAAAGCCAGTTGGTCATTGCTATCGGCTGTACCGGCGGTCTCCACCGCTCGGTGTTTATGGCGGAAAAGATGTTCGAGTATCTTAAAGGCAAAGGCTATAAGGTCAACGTAGAGCATCGGGATATCAAACATAATGTTATCGAGTAACAGGGGGCGGCAGGTTATAAACGCCCATCTGCACGATGCTGTTATAGCAAAACCTATGCCACAAACTGCCGTAAAGCAGTCTCGTAGGCGACGGTGTTGTTCTTGCGGGCGTTCCCTCCGACCGTTCTATCGAATGGTTTTAGTCTCTGGATTATCTTTGTACCGTCCTGGTGTTTAACCAGAGTTCAGTGTGCGGACTTCCAGTACGACTCCGGTCACGTCCTCATCGGGACCCGTACAATGAGCGTTTAGTCTATCTACGATGAGTAGAATGCGTTGCTAGTAATATCATGATCAGAACGCTGTAGCTGGACATTTATAACCAGCCGCGGGCAGTTTTCATGGAGTGGGATACGGGTGATGAGATGCATTTTTTAAAATGGCTTTATCCTGGCATGAAATTTAAACGGTGGCTGTTATTGTTTTCCGCAGGGGTTATTTTTGCCAGCTTAGGCTTAGCCATTGTGTTTAACTATAAATATATTGGGGTAATGGAAGAAGCCATATTTCGATTGTTTTACCTGACGACAGGCAACTATTATTATGCTGTGACTACAATTGCCGGGACTTCCATTATCGTATTTGGATTAGGGATTATGCTCTTCGCAACCCGGAAGATTATTAAGTCTGTCATCAGTGTGCTTGTGCCGGAAGGGTCTGATAAGCTTGTAGAGATTATTTTTGAAAAGCGTAAGCTTAACCGCGGCCCGGCGATTACTGTTATTGGCGGCGGTACTGGCTTATCGGTGTTGTTGCGGGGGATAAAGAGTATTACCAGCAATCTTACGGCAGTGGTTACCGTTGCCGATGATGGCGGCTCATCAGGCCGACTGCGCGAAGACCTTGGCATTATTCCGCCGGGTGATTTGCGGAACTGTTTGGTGGCCTTGGCAGATACCGAGCCGCTTATGGAAAAGTTGTTCCAGCATCGCTTCGGCGGCCATGGGGAGTTAGCCGGTCATAGTTTTGGCAATTTGTTTATTGCTGCCATGACCGAAATTGTTGGTGATGTTGAACAAGCACTCAAAGAATCCAGTAAGGTATTGGCTGTACGCGGGAAAGTGTTGCCATCTTCAGTCGAGCGGGTGTTGTTGACAGCTGTGATGGCTGATGGCACCCTGGTTCAAGGAGAATCAAAAATCCCGCTGGCAGGCAAAAAAATTGAGCGGGTGTATATTGAACCTCAGGATGTTAGGCCTCTAAAAGGGGCGGTAGAAGCCATTTATGATGCGGATGCCTGTATACTGGGGCCAGGCAGTCTTTATACCAGTGTTATTCCCAATTTATTGGTGAAGGGCATTGCCGAAGCCGTAATAGAGAGCGATGCAGTCAAAATATATATATGTAATGTCATGACTCAGCCCGGTGAAACTGACGGGTATAGTGCTTGTGACCATATTAAGGCCATTATTGACCACGCCGGCCCTGATTCCATTGACATCGCTGTTGTCAATGTGCAGGAGGTAGCGCCTGAATTACGGGAAGTGTATGCGCTGCAGGGGGCTTATCCGGTAGTGCCGGATATTGAGGCTATTGAGGCGCTGGGAATTAAGGTGGTTAAGGCTAATCTAATCAGCGAAACCAATCTGGTGCGCCATGATCCGGCCAGGTTGTCACGCACCGTGATGTCGTTGGTGTATGATTTGAAGCTTAATTCTGACCGGATGCGCCTACTGGACTACTATATTATGGGTGAAAGTATCAAAAAATTAAAAGATTAACCAAAGGAATGAGGTCCTTGTCGTTTTCAACCGAAGTAAAAAATGAATTGGCTCGCGTAACCGGTGATCACAGCTGTTGTAATGCCGCTGAACTGGCAGCACTCATCCGAATGGGGGGGGCGATGTCCATTGGGGGCAATGCTAACCTGGGTATTAATTTTAGCAGTGAAAATGCCGCAGTCACCCGTAAGGCTCTGGGTTTGATTAAAGGCTATTCGAATATTAAAACCGAAGTGGTCGTAACCCGTGGGCGGCGCCTAAAAAAGAATAATACCTATCATGTGCGAGTAGTGCCATCTCCAGGGGTTAATAAGCTGTTGACAGATTTAGGAATTATGCGGGAAGGCGGCCTAAATGTTCTCTCAGACCGAGCTATTCTTCGTAAAGCCTGTTGTCGGCGGGCTTATCTGCGCGGCGCTTTTTTGGGTGCAGGCTCAGTTAATCGCCCAGAGGGTTCTTATCATCTGGAACTGGTAACCGGAAATATCGATTTGGCAAAATCGCTGGTGCAAGTCATGAAGTCTCTGAGTCTTCCTGGCCGAATGACTGACCGTAAAGACGATTATATTG
>JAEZVB010000040.1 GCA_023443285.1 Bacillota bacterium
ATGGAAGCTAATCCTGGTACTGTGACCAAAGAGCAATTCATTGCCTTAAAAAGTCTGGGTATAAATAGGCTTAGTTTTGGTGTTCAATCTTTAAATGACAAATTGCTCGCCAACCTGGGACGAATCCATCGAACCGCAGAAAGTCTTGCGGCGATAGAATATGCGCTCTCTGCTGGGTTTGCCGAGATAAGTATTGATTTGATGTACGGCCTGCCGGGACAGACTTATGATGGTTTTGCCAGAGAACTTGAACAGGCCGTGGCTCTGAGTACTAACCATCTTTCCATTTATGGCCTAAAACTGGAAGAGGGTACGCCGCTTGCAACAGCTTTTACCCAGGGCAAACTTACTTTGCCTGATGAAGCAGAAGAAGAAGCTATGTATGATCTGATGACTGATTTTTTACCTAAACAGGGTTTACAGCGGTATGAAATTTCCAACTTTGCCCGGCCAGGCAAAGAATGCAGACATAACTTAAAATATTGGTATTATGAGCCGTATTTGGGTCTTGGTTGTGCAGCGCATTCGTTTTTACAAGGTGAGAGGATAAGCCAGGTAACGGGAATCGAAGAATATATTAGGGCAATAACTACTGGCAGTTCGCCTATTGCTATGCGAGAAACTCTCACGCAAAACGAGTCGATGGCCGAATATATTTTTTTAGCGTTAAGAACGATTCAGGGTATGGAATTAGCTGGCTTTAGCCAATATTTTAATACTGACTTTTTCAATCATTTTGGTGCTGTTTGGAACAAACTCAACCAGCAGGGATTGGTGGCAACAGATACCAAACAAATATGGCTAACTGAGCAAGGCATGAAGTTTGGCAATATAGTTTTTCGTTCGTTTTTACCTGACTAAATACGTGGTTACTATCTTGACATTAATGCAAATGAGTGGTATTTTTTTAGTAGGTATTAGCACTCGACTGACATGAGTGCTAACAAGAGGAGGTGGAGTTGATGTTAGATGCAAGAAAGCGTCAAATTCTGCAAGCCATTATTGATGACTACATATCTACTGCCGAACCGATCGGTTCACGGACAATTGCCCGCAAATATGATTTAGGCATTAGTCCTGCTACTATCCGTAATGAAATGGCAGATTTGGAACTTTTGGGCTACCTTGAACAACCTCATACTTCCTCTGGCAGAATACCATCTGTCAAAGGCTACCGCTTTTATGTAGATTGTTTATTGGCACCACCTCAGATCTCGGATAGAGATATTGCTATTATTGATAATTGGTATCATTCTAAAGCACGTCGCATTGAAGAAGTATTTCAAGAAACAGTCAAGATCATGTCACGCATGACCAAAAATGTTTCTATGGTATTGGCACCACAAGTGTCACAATGTACCTTTAGATATATACAGTTTTTGCCGCTTGACGAGCAACGTTCTATTGTTGTAATCGTCACAAATACCGGTTTGGTAGAAAATAAAATCATTGAAATACCTGAGGGGCTTACTCACGAGGATTTAGGTCGTGTGGCTAATGCTATTAATTCCCGTTTGGGAGGATTAGCCATTGACCGAATTACTCCAACGGTGCTAGAAGACATCCAAAATGATATTTTGCCTGATCCACAAGTTTATGAGCGGGCTATAAAGCTGTTAAGACAGGTTCTTACTGTTGAGAAAAGTGAGAAAGTGTATCTTGGCGGCACAACGCAAATGCTAAATCAGCCTGAATTTAGAGATGTTGATAAAATTAAAGGCTTGTTAACCATGCTCGAAGAAGACAGGTTACTTTGCGATATTCTTCATATGTCCGATAGTGATGGTGTAATTGTTACAATTGGTCAGGAAAATAAATATTCTGGTATTCATGATTGCAGCGTTGTTCAGGCTACATATCGTATTGATGGCCAGGTCGTTGGGACTGTAGCCGTGCTTGGACCTACCAGAATGGAATATGGCAAGACTATGTCCGTGCTTAAGTTTATGCAACGCCATTTAGGCGATATATTGAAACAGTACAAAATTTTATAGACAGGAGGAATTACATGAATTTAAAACAAGCTGGCAGTGGCTCAGATGTTGATGAACGTTTGGCCGCACTCTTAACAAATGCAAATGCTGTACGGGCGATAACTGCTGCAGTAGAAGGCACTATCGGCCCTAAAGGGCTGGATACTATGCTGGTTGACCGTTTTGGTGAAGTTATTATTACCAATGACGGTGTTACTATATTAGATAAAATGGATGTGAATCATCCGGCAGCCAAAATGCTTATTAACACAGCCAAAGCACAACAGGCTGAGGTGGGTGACGGTACTACCACAACCACAATTATGGCAGGTAATCTAGTGTCAGAGGGCGTAAATCAAGTTATGCGCGGCGTACCTGTAGCTAGAGTTATTGAAGGTATAAAATATGGTATTTCCAAAGTATTAGATGGTGTCCGAGAGCGTTCGCGTACTATTACAGAGGTTAATGATCCTATTCTCCGAAGTATTGCCATGATTGCCGGACGTGAGCATGCAGACATTGCTGATCTAGTTGTAGAAGCTGCTAAATTGATTGGCGTGGAAAAACTTAATGAATACAATTTTAAATTATCCGAAATCATAACAGCCGAAGCAGGTGCTAACAATGAAGTATTCATGGGCGTTATTGTTGATCAAGAACGTATGTCGCAAGAAATGCCGGAAGAAATACTTGATGCAAAGTTACTGCTCGTAGATGATGCACTTGAACCTGAAGAAATTGAAGATGAAGCATTAAGTACCGAAACTGGTTTTAAACGCTACATTGATTTGCAAGATGAGTTTAAGAAAAACGTTCAAAAGATTGTCGAGCTTGGGGTCAGCACAGTTATGGTGGACCGGGGTGTACATAGTGCTGCTGAAGAAATACTTACAGATGCTAATATAATGGTTATCGAGCGTGTATCCTCAAAAGACTTGCGGCGGGTAGCCGATCATACAGGGGCACGTATGATTAAACGCACTGGTCTAAAAAAAGAAACTAACGATATTGCAAAATATCTGGGCACAGCCCAAAGAATATACCAAGACGAAAAACTCGAGCAAGTGCGAGTCATTGGGGGTAATGGCAAGCCCATGGCCACCATTTTGGTTGGTGCAGCTACAGAAGAGGTAGTCGGCGAACGCGAGCGTATTGCTAAAGATGCGGCATCAAGTGTACAGGCGGCAGTAAAAGGTGGCTATGTACCTGGCGGTGGTTCGATCGAAATTGCAATGGCTCGAGAGGCGAACAAATACCGGGATAATCTCAAAGGTATGGCGGCCTATGGCCTTGATTGTGTAGCCAATGCACTGAAACAGCCCTTGTCCCAAATCGTAGAAAATGCTGGTTTCAATCCCTTAGAAAAAGTGGAAGAAATAATGACTACACAAGTAGCGCAGAATTCAGATTCGCTAGGTATTGATTGTGATACCGGTGAAGTGGTTGATATGCTTAAGCAAGGTGTAATTGACCCTGTACCTGTCAAGCTTCACGCTATAAAAGCAGCTGGTGAAGTGGCTGTCGCTATTTTGCGTATAGATACTATAATTAAGAAAAAAGAAGAAGGCGCCAATGCTCAAAAAGCAGGTGGCACAGATAGTAGTATGCCTGATTTTTAAGTTGGAGGTGAAGTAAGTGACACAAAAAACAAAAGACCAAGAGATACTTAGCGCAGAACAGGAAAATGTTCAAACCGAAACAACAACTGTTGATAATCCGGAAATATGTTTTCCATCTGAAGATGTGAATGAATTTATTACTGCGCTAGATGAAAAAAGCAAGTTGCTTGATGAGATGACTGACCGCTATAAGCGGCTTCAAGCCGATTTTGATAATTTTCGGCGTCGCACCAAGCAGGAAAAGGAAGAATTATCTGCAGTAGTAGCAGAACGAATTGTATGTGAGTTGCTGCCAGTAGTGGATAACTTTGAACGAGCTACAGCCAGCAAAGCCACTGATGTCGATACATTGGCAACAGGGGTACAAATGATCTTTAAACAGCTCAATACTGCTCTTGTCCAATTAGGTGTTGAGCCGGTCAACGCTGTAGGTACAATGTTTGATCCAACTCAGCATGAAGCCGTCATGCGGGTTGAAGATGCCACTCAGCCTGATGGCACAGTGGTTGAAGAATTGCAAAAGGGTTATAAAGTAAATGGCCGAATAGTCCGGCCAAGCATGGTAAAAGTAGTAGGCAATTAATTAGCAAACAGATTTAACTTAAGGAGGAATTCGATAATGGCAAAAGTAATCGGTATTGACCTTGGTACTACTAACTCATGTGTAGCTGTAATGGAAGGCGGCGAGCCTGTTGTTATTCCCAATCCAGAAGGCAGTCGTATTACCCCTTCCGTTGTAGGTTTTTCAAAAAATGGCGAGCGCCTTATAGGTCAGATTGCAAAACGTCAGGCTGTTTCTAATCCTGACGGTACTGTCAGTTCTATCAAGCGCCATATGGGTACTACCTATAAAGTAAATATTGAGGGCAAAGATCATACTCCCCAAGAAATCTCCGCAATGATTCTGCAAAAACTCAAGGCGGACGCCGAGGCCTACCTTGGTGAAAAAGTAACCCAGGCAGTAATTACTGTACCAGCTTATTTTACTGATAGCCAACGCCAGGCCACAAAAGATGCTGGCGCTATTGCCGGTCTTGAAGTGTTGCGCATTATCAACGAGCCAACAGCAGCCGCTTTAGCATATGGAATGGATAAAAGTAATGACCATACCGTTTTGGTTTTTGACTTAGGTGGCGGTACATTTGACGTATCTATTCTTGAGTTGGGTGACGGTGTATTTGAAGTTAAAGCAACCAGCGGCAATAACCGTCTTGGTGGTGATGACTTTGATGAGCGTGTTGTAAATTGGCTGGTATCCGAATTCAAAAAAGAACAGGGTATTGATTTGGCTAATGACCGTATGGCTATGCAACGTCTAAAAGAAGCGGCTGAAAAGGCTAAAATTGAATTATCAGGTGTACTTACTACTAATATTAATTTACCATTTATAACAGCTGACCAGACTGGCCCGAAACATCTTGATCTCAACCTGAGCCGTGCCAAATTTGATGAATTGACTGCAGATCTTGTTGAATCAACAATGGGTCCAACTCGTCAAGCATTAACTGACGCCGGCTTATCAGCTAAAGATATTGATAAAGTAATTCTTGTAGGTGGTTCCACTCGTATTCCGGCTGTTCAAGAAGCCATCAAAAAATCGTTAAATAAAGAACCTCACAAAGGCGTTAATCCGGACGAGTGCGTAGCAGTTGGCGCGGCTATCCAAGCCGGCGTACTTGTCGGTGAGGTAAAAGATGTACTGCTCCTCGATGTTACTCCACTGTCTTTGGGTATTGAAACTCTTGGCGGGGTATTTACTAAAATTATTGAACGCAATACTACCATTCCGACTTCTAAGAGCCAGACATTCTCGACTGCTGCCGATAATCAACCATCTGTTGATATTCACGTATTGCAGGGCGAACGGGAAATGGCCTCCTACAATAAGACTCTTGGACGCTTTGAACTATCAGGTATTCCGCCAGCTCCTCGTGGCGTACCCCGCATCGAAGTTACCTTTGATATTGATGCCAACGGTATCGTTCACGTATCAGCAAAAGATTTAGGCACAGGTAAAGAACAGAAAATCACTATTACATCCTCAGGCGGCCTGGATAAAGATGAAGTAGAACGCATGGTTAAAGAAGCCGAATCTCATGCTGCCGATGACAAAAAACGCAAAGAAGAAGTTGAAGTTCGTAACAATGCTGACTCACTAATCTATAATGCCGAAAAGACAATTAAAGAATTCGGTGAGAAAGCTGATAAATCACTTGTAGAACAGGTTCAACAGGCGGCTGATAAGCTGAAAGAAACCTTAAAGGGCACCGATATTGAAGCTATTAAGGCTGATACCGAAGCTCTTACAAAGCCCCTCTATGAATTATCAACTGCTATGTATCAGGCAAATGCGCAAGCTGAGGGTGCAGCACAGCCAGGCGGCCCGGAGGCCCCTGCTGGTGGAGCACCTAAAGACGACAAAGTAGTTGACGCTGAGTATAAAGTGGTGGACGAAGATAAGAAATAAATAGCTGGGATGGTGTGAAGTGAGTAAGCGAGACTATTATGAAGTGCTGGGTGTAGCCAAAACAGCGTCTGAAGATGAGTTAAAAAAGGCATACCGCAAATTGGCCCGCAAGTACCATCCTGACGTTAACCGTGATAACCCTCAAGAAGCCGAAGAAAAGTTTAAAGAAGTCAATGAAGCTTACGAAATTCTATCAAATGCCGAGCGCCGGGCGCAGTATGACCAATTTGGTCATGCTGCGTTTGATGCTGCTAGCGGCGGCGCTGGCGGGTTTGGCGGCGGTGCTGGTGGATTTTCCGATATATTTGATATGTTTTTTGGTCAATCTGGGTTCGGTTTTGGGGGCGGCAGTCGTAGACCAGGTCCGGAGCGCGGGGCTGATTTACGCTACGACATGGAGATAAACTTTGAAGATGCTGCTTTTGGCTTGGAGACCGAGATTCAAGTACCACGTACTGAGGATTGTAGTGCATGCCAGGGTTCTGGGTCTGCTCCGGGAACACATCCGGAAACTTGTCCTGATTGCCATGGTACAGGCCAAATTCAGGTAACGCAAAATACGCCTTTTGGCCGCATGGTCAATGTTAAGGCGTGTGATCGTTGTCATGGCGAAGGTAAGATTATAAAAACGCCTTGCAAAGAATGTCGTGGGCGGGGAAAAGTCCGGGTTAACCGCAAAATTAAAATCAAAATTCCTGCAGGTGTAGATAATGGCTCACGTTTGAGAGTTACCCATGAAGGGGAATCTGGGCAACGTGGCGGGCCTCCAGGCGATCTTTATGTTTATCTTTTTGTAAAACAGCATAAATTATTTACACGCGAAGGTAATGATGTTGTTTGTGAAGTACCCATTAATTTTGTGCAGGCTACCTTAGGCGATGAAATTGAAGTACCTACCCTGGACGGAAAAGTCCAGCTCAAAATTCCTGAAGGCACGCAAACAGGCACAGTTTTCCGCATTAAAGACAAAGGCATTCCACATTTGCGTGGTCACGGGCGTGGTGATCAACACGTGCGTGTTAAGTTAGTAACTCCTAAGAAATTAACCAATCGTCAAAAAGAGCTTTTGCAAGAATTTGCTAACGCTGGCGGTGCTGAGCCGACAGCTGAAGAAAAAGGCTTTTTTAAAAAATTCAAAGACGTTTTTGGGGTTATGTAATCAAGTAATTTAAGTGTAAGGGGCGATGGCGCATGAAATGGTCTGAGATCAGCATTCAAACTTCCCATGAAGCTACAGAAGCAGTAGCCAATATGTTTCATGATCTGGGTGCAAGCGGGGTAGTAATAGAAGATCCAGAATTAATCAATACGTACCGTCGCTCAGGAAGTTGGGATTATTGCGACATCCCCGAGGAACTTGAAACTGAAGTTGTAACCATTAAGGCTTATTTGCCAGTTGATGAATTTCTGGATGAAAAAATGCGCCTATTTGAAGAACAAATCAACCGTTTAGCAGAACATAATCTAGATAAAGGACGTGGCTGTATAAACTGCCGCGAAGTTCTGGAGGAAGATTGGGCTTCATCCTGGAAAGAATATTTTCACCCGATGCGGGTAAGTGAACATATTGTTATTAAACCTTCCTGGGAAGAATATCTGCCAGTAGTAGGTGACATTGTTATTGAGTTAGATCCAGGTATGGCTTTCGGCACAGGCACACATCATACTACTACCATGTGTATTCGCTCTCTGGAAGATGTAATCAAGCCCGGTCATAGCGTTTTTGATGTAGGGACTGGTTCGGGTGTTCTGGCCGTAGCGGCTGCAAAGCTGGGTGCAAGCTCCGTGTATGCTATTGATCTTGATCCGGTTGCAGTTCGGGTTGCAACTGAAAATGTTAACATTAACAATGTTGCTGCAACAGTCAAAACAACCCAAGGGGATCTTTTGACTGGAGTGACAGGCAAGGCCGATGTTATTGTCGCCAATATCATCGCTGATATAATAATAAAAATGTTACCTGATGTACGCAGCAGGTTGGCTAATAAGGGCATCTTCATTGCCAGTGGCATAATTAGTGAGCGGTTGAGTGATGTCACCCAAGCACTAATTGATAATGAGTTTGTTATTGATAAAGTGATTGAAGAAGGCGGCTGGGTAGCTATTGTGGCTAACAGCGTCGGCCAATAGGGAGACGCTTCAATGCGACGTTTCTTTATTGATGAACCACTTAATGAGCATATTGTTATTAATGGCGCCGATGCTCATCACATAGCTGATGTGCTTAGATTACCTGTTGGTTCTACCATTTTAATTTCTGATCAGGACGGAAAATCGGCAAAAGCCGAAATCCTTATGGCTGCTTCGGATAGCGTACAGCTTAGGCTGCTTGACATTCTTGAAGATACAACCGAAGCGCCGATTACTGTCTGGTTGGTTCAGAGTTTAGCTAAAGGCGAAAAAATGGATTTTATTATCCAAAAAGCAATAGAACTTGGTGTGTACGGAGTAATCCCAATTGCCACCGCACATTCGGTAGTTCGCTATGATGCTGCCAAACAGCGGGATAAAGTAGAACGCTGGCAGAAAATAGCCAAGGAAGCTGCCAAACAATGTGGTAGAAACTACATCCCACGCATATGTCCAATAACAGATCTGAAACAAGTACTGGAAAATAGAGAATTTGCCTCAACCAATAAGATTATGTTGTATGAGGGACAAGCGCCTTCTGGACTAAAACAGGCGCTTACTGAGAACGGTAGCGATTCGTATATGCTGTTCATTGGTCCAGAAGGCGGCTTTAACTCTGCTGAAGTTGACTTATGCCAAAGACATGGTGTGCGAATTGTTACCATGGGACCGCGTATTATGCGTGCTGAAACAGCTGCTTTAGCAGCATTAACAGCGGTAATGTATGAA